>CAYJNH010000028.1:0-15065 GCA_964371705.1 uncultured Muribaculaceae bacterium
CACTTCCTTCTTAAATATATTATATCAAATATGTGATAAACATATGAAAAAAATGCTTTATTCAGCATTTTCTAATTTTTTAATAGTATTTTTAGTAACTTTACCAGCTTTTCTTTTTATATCTTCAAATATAAACTTAACTTCATCATTATCAAGTTCTTCTAACTTAACAGCAATATCAGTTAATTTATTTTCTATTTCTACAACTTTTTCTTTAGCAAGTTTTAAAATAGTTTCCTTTTCTAGCATTTCAATATCTTTCTCAATCTTTTTTAATTGTTTTTCAATACTATTATTAAATTCAGGTAAAATATCCATTTCTTTTACTTTTTCTATTAATTCATCAATTTTAACTTTCAAATCTTTTCTTAGTTCTTTACCAGATTTAGGTGCTAAAAGCATTCCAATTCCAACTCCAATTAAAGCTCCTAATAAAAACTTTCCTCCACCATTTTTACTCATTATCTATTTCCTTTCCTTTTTTTCCTTTAGTAAACAATTTTCCCACAAACCCTGTAAAAAATTCTAATATACTGTCAGAAAAGCTAGATATTCTATCAGTAGCAAAATCCATCAAATTAAAAATAGGGTTCAACGATTCAATTTTTTCATTTACATTATCAACTATTTTTTCTACTTTATTCATAGTAATAATAGTTTTTATACCTAATATAATACCCACTATTAAAAATATTATTATTAATATATATATAATCATAGGCAACACTGTCATAATATCCATTTTTATTCTTCCTCTCTACTTTCATACATAGAATCTATTAAATCAAACAAATCATTTTCAAGTGTATCAGTTTCATCAAAATCATCTATAATAGGTTCTTTTTTAGCTTTAGGTTTAACATCTAAATCAGGAACATTAATTTCTTCTGTTATTTCAAATTCTTTTTCTAAATCTATTTTAATATCAGAAGTATCTTCAAGTAGCTCATCTATAGTTTTAACTTTTTCTTTCTTTTCATACTCTGGAAAAGTTGTAGTTACTGTTTCAGTTTCTTCATAGTATGATGATGTCGGTGTTTCTTCATGATATACAGATTTAACCACATCTTCTTTAGGAGCTACTACTGGACTTACTTTTTCACCAAATGCTTTTCTTCGTACACTATCAACATCAACTTTATCAGTATCATATTCAACTTTACTTTTAATATCTTCAGGCTTATAATCTTCATTTAATACACCATATACTGGAGATATTATCGGAGAAGGTCTAAATTTTTTTCTATCACTAGTAGTTGTAGTTTCTATTTTTTGATGATGTGTATATTCAGTTCTTTTCTCTACTTTCTTTTGTCTTTCATATTCCATAACATTAGTAGGTCTATTATTAGTAGGATTAACCGGAGTTCTTTCTACTTCTACAGGTTTAGATCTCATTGGAATAGGATTTGATAAATTATTATCAAATTCATCTTCATCAAAATCAGGAAAAGGAAAAGTATTTTCATTTTTATATACTTCTCTATCACTTACTTTTTCACGTTCAACTACAGGAGAATGATCATATTTTTTTTCTACTTCCAGTGGTTTAACAACTTCTTCTTTTTTAGGTCGTTCGTAAGCCTGTTCAACTTCCTCCTTAACTTCTTTTTTAGAAGTTTGAACTTCTTCTTCATCAAATAAAATATCTTTTATTTTTTTAAATAAACTCATATTCCCAATCCTCTCTAGTTAATTTGATCCTGATCATATATTATATCTTCAGGTTCTACATAATCATAGTCATAATTTAAATAAGAACTATCATTAGTTGTAGTGTTAAATATATTGTACTCTTCTTCAGTAAAGTTAAGCACATTATCACCCAATATATTTTCTATAACTTTATCACTATATTTAATACTTTTTAATACATTACTGGCATAAATAATACTTTCATTAATATCACTCTCATCTACCATTACTTCTATTTTAGCATAATTATACATAATTTCAATTAAATATTTATCATTTTCAGATAAATTAATCTCTAAATAGCCAAATTTACTATCATATTCAAATTTTTCAGAATAATATGACTCTTCATTTTCATTATATAGATTCTCAGTTTTATTCATATAACTAATTACATCTACATACAAATAGAAGTTATATTTGTTATTTGTTATAACTTCATTATATATTAAATTATCATCATTTTGCATACCTACTGGTAAATAATATTTATAACCAACTCTATATATATTTGATCTATTTTCTTCAAATGTTAAAACATTTAATGTTTCATTTAGTTCTAAATTAGAAACACTCTCACAACCAGTTACAATTATAAGAATTAGTAATAATAATAATAAATGCTTTTTCATAACATTCTCCTCATACTAAATATTATATCAAAAAAAAGATAAAAATAAAATGATTTGTTTGCTTTATACATTTAAAACACAAGGAAGTATATATTTAATAGAATTTTATTTAAAAATTCAGCTATGTCAAAATACTTATATATAACTATAAAATTTAACATTAGTTAAATTTTAACCATTTTTAATGGCACAATTTTTCTAACGTCCTTATTTGTAAATCATATATTTGATATAATCTTCAATTATAAATATTAATAAAATTAAGCACTAAAAAAGAAATCTAAAAGATTTCTAATTTTTAATAGCTAATAAATATTTTATTTTTACACCCTGATTTGAAAACTTTTCTTCATACTCAGTCATTATATTAAATTTATCAGTGCTATGCAAATCATAACTACAATCTACAATATCATATCCATAACATTTTAAAGATTCTAAAGAATATTCAAACAAGCTATCATTATCAGTTTTCATTTCGATTATTTTCTTACCTTTAAATAATTTATCATAAACTTTTAATTGATTTTCATGAGTAAGTCTTCTTTTAGCGTGTCTATCTTTTGGCCAAGGATCAGAAAAATTTAAATAAATTTTATCAATCTTACCTTCAAGTAAATCTACACTATTAACTACATCCATAACCATAACTTTTAAATTAGTAATATTATCATCACTCATTTTTTTTATAGCTATACTTGCAACTGCAGAATATTTTTCCATACCTATAAAATTTATATTATTATAAGTATCAGCCATTCCCATTACAAAATTACCTTTACCCATTCCAATTTCTAAATGTAATTCTTTATCATCAGAAAACATATTGCTTTCATTATAATAAAAATTACAATTGTTTAAAACTTCATCTTTATTTTTAGGATTTCTCATTCTCATATTATCACAACTTTCTATTTTACATATAATGAATTAGGAGGAATAAAAATGAAAAAAAACAGATCTTCATTTTTTAATGAAACAGATTATGCAAGTTATAATCAAACTGCATATCAAAACAATATACCTAATCAAAATATGATGTATCCCGCCAATGGCATGATGCCAAATATTTCAGCTAATTCTAGTTTTCAAGCAGGACCTGTAAATCCTAACATGATGCCCCCAATGCCTAATATGAATACTAATCAAGATTTAGAAATTAAAGTAGCAAAATTAGAAAGACAAGTTAATAGACTTGAACATAGAATAGCTAGACTTGAACAAAATAGTACTTTAGCCACTGAAGATTTAACTTCAAATGTCAATGATATGTATATGGTTTAATTATAAATAATCATCGCACTAAAACAATATATTTGTTCTTCACCTGAAATACCAATTGCAACTTGATACTTGATATCTATTATATCACCATCAAGCTCAATTAAAAAGTTATTTATTGCTTTTTCTAAGTCCTTTTCATGCATTTCATCAAATAATTTAACTTTCATCTTATCACCAATATAATTGTATTCTTAAATGCTAAAATATTTTGTCAAAAAAAAGATTTTGAATTTCAAAATCATTTTTTTATATCACCAAATCTTCTATTTCTTTTAAAATAAACTTCCAGAGCTTTGTCAAATTCTTTTTCATCAAAGTCAGGAAAATAAGTTTTGGGAAAATAAAATTCTGCATAAGCTGCTTGAAAAAGCATAAAGTTACTAATTCTTTCTTCTCCGCTAGTTCTTATAAGTAAATCTATCGGAGGTAAATCGTTATATAAATATTTAGAAAAATCTTCTTCTTTAAAATTATTTATATCTAATGCTATCTTTTTAGCAGCATCTATTATTTCAGCTTGTCCACCATAATTTAAACATATATTAAATATACCACCAGTGTTATTACTAGTACTAATAGTTAGTTCTTCCATTGCATCTAAAACATCTTTTCGTAGTGGTTCTTTTCTACCAGAAAAAACAACTTTAATATTCTTTTTATTAAAATAATTTTTCTCTGATTTAAATTTTTTAACAAACAAATCCATTAAAAATTCAACTTCTTCTTCACTTCTTTTAAAATTTTCTGTTGAAAAAGCAAATACACTTAGTACATCTATTCCTTTATTTAAGATATATTCGGATAATTTTCTTAAAGTTTTATTACCTTGTGCATGTCCTGCACTTCTTTTAAGTCCACGCTCAGTTGCCCATCTACCATTGCCATCCATTATTATAGCTACATGTTTAGGCATTATTACTTCATTCATATTTCCTACTTTACTACTATGTTTACTATTTTACCCGGAACAACTATTTCTTTTATAACACTTCCAGATTCAGTATACTTTTTAATATTATCATCTTCATATACTATTTTAAGTATATCTTCTTTATTCATATCTTTTTTTATCTCAATAGTACTTCTTAGTTTACCATTAACTTGAACACCTATACTAATTGTATCATCTACTGTTTTTTCTTCTTCATATATAGGCCAAGAATATGATGCTAAATGTTTATCATTTCCAATACATTCATTTAATTCTTCAGTTATATGTGGTGCTATTGGATGAAGTAAAGTTAATAATGTTTCATAATCTTTTTTAGTAATACTGTCTTTTGAATCAAATTCATTTGTTAAGATCATTAAACTTGAAACAGCTGTATTATAACTGGTATTTATTAAATCATAACCTACTTTTTTTATAGTTTTATGAATTAATGTTTCTAAATTTTTAGAATAATCATTTCCATCAACAATTTTATCTTTAATTCTATAAACTTTATCTAAAAATCTTTTACAACCTTTAAGTCCATTATCATTCCAAGAAGAATCTTTTTCATAATCCCCTATAAAAAGTTCATATGTTCTAAGAGCATCTGCTCCATATACATTAATCATATCATCAGGATTAATTACATTACCTTTACTCTTACTCATTTTTTCATTATTAGCACCTAAAATCATACCATGAGCAACACGCTTTTTAAATGGTTCAGGATATGATATATATCCATTATCATACATAAATCTATGCCAAAATCTAGCATAAAGCAAATGTCTAGTAGCATGCTCCATACCACCATTATAATAATCTACCATATTCCAATATTTTAAAGCTTCTTTTGATACAAATTCAGTATCATTTTTAGGATCCATATATCTTAAGTAATACCAACTTGATCCTGCCCAGTTAGGCATAGTATCAGTTTCTCTTTTAGCACCTTTTCCACATACCGGACATTTAGTATTATACCACTCTGGAATATTTGCAAGCGGACTTTCACCATTTTCAGTAGGTTCATAACTTGTTACTTCAGGAAGCATTACTGGAAGATCTTTTTCAGGAACTTTAACCCATCCACAATCATCACAATGAATCATAGGTATTGGTTCACCCCAAAATCTTTGTCTTGAAAATATCCAGTCTTGTAATTTATAGTTTACTTTACCATTACCAAGTTTTTTTGATTCTAAAAATTCAGTTATTTTATTAATTGCTTCTTCTTTATTAAGCCCATTTAAAAAATCTGAATTAATATGTTTTCCATCACCAACATAAGCTTCACTAGTGATATCTCCACCCTCGATAACCTCGACTATAGGAATATTAAATTTTTTAGCAAATTCATAATCTCTTTCATCATGCGCTGGTACCGCCATAATTGCTCCAGTACCGTAATTAGCTAGAACATAATCAGATATCCAAACTTCAACTTCTTCATTATTAACAGGATTTATACAACTTATTCCATCAAGTTTAACACCAGTTTTTTCTTTAGTTGCATCAGTTCTTTCAATTTCAGTTTTTGATCTAGCAGCTTTTTGATATTCTTTAACTTCATCTAAATTATTTATTTTAGATTCATATTTTTTTAAGTATTCATGTTCTGGAGAAATAACCATAAATGTTGCTCCAAACAAAGTATCTGGTCTTGTTGTAAATACTTTTATAAAATCATCTTCATTATCTATTTTAAAATTAACTTCTGCACCAACACTTTTTCCTATCCAGTTAACTTGTGCAGTTTTAATACGTGAAGCAAAGTCAGTATCATCCAAACCATTTAATAATTTATCAGCATACTCACTCATTTTAAGTATCCATTGTTCTTTTTCTTTTTTCACAACAGGATTACCACATCTTTCGCAAACATTACCTTCTGCTTCTTCATTAGATAAGCCAATTCTACAACTTTCACACCAATTAATTTCTTTTGTTCCCTTATAAGCCATATCATGTTCTACAAATTTTAAAAATTGCCACTGAGTCCATTTATAATATTCAGGATCTGTTGTAGAAAATTCTCTAGACCAATCAAAAGATAAACCAACTTTTTCTAATTGTTTTTTAAATACATCAACATTTTCTTTAACAGCTATTGAAGGATGAATTTTATTTTTTATCGCATACTGTTCAGCTGGCAAACCAAAAGCATCCCAACCCATAGGAAATAAAACATTATATCCTTGCATACGTTTCATTCTAGCCATTGAATCAAGTGCACTATAACTTTTAACATGACCAACATGTAAGCCTGCTCCTGATGGATAAGGAAATTCAACTAGTATATAATATTTTTCTCTATTACTATCATTTTTTGCCTCAAAATATTTTTCTTCTTTCCATATATTTTGCCATTTTTTCTCTATATCTGTAAAATTCATATTATTTCAATCCTTTCTTAATAAAATACCTACCTAATAATTCATATAAACTATATATTAAGCCCATTAATATTACAAAACCTATTAAAAATTGGACTACTATATGCGCTGGTACAAATGAAACTACACAAGACACAACAGTAATAATTATAGCATTTGCAAATGCAATCCATAAAAGCACCCATTTTACTAGTAATTTATTTTTATCCAGTTTGAATTTCATGGATAAGTATTCTATTTCCATAATAGATACATTTTTTCCTTTTTTAGTTTTTTTGCTTCCAGATAACATTTTTAATTTTGGCTTCAACATTAAAAAATAATCTAATAAAAATATTGCTAAAAATATAATTAAATAAAATAAAATATATAGGTCTAAATAATTCATATAATCCTCTTTTCTTTAAAATAAAAAGATGGTAACTAAAGGGCGAATATATCGCGGTACCACCTTATTTTTTTCTTTAAATTGATAAGGAAATTACCCCAACACATCCAAAAGCAAGTTCAATATTATACACTTGTTAATTTCCACCAAACATTAACTCTCTATAAAGATTAATAAATTTACTACTCTTTTTTCTTTTGCTTAAAAATATTATATTATATATCAGCCATAAATTCAAGTAAATTAAGGAACATATTGATAAATTTATAATCAAGTTTATCTTTTCTTAATTTTCTTATTTCTATTCTTTTTTTCTTAATTGAATATTTACTAAATATAATATTAGCTATTTTTTCTTTCAAGTCTGTATTTATTTTCAAATCATGAATAATTAAATTAATGTCTTCATTTATAATACGCGAAGTATTAATTTCAATATCACTACCTTTACAATTGATAGTTAATTGTTTAGTTACATCAACATCATATATTTTTATTGTAAAATCTACATCATCAAAAGATTTTTCTATTTTATTTGTTGCTTTATCACCATTAATAAAAACAGAGACATTACTTGCTTCTTTAGTATTTCTAAATTTAATCATATAGTTTCTTAAAGCTGGTATAACACCAGATTTACCTTCTAGAGGTCTAATAATTACGGTATAATTATTAGCCATATAATTATAATCAATTGAAGTTATATGATATTCACCATTTTCATGAGAATTACTAATTCCATCATCTTCATATAAATTATAACTATTACTTTTACCAGGAAATATATTTATTTCTAAATTTTTAGGATTTGATATATCATTTTTATTTTCTGGCAAAACACTTAAAGGAACTATTGCTCCAGCTTTTACAAAAGCAGGAAAACTTTCTTCTTTGAAAAATGTTACATATCTTTTATTACCAATGAATTTTTTACCAGTTTCAAAATCATACCATACACCTTCAGGTAAAAATATTCTTTCTACTGACCTATTCATTACTAAATTTCTAGGTTTTGTTATTGGTGCGATTAAAAACTCAGAACCAAAGTAATATTCATTTTTATAAAGTGGTTCGTCATAAACTTCTGGAGTAATATAATAAAGTGGTTGCGATAAAGGTATTCCTGTTTTATGATATTTATAATTTTCAGAATACAAATAAGGAATTAATTTATAACGCAAATGACAATATTTTTTTACTATAGTTAAGGTTTTTGCATCCCAAAGCCAAGGTTCTCTTTTATAATATGGTCCTCTTTTAGCACTAAACCTAAATATAGGACTAAAACACGAGTATTGAACATATCTAGAGTATAATTCACTATCTTCAATACCGCCTTTAAAACCACCAACATCGTGACTCCACCAAGAAAGACCTATATTACTTGCAGTAGAATTAAACCAAGGTAAATAATTAAGTGTTTTAAAATCCACTATAGTTTCTCCAGAATAATGAATTCCATATTTATGAGCCGCTACATTTGCATTTCTAGACATAATTAAAGGTCTTTTATCATTTGTACTTTTAAAACTATTAAATAAATAATAATTTAAAATATTAAGAATGTTTTTATCACCCAAATAATCTACCCAAAAAAAGTCTACTATTTCATTTAGAGGATTGATAAGTGAACTCATAAATTTATTAATAAAATCAACATCATATATATATAGTGGAATATTTTTTTTATTATCAATAACAAAGTTTTTTGCAAAATCTGAATAAGCTGGATCAATTGTAGTTACACCTTCACCTGGATCTAAATTAATTCCTAAATGCACATTTTGATTATGTAAAGTTTTTACTAATTCTTTAGGGTTAGGAAATAATGCCGGATCAAAAGTATAACCAGTTTTGTGTAAATTGTAATCTTTAGGATTTTTAGTATGCCAAAATTCACTTAATAACATAACAGAAAATGGGATATCATATTTATTAAATAATTTAGACATTTTAAGAACATCATTAGAATTATATATTCTATCTCTATTCCACCAAATACCTAAAGCATATTTTGGTAATAAAGGGGGATGAGATGTTAAATTAAAATAATCTGCCAAACATAATCCAAAATCTTTTTTATAAATAAATAAATACAAATCAATATTATCTTCTTCTTTTTTTTGTATATATCCAGATTTATTTATTATATTGTTATTTGAATCATCAAACGAAACAAAACCATCTACTGAATATAAACCTTTACTTAAAGAAGAATTATTCACATCATCTAAACTTACAGTACTTCCTTTAAAATTTCTAGCTTCTGGATGATTGTAATACCAAACTTTATCAGTACCTAATAATTCTACTTTTAAATTTGCCTCTGGGGAAAAAGCAGTACCTTTAAAACTTTTTTCTTTTGTATAATTCATTTTAAAATATCTTGTACTTATAAATAAATTTTTATCATTGTCAATGATATCAAATGCAGGTTTAGGAAAATTTCTATTAGCTACAAAAGTAGTTTTTTCATCATAAAAAGTACCAGATTTACTATATTCAAATCTAATAAGTCTTTCACTTAATAATGTAATTCGATATGTACTACCCCTAAATACAACCTCGCTATTTGGCATAATAGTTGTTATATCATAGGCAAAAGCATTTCCAATACCTGTCACTATATCACCCTTCTACATTATTAATAATATCATAATTGTACACAAATTACTAGATTACATTGCTTTTTTTACATAATATAAATATAATAGATATAAGGAGGAATCACTATGATAAAATATGAAACTGATTCAAGAAAAATAATTCCAGGACAAACTTTCGTAGCCATAAAAGGACACACTGTTGATGGTCACGATTACATAGATCAAGCTATAGAAAATGGAGCAAAAGAAATAATAATAGAAAAAGATGTGGAAACACATATTCCAAAAATTATTGTTGATAATGCGGAAAATTACTTAAAAACACAATTAGTTAAAGAATATAGTAAAGAATTAAATGATTTAACAATACTAGGAGTTACAGGAACTAATGGAAAAACAACATCATGTTACTTAACATATCAAATGTTATCATTATTAAATGTAAATGTAGCTTATATCGGAACAATAGGATTTTATCACAAAGATAAATCTTATGAACTAGAAAATACTACTCCTGATATTTTAACTTTATATAATTTATTATACGAAGCCAAAAAATTAGGTGCTACTCATGTAGTTATGGAAGTTAGTTCTCACGCCCTTGCATTTGAAAGAATCGCAGGATTAGAACTTACTGCTGGAGCTTTTACAAACCTAACTCAAGATCATTTAGATTATCACTTAACAATGGATAATTATTTAAATGATAAATTAAAAATTTTAGAATATGTAAAATCAAATGGGAATTTTATTGTAAACACAGACGATGAATATGGTAAATATTTTAAAGAAAAATTATCAAACGCAAAGACTCTTGGCTTAAATGGAGATTATCAAATTAAAAATTTCAATATAACTGCAGCAGAGATAAATTTAAATTTTATATATAATAACAAAGAATACAACACAACAATTAATTTAACAAGCAAATTCAATGTATACAATTATTTAACGGCTCTTTCTTTAATTAATTCACTGGGTTTTACAATTGAAGAAATATTAAAAATATCAAATCAAGTAACTCCACCTAAAGGAAGATGTGAAACAATAAAAATTAAGCAAGGTTTTGCGGTTATTGACTATGCACATACACCAGATGCAGTTGAAAAAGTTATTACAGCTTATAATGATTTAAAAACAAATAAAGTAATTACGATAATAGGATGCGGAGGAGATAGAGATCCAAAGAAAAGACCTATTATGGGAAAAATAGCATCTGAACTAAGTGACTATGTTATATTTACAAATGATAACCCTAGAACTGAAGATGAAAAAAACATAATGAAAGATATTTTAAATGGTGTTACAGAAAATAATTATACTGTTATACACGACAGAAGTAATGCCATTAAACATGGAATTGACATGTTAAATGAGAACGACATATTATTAATTTTAGGTAAAGGACACGAAGATTATCAAATCATAGGTCATAAAAAAATACATTTAGATGACGCTGAAGAAGTAAAAAAATGGGTATAATTATATAAAAACATACAAATTTGTATGTTTTTTTTAATTTTTCTTAAAAAAAAGGCAGAATTTACTTGAAATATTAATTATTATTTGCTATAATTTTCTTACGCGGATGTAGTTTAATGGTAGAACTTCTGCCTTCCAAGCAGACCACGGGGGTTCGATTCCCCCTATCCGCTCCAATTAAAAAATAACTGAGTTTACTCAGTTTTTTTTTGGTTGAAGCTACTGGTCTGCTTGGATTATCCTTAAGAACTAATACACTTTATTTATTTGATAATGATTCACTCATTTTCATCAACATATAATCATCAAAAATATTGTACCATTTAATTTGCACAATATCTCTATTTGGTAAATATTTAGAATTATTATTTAAACATCTTGAAAATGGTGTTATAAAAAGCGAAGATATATGAACTCCTGTACTAATTTTTGATAAATGAAATTTTAATAAATTTAAAACTTCATCAGAAGTGAAAAACATAAAACTATATATAGTTCCAACAAATAATCCATCAATTTTTAATCTCTCATCTTTTCCACCGCATAGTACAAAACGATTTACTGCTCTTATTAAGAATTCAGAATTACTTAACTCCTTATTAATATCATCTATTTCATTTTGGTATAATTCTTTAAATTCACTTGAACTAAGTTTCAAGCCATTTTCATAACCATAATGAAAATGCTTATATTTTCTTATAGTTTGATTGCTAATATTACATTCTCTTAAAAATTTTTCGAATGTAAATAACGGTTCACAATGAAAAGAATTTTTTGCTCCCATTTTAATACTAATATATTTTTTCGTACCATCAACAGTTATAATAATATCATGCTTAAATTTATTATAATCTATTTGTGATTTTATTATACAATCACCATTAACTTTACCATATAACTTTTCTAAAAATTCTAAGTGATCAATACTAAGATCGCTTATTTTTTTGTTGTTGAAATAATTTGATATTTCTATTTCATTTAACAAACCTTTATTTAAAGTCATTTGTACCTCCTACTTATATAATTACCCTCAACCACTAAATATCTTTTTTTTAAACAAAAAAAATAAAATTTTTAAAATTTTATTTTTTGTCAATTATATATCAAAAAATTTCGAATTAATTATTTAAAATCATCATTCAACTAATGAGTGTATAGCATAATTTACATTATTGTATTTTAAATATACTTTATGTATTTCTTCATACATAAAATCAAGACCTTCATCATAAAAAGTAGTATTAACCTCACTAATATTACCATATTCTACAGCTATCTCTACAGTATCAAAGTTCTGAATCTCATATTCCACATTTTCGATTATAAAGTCTGCATCATCGTTATAAGCCATTATTGTAACGCCATCTACATATTCAATAATAAAATCATATAAATTTCCAGATCCATAAGAATTATTATATTCGATTGTATCATACCAAAAAGTAACATCAAAATTAATTATATAATCTTCAAATACATTATGTAGTTCAATAATATAATCTTGAAAATTTTTAACAATTGAGCTTCTATTTTTATTCCACCCATCTAATACATATGGTTCAACATCAACATGAATTGTATCAATCTTATATTTTTCAGCTACGCTTTCATTATATTCATTTAAATATTCATGTATAGAATTTAATACAGAAATTTCTTCAGGTAATACATAGTTAGGATCACCAAATAATACTTCCACTTCATAATTATTATCTATCAACACTTTAATAGCGTCTATATTATATGTCAGCTCTTCTCTTATATCAAAATAATAATATACTAGATTAACATTATTTTTTTTAAGATTTGATAATTTAACGTCATCATAAATAATCGAAGTATCCCATATCCATGTAGAATAATTTTTTATTTCTTTTTCTTCTTTACTTGTTTCAACACTAATACTATGATTATAAATTAAAAATATAAGAACTCCAATTAATATAACATTTACAATCCAAACAATTTTCTTTATCATATTGCTTCTCTTTCAAATCTTTTCCAAGCATGTTTATTTTTATTATAATTTAGTAACACGGTAAATCTTTTCATATTCATATATTGTCTGAATCCAAAATTTTCTAGAATAGAGTAAACTATATTTATAAAAATAATTTTATATGACATTCCTTGAAAATTTTCATTATATATTCTTAACATAAATGCAGCAATAGAAACTAAACTGCAAAATACAATATAAGATAATAAAAATAATATGGCATCGATATTTGTAGGATCAATAGCAAAAATAATTATCATTGTAATAAGTCCCACAGTTTCGATAATAGGAGATAATAATTCAAATATTAAAGTATAGCTAAATGATAAAAATGAAACTTTACCATATTTAAAATTCAACATCATTTTACTATAACTACTTAATGATTGTATTAATCCTGTATACCATCTTTTTTGTTGTGAAGTAAAATCTTTGATATTAGATGGCGCTTGTGTATAACATCTTGCACTTTCATTATATTTAATACTATATTCTATATTATTGTCCATACAATACTTATGTAACTTTAAAACTAACTCCATATCCTCACCTACAGTATTAGTATTATATCCACCGCATTTTACAACTAGTTCTTTTTTAAATATACCATAAGCACCAGAAATTATTAAATTACCATTAAAAGAATCAAACAAAAATTTTGATGATAAAAAATTTCTGTCATAAATTATTTCTTGTACACCCAGTAAAAAAGAAGGTAATTTTTTCTTTTCTACTAAACATCCATCTTTAATACTATAATTGTTCACTAGTTTTACACAACCTCCTACTGCTATAGTAGATGGATATGTAATTATAGGCTTTATTATTTGTTCAACAGAATTTTTAGGTAAAATAGTATCTGCATCCATTGTAATAAAATATCCATATTTAGAAATGTTTATACCCGCATTAATTGAATCAGCTTTCTTACCATTTTCTTTTTTTACCAAGATAATTTCAACACCGTCAACAAAAGCAGAATAATAATTTAATACACTTTTAGTTTTTATTTTTGAAGATAATATTTTGTTTATTTTATGCATTTTAAAATGTTTTATTAATACATTACATGTGTTATCTGTACTACCATCATCTACTACTATAATTTCATAATTTCTATAATTTAAATTTATAAGAGATTCTACAGATTTAATTATAACTACTTCTTCGTTATATGCAGGTAATATTATCGATACTGGAATATAAAAATCTCTATTTATTTCATTATTATATTTTTTTATCAATTTATTTTTATGTAAATTTTTTAATCCTAAGAATATACCTATAAAAAGTATAAAACAATAAATTACAAAATAGGAAACAAAAACATATAAAAATATATCTAACAATATATCCAACACCTTCATTAGCAACCTCCATTAATTATAAAATCTATATAATTATCTACTTCTTCTGAATATTTATATTTTAATTCAGATAAATCTATATATTTGGATAACGCTCTTAATGCATTAGACATTATATAAAAATTATCAGAATTTATTTTTTCTAACAAATAATTTTTAACAAACTTATTTTTATAATTAGACAACGTTTGTATAGTAACGACAGTATATTCAAAATCTATATTCTTATTTGAAAAATCAATTAAATTTTTATCTTTTATTTCATAATATCCAAAATAATTA
>CAYJNH010000029.1:0-14998 GCA_964371705.1 uncultured Muribaculaceae bacterium
TGCTGACTATGTTAAAAACATGATCACAGGTGCTGCACAAATGGATGGAGCTATCCTAGTTATAGCTGCAACAGATGGGCCTATGGCTCAAACAAGAGAACACATCTTACTTTCAAGACAAGTTGGTGTTCCAAAAATCGTTGTATTCATGAACAAATGCGACATGGTTGATGATCCTGAATTATTAGACCTAGTTGAAATGGAAATTCGTGAATTATTAAGTACTTATGGATTTGATGGAGACAATTGTCCAATCATCAGAGGATCAGCTCTTAAAGCTCTTGAAGGAGATGCTGCTTGGACTGGTAAAATTGATGAGTTAATGGATGCTGTTGATACTTATATCGAAACTCCAGCTCATGAAACTGACAAACCATTCTTAATGAGTATTGAAGACGTATTTACTATTTCAGGACGTGGAACAGTTGTTACTGGACGTGTTGAAAGAGGAGAATTAAAACTTAATGATGAAGTTGAAATTGTTGGTCTAAGAGATACTACAAAAACAGTTGTTACTGGAATTGAAATGTTTAGAAAATCTCTAGACTATGCTCAAGCTGGTGATAACGCTGGTGTACTACTTCGTGGTATAGCTAAAGATGACGTTGAAAGAGGTCAAGTGTTAGCTAAAACTGGATCAGTTACTCCTCATGCTAAATTTAAAGCTAGTGTTTATGTACTTTCTAAAGAAGAAGGTGGAAGACATACTCCATTCTTTACGAATTACCGTCCACAATTCTATTTCAGAACTACAGATGTTACAGGTGTTGTAAATTTACCTGCTGGAGTTGAAATGGTAATGCCTGGAGATAATATCGAAATGGAAGTTGAATTAATAGCACCAGTTGCTCTTGAAGCAGGAACTAAATTCTCAATCCGTGAAGGTGGTAGAACTGTTGGTTCAGGTGTTGTTTCTGAAATCATTGCTTAATTAGCATAAAATAAGAAATATTTAAAAGCGAGTAATCGCTTTTTTTATGCATTTAAAAACATAACAATTAGTTATGTTTTTTTTGAAATTCTTTTGTTAATAATTTGTGTTTAAGTAAATAATAATATTCTTTTTCATTCACAATTAAATCAAATTCTCCAATATATTCGATAATTTTGGGATTAAATCCTAATTTAAAGGAATTTAGTCCATAATAAGGTGATTCACTAGTAAAATCGCCTGATAAACCATTTAAGTCAATAAAATCATGAGTTTTACTAAAGTGTTTGATAACACTATAATATAAAAAGTAATTAGGAACAAACCTTTTATATTCTTTATCATATGCAGCGGATAATATAGTAACTTTACGATTGTTTTTAACGACTAGTGCACTCGCAATAACATGATTTATATTATCTTCTACGAGTTTGGTAGATTCCATAATATCTTTTTTATAAGTTAGTAACAATTTATCAGATTGCATTTTTTTATTAATATTTTTAGAATGAGGTCTTGCAGCCATAGTTTCATTTAAATTCTGATTCTTATCATATTCTTGTATATAATATTTTTGACTATTATCCAAAAATTTAATGTTATTAATAGATATATTAATTAAATTCACTTCTCCTGTTTTATTATAAATGTTAAATAAATCTTTGTAATAAAAAGAAGAATTATTTCTAAATTTATTAAGATATTTAATATTATCAACATTTTCAGTAGAGTATTCTAAACCCTTTCTAATTCCTTTTTTTATTTTATTTTTCGTATTTTTACTAAATGATTTTACATCCAAGTTTCGTAAATCTAAAATTCCTGTAAATCTAGGAAACATTGATTCAAAATATAGATTGTCTTTTAGTTTTGTATAACCTAATTTTTGTAAGGATTCTATAATATGTACGTTAGTATTGTAGCTTTTTTCAAAACTATTATTATCTATAGTTGCAGTTATAATTTCAGGATTAATTTTAACAAATGATATATTTTCTTTAATACAATATTTTTTTAATTCTTTGGTAAATATTTTTAATAAATTTTCATCTTTGTAATCAATAAGAAATCCTTTAGGAGAATATGCATATTTTACACCATTAATATCATTTAACAACAGCAAAGCAACAGCTTTTATTTCACCTTTATCAGTTAAACATATTAATTCATAATCATAATCATATTCACTCATTAACATAGCATAATTTAAAGTTTGAGCATAACTACATAAGTCATGTGATTTTGCATACTCAGTAAACTCATGTAAAGAAATATCTCTTATATACATATATACTCCTTTCTTCGAAAATATTATAGCATATAAGACTAATAAAATCCACTTTTACAGTTGACTAAAAATCAGTAAAATAATATAATTAAAGAGAGGATGATAAAGATGGTAGAAAGAAAAGTTCATAAGAAAATAGAAAATAGATTCACAAAAATGATATTACTAGGAATTAGTGTAGAAATATTATTTGTATTTTTTGGAATAGTAATGTTATTTGATCCAGAATTGTCTAATAAATTAATAGGAGTAATTTCAGGATCAATGTTACTGCTGTATTCAGCAAGTTTAATATATAATTTTTTTAGAAGAGATGGAGCAAAAATATATTCTTTAAATATATTTTTTGGATTAATAATAGGTATATTAGGTGTGATATTAATAGTATATCCATTTACAATATTAAAATTTGTAACAATATGTTTAGGAATATTTTTTATACTAAGCGGAGGAGTTAAATTAAACTATTCGTTATGGTTAAAAAAAGGTGGCGAAGAATCGTGGCAAATGACTATGATCAATGCAATAGTTTTAATTATATTAGGAATATTATTATTATTTAATCCTTTTGCTAATTTAGCTGTAACACAAGTTATCGGAGCTTTTTTAATAATTACATCGGCAATTAAAATAGCTAGTTATATATTGTTTAAAAATAAAACAAAACAAATTACAAAAATATTTTGGTAATTAGAAAGGGAAAACAGTGTTAATAAAAGATATTATAGCAAGAGAAATATTAGATAGTAGAGGCAACCCAACTATAGAAGTAAAAATGATACTTGAAAATGGTATATGTGAAGTAGCAAAAGTACCCTCGGGAGCATCTACAGGATCTAAAGAAGCATTAGAGTTAAGAGATAATGACAAAAGTAGATATAGTGGCAAAGGAGTTCTAAAAGCAGTAGATAATGTTAATAACATAATTAAATCTTCGTTAGTAGGAAAAGAATTAAATCAAATAACAGTTGATAAAACTCTTTTAGAGTTAGATGGAACAAATAACAAAAGTACTTTAGGAGCAAATGCAATGTTAGGAGTTTCAATTGCTTCGATAAAATGTTTAGCAAAATTAGAAAATAAAGAGGTTTATGAATTTTTATCTAATGGGAAATTAAATATTCCAATTCCAATGATTAATATTATAAATGGAGGAGTACATTCATCTAATAAACTAGCTATACAAGAATTTATGATAGTTCCTGTTATTAAATCTATAAAAGAAAGAGTTAGAGCAGGAAGTGAAATATTTCACACTTTAGGAAAATTATTAAAAGAAAAAAATCACAGTACAGCAGTAGGTGATGAAGGAGGCTATGCTCCTGAATTAGCAAATACAATTGAAGCGCTAAACTTAATTATGAAAGCTATAAGTTTATCAGGGTATAACCCAGGTAAAGAAGTTTACATTGCATTAGACTGTGCAGCAAGTGAATTTTATAATAAAAATACACAAAAATATGAAATTGACGAATTAGAGTTAAGTGCTGATGATTTAATAAAATATTATATGACATTAGTAGGGGAATATCCTATTTTAAGTATAGAAGACCCACTAGCAGAAGATGACATGGAAAGTTTAGCAGTATTAACTAAATTAATAGGAAATAAGATAATGCTAGTTGGAGATGACTTTTTCGTATCTAATGAAAAATATTTAAACGAAGGAATAGAAAAGCAAGCTGGTAATTCAATACTTTTAAAACCAAATCAAATTGGTACAATAAGTGAATTTACTAAGACAATAGTAACTGCTAAAAAAAATGGTTATAAGTGTATTATGTCACATAGAAGTGGTGAAACTGAAGATAATGTGCTTGCAGATTTTGCAGTAGGATTTGCAACAGAATTTATCAAAACTGGATCTATGAGTAGAAGTGAACGTATTTGTAAATATAATAGGTTAATGGAAATAGAAGATAATTTATTAAAAAAATAAAAAGTTATTAAACTTTTTTTTTTGAGTATATAATGATATAATTTTAATAAGGAGAATTATTAATGAAAAAAATAACAGATGGAAATTTAGCATGTAGTAGGGTAGCATATCTATTCTCAGAAGTATGCAGTATATATCCGATTACACCTTCTAGTACAATGGCGACAAATGTAGATAATTTAGTATCAACAGATTTAAAAAATATTTTTAATGATAAACCCAAAGTATTAGAAATGCAGTCAGAAGCAGGAGCTGCAGGAGCAATGCATGGGGCCTTAATAACAGGATCTCTTGCATCGACATTCACTGCAAGTCAAGGATTACTTTTAATGTTGCCGAATATGTATAAAATGGCAGGAGAGATGTTGCCTGGAGTTATACATGTTGCAGCAAGAAGCATAGCAACTCAAAGTTTATCAATATTTGGAGATCACCAAGATGTTTACTCTGCTAGACCCACAGGTTTTTGTATGCTTGCGTCTACAAATGTATTTGATGCACAGAATATGGCAGCAGTAGCTCATTTATCTGCTATAGAAGGTTCACTTCCGTTCCTACATTTTTTTGATGGCTTTAGAACAAGTCATGAGTTAAATACGATTGAAGAAATAGATAGTCAAGAATTAATGAAGTTAGTAAATCATAATAAATTAGAAGAATTTAAAAACAAAACATTGAATTTAAATTCGAACATACAGTATGGTTTAGCAGAGAATGAAGATATATATTTTCAAAATATGGAAACTAGAAATATAGATTATAACAAAGTTCCAGAAATAGTTAATAGTTATATGTCAAAAATTAATAATTTAATGAATACAGATTATAAACCATTTAATTATTATGGTAACAAAGAAGCAGAAAATATAATAGTTGCAATGGGAAGTGTTTGTGACACTATTAAAGAATATATTGCTAATAATTCAAATGAAAAAATCGGATTAATTGAAGTTCATTTATACAGACCATTTAGTGTAAAATATTTGTTAAATGTACTACCTATATCAGTTAAAAATATAGCAGTTTTGGATAGAACAAAAGAAGCAGGAAGCATTGGAGAACCTCTTTATTTAGATGTATGTGCCTCTATTGATAGTAGTAAGGTAAATATTTTTGGTGGAAGATATGGATTAAGTAGTAAAAATGTTACTCCATCAGATATACATTCAATATATAAAATGTTAAGTGTAAAGCCGTATCATAACTTTACAGTAGGTATAAATGATGATGTTACAAATTTAAGTATAGAAAAAGAAAAGTATTTTATAAAAGAAAATTCTAAAAATATAAAAATATATGGATTTGGTTCTGATGGGATGGTTGGAGCATCGAAAAATTTGCTAAAATTAATGCATGAAGAAAACAATAATTATGTTCAAGGATATTTTGAATATGATTCTAAAAAAAGTGGTGGGGTAACCGTTTCAAATTTAAGATTTGATGAGAAAAAAATTAATAAGCCATATTACATAGAATCTTCAAAATTAGTGGTAGTAACAAAATTTGAGTATTTTAATAAGTTTGATTGTATTTCTTCCTTAGAGGAAAATGGAATATTATTAATAAGTACATCTAATGATTCTGAAACTATAAATAAAGAACTTCCTAACAAAACAAAAAAGTATATTATAGATAAAAATATAAAAGTATATTACGTTGATGCAGAAAAAATAGCTTTAGAAAATCACATAAAAGGAAAAATAAGCAAAATAATGGAAAATATTATTTTACATTTAATAGGTGAAAACTTAGAAGAAAAATTATTAAACAGTATTACTAAAACATTCAAAAATAAAGGACAAGAAATAATAGATAATAATATTAATGCTGTAAAAGTAGCAAAAGAAAATTTAAAAGTTTGCCAAATTAATAATGATATAAAAGAAGAAATAGAAATGGAAAAAACTATTTTTGATAAAATAAATAATAGAGAAGGAAATAATTTAAGTGTTAATGATGTAATGCCTTTAAAAAATGGAGCCTTTCCATGTGGTTTAACAAAATGTGAAAAAAGAAAAATTTCAAGTACTGCACCTAGATGGATAAAAGAAAATTGTATACAATGTAATATGTGTAGTTTTGTTTGTCCACATTCAGTAATAAGACCTTTTGTAGATGAAAAAAAAGATGGTATACCATTATTAGGTAACGATTCGAAGAACTTTACAATAAAAGTAAGCACAGCAGATTGTACAGGTTGCGGCTTATGTGTAAAAGCATGTCCAGGTAAAATGGGAAATAAATCGCTTGAAATGACAAATTATTATGAAGAAGATGTAAATGAATATTTTAATAATCACATAAATGAAAAAGTAATTGACAAGTTTACGATTAAGGGGAGTCAATTCGAAAAACCATTATTTGAATTTAGTGGAGCATGTGCAGGATGCGGAGAAACTCCTTATGTAAAATTGTTAACGCAATTATTTGGAAAAAATATAGCAATCGCAAATGCAACTGGATGTTCAAGTATATATGGAGGAAGTGCACCATCAACTCCTTACTCATTACCGTGGGCAAACTCATTATTCGAAGATAATGCGGAGTTTGCGATGGGAATGCACTTATCTTATAAGCAAAAAAGAAATAGACTAAAAACGTTAATAGAAGATGAAATAAAAAATGCAGATGAAAAATTAAAATGCATATATAAAAAATTATTAGATAATTATGAAAATGATGAAATAACTAATGAAATAAAAAAAGAATTAACAAATTACAATATATCAAAATCTGTTAAAGAGTTAATTGAATTTGTTCCTGCAAGAAAAGTTTGGGCTTTAGGAGGAGATGGATGGGCATATGATATTGGTTACGGTGGGCTAGATCATATTATACATTCAAATGAAAATATAAAAATATTAGTATTAGATACGGAAGTTTATTCTAATACAGGAGGACAAGCTAGTAAATCAACAAAACTAGGAGCAGTAGCAGAATTTGCTAACATGGGCAAAACAAGTGCAAAAAAAGATTTGTTTAAGATAGCTACTTGCGCACCAAATTGCTATGTAGGAAGTATTGCTTTAGGAAGTAACATGATGCATACTCTTAAAACTTTTAAAGAAGCAGATGCACATAATGGTCCGGCGATAATAATAGCTTACTCTCCATGTATAGCTCACGGTATAAAAAATGGAATGTTAGATTCAATAGAAGAACAAAAATTAGCAGTAGAAGTAGGATATTCACTATTAATGAGATATAATCCTTCGGAAGGAAAATTATATTTAGATTCTAAAGAACCTAATTTTGAAAAATATAATGAATTTTTAAATAATGAAACTAGATTTAGATCATTAACAATTAAAAACAAAGAATTAGCAGATGAATTATTTGAAGTTCAAAAACAAAATGCAATTAATAGATATAATTACTTTAAAAAGTTATCTGAAAAAAACTAGAAAACAAATTCTAGTTTTTTTATGTATAAAAAAATGAAGCCACCATAATGGTGACTTCAAAAGAATAAAAAGGGGTTGACTAGTGTGATACTAGCACCAATTCGCTTTTCATTGAATTGGTGATTATTATCCTAATCGATTTATGCACATTTGTCAACACTTTTCGACAAAAAAATTAAATTATTTTTTATGTGTAACATCTTTGATATAAATAAAGTTATTTCTTAATTCTTTCTCTATAAAAAGGGTTTAGTGAATTAATATCTAAAGAAATTCTTTTTGCAATATCATCATTATAATTTTTAGTTAATTTTAATAAATCTTCGAAATTTTGATTCTTAAAATATCTATTATGAAAATTTTCAATATCAAACGGAAATTGTAAATTAGTGTAAGTTCCACTAGCTAATTTTTTGAAAAAAAGTCCATAGTAAGTATAGTCTGATATAGGTATATAAATTTCACTATTGTATAGTGAATAAAAGTGATTATTATTAATTGAACAGTCAAGTTCATTTTCGATTTTTATTATATCTTCAAAAATTTCTTGAATTAATTCTCCTTCATTTAAAACAAATTTAGATAATGAATTATTACTAGAATCAACAACAATTTGATTATTTCTATTTTCTACAAAAATTTTTGTTGGATGAGATGAATTTTCAACAAAGTCAGACAATAGAACTTGATGTTTGGTTTTATAAAAAAATTCAGCACTAGTTTCATTTTGATAAGTATTAAATTTAATATCAAGTAATATCCAGTTATTAAATTTATCTAATTTCTTTTTAAGTAATTCATATTTTTCATTTAATTTAAATTTTGTAAAGTATTCATTTAAATATAAATTTAAATGATATATACTAAGAGTTTCTTTTGTTTCTCGTACTTCTGGTTCACTCATTTTTTTTAATAGTGATTCCATCAATGTATAAAACATTAATTCATTTTCAGTTTCTCTAAAATTATTATTAATTCTAAAATTTTGATTTTCTTTTCTTGTTAACATATTATATCTCCTTATAAAAAATAATAGCAAAACAAATGTGTATTGTCAACACATTAAATTTTCTTTTATATAAATCATAATTTTGATATAATGGTTATAGGAGTAAACATGGAACTAAAAAACATAAAATCAGTAGGAACAAAAACTTTAGAAATATTAAATAATATAAATATAAAATCAGTTGAAGACTTATTAACATATTATCCATATAAATATAATTTTATTAAATTATTAAAACTATCAGAAATAGATGAAAATAATAATTATTATATACAGGCTGAAATAATTACTGAAGGTAAAGTAATGTATATTAAAAAAAATTTTAACAGATTAACATTTAAAGTATTATCTGATGATGTTGAACTAAATATTACTATTTTTAACAGAGCATTTCTAAAGCAACATCTAAAAGAAGGTAAAAAAATTATATTATTTGGAAAATATAACAAACTAAAAAGTACATTTACTGCAGCAGATATTAAATTCAATATATATGATAATACAATTGAACCAATATATCATTTGTCATCAGGGATAAAGCAAGCGACAATAAAAAAAATAATGGAGAATGCATTATCTACAGATTATGATTTAGAAGATAAAATACCATCTTATATAAATGAAGAATATAAACTTATTACAAAGAAACAAGCAATACAATATATACATAAACCCACTAGTATTGAAGAAGTAAAGAAAGCTAAAATAAAATTAATTTATGAAGAATTATTTGAATTTATGTTTAAAGTAAATTATTTAAAAATAAAAAAACAAAATGATGAAGGTATAAAAAGAACTATTCCAGCAGAACTTATAAACAAATTTATAAATGAGTTACCATTTGAACCAACAGTCGATCAAATAAAATCATTTGAAGAAATAAAAGAAGACATGACTACAACAAAAAGAATGAACAGATTAATTTTAGGAGATGTAGGTAGTGGTAAAACACTAGTTGCAACTTATGGAATATATTTAAATTCTATATCAGGTTATCAAACAGCATTTATGGCACCAACAGAAATTTTAGCAAAACAGCATTATGAAACGTTGTTAAAAATTTTATCAAAATATAATTTGAAAATAGATTTAATCACAGGTAAAATGAATAAAAAAGAAAAAATCATATTAAAAGAAAAATTGAAAAATGGAGAAATAGATTTACTTATCGGTACACATTCAATAATTAGTGATGATGTAGTATTCAAAAATTTAGGATTAGTAATAACAGATGAACAACATAGATTTGGAGTAATGCAAAGAAAAAATTTAGAAAATAAGGGTACTAATCAAGATATATTATATTTATAAGCAACTCCAATACCTAGAACGTACGCATTAATATTATATGGAGATTCAGATGTGTCAATCATTAAAACAAAACCTAAAGGAAGAAAAGAAATATTAACTAAAGTAATAAAAGAAGAAGATATAAAAACTTTGCTAGAAAAAATGTATAATGAAATAAAAGAAGGCAAACAGGTTTTTATTGTGTCTCCACTAATTGAAGAAACAGAAGAAACTGATTTAAATAGCGTAATTAAATTAAAAAACAACTTCGAAAAAGCGTTTAAAAACAAAGCAAAAATAGGAATTATGTATGGGTCTATGAAACAAAATGAAAAAGATGAAATAATGTTAACTTTTTCAAAAAATGAAATAAACGTTCTAATATCCACAACAGTAATAGAAGTAGGAATAGATGTTCCAAATGCTAGTATAATGACAATATATAATGCAGAAAGGTTTGGTCTGGCTACACTTCACCAACTTAGAGGTAGAGTAGGAAGAGGATCAAATGATTCATATTGTTATTTGGTAAGTAATAAGGATAATGATAGATTAAAAATAATGGAACAGTCGAATGATGGTTTTTATATAACTGAAAAAGATTATGAGCAAAGAAGAGAAGGAGATTTATTTGGTATTAAGCAAAGTGGTGATATGGTATTTAAAATAGCAGACTTAAAAAAAGATTATCAAATAGTTTTAAAAACTCAAAAAGATGCAGAAAATTTTGTTTTAAACAAAGTATATGAAAACGAAACATATTACAAAAAGTTAATAGAAAATTTAAATAAATTGACATAATTTTACAGTACAAAATAAAAATAATATAAACTCACATTGACAATTATAATAATTTAAGATACTATGAATATAGCATGATAGACATATGTTTAACATGCAAATAAACATGGTCTCTCTTACGAAATTAATTGTGAGAGTTACCAACCCCCTGAAGAGAGCGAAAGCTCTCGTTTTTTATACTTTTAAATAAATGTAATGTTACACTTATATAATACTACTAGAAAGATTCTGATACAGTTATTTTTATAACGTTTTAGTATTTGACTAAACAAAATAAATAATTTGCAATTGTATTTTACTATAATATTTGCTATTCTAATTTTAGAAAGAAGGTAATATGAGACAACCAAAACAAATATTAGCATTTCCATATAAAAAAAATAATAACGGAGAATATATTTATGCAATTTTTTGTAGGTCTAATAAAAATGAAGTATGGCAAGGTATTGCTGGAGGAGTAGAAGAAAACGAATCAATACTTGAAGCTTGTAAACGTGAAGCAAATGAAGAAGCTGGAATTAGTTACTCAGCACCTATTATTAAATTATTGTCAATGTCTACTATGCCTGTTGTAAATGTTACAAAAGATTTTATTTGGGGAGAAAATACATATTTAATTGAAGAATATTGTTTTGGAATAGATGCAAGTAAAGAAAATCTTGTTATTTCTCATGAACATAGCAAAATGGAATGGCTAACTTATGAAGAAGCAAAAAACAAATTAAAATGGGATAGTAACAAAAATGCTTTATGGGAACTAAATTGGAAATTGTATAATGATAATGAAAAAATATGATATAATAAGAATAGAGGGTATATGAAAAAAAATAAAATTATATTGTTAATAACACTTACGCTATTTTTAAGTATATCATTTATGACAATTGGATATTCAGCAATATCATCTAGTTTAAGAATATCTTCTAATGCCGTTGTATTAGGGGAAGACAATTTAGAAATAACAAATGCACAAATGATAGAATCTTCATTAGCTTGGGAAAATTATAATACGAATTTTGATGATTTATATATAACATTTCATCCAAACGTATCTACACCTCAAGCCTTTATAAAATATAATATTACTATCACAAATAATTCACCAGTGATTTATGTATATAAAGGTTCAGAAGAAATACAATTAACAAACACTAATATTTCATATAGATTAGATGGATTACCAGTAGGATATATTATTAATCCAAATGAATCATTTACATTTGAAATAACTATAAATGCGCTTCGTAATAATACAGTAGGTACAATAGAATTGCATCTTAATTTTGAGCCTCAGTTAAATATACCAACATATGAAATGCATTTAAGTGGAGCTAAAAGTTCAATAGATTCATATGTAAGAACAGGAATATATCCTAGTAGCCAAACTAAAATAGAATTGTCATTTACATTTTTAGGACCCAGAGGAGATTCTGCTTGGTTATTTAGTAGCCGTAGAGCATATCAAAACCAAATGTTTGGTATAGCCTGGAACACCACGGAGAGTTTACTTCAATATTATAATGTAAGTTATAATTTAGGATCAAATGGATATAAAACAGGACAAACTCATATAGTCGAAATATCTAAAGCTGGATTAATTATGAATGGCAAAAATTATTATGATCCCACAGATATAGAATGGAATAGTGACTTTGAACTTTACATGTTTGCAAATAATGAAGCAAGAAATGTAAGAGGATATACTAATGGACAAGCAGCTATACATTATTTAAAAATATACCAAAATGATGTTTTAGTCTTAGATGCAATACCAGTTACTATAGAAGGTGGCGTAGTAGCATTTTGGGATAAAGTAAATAATACACCTTTAGAAACAATTGGAAGTTTAATTGCAGTAAATTAACAGATATAAATCTGTTTTTTTATTTCAAAATTTAACTTACACAAAAATTTATTTTGTGATATAATTGCTTGGTGCAAAAAAAATAAAATTAAAGGAGAATAAAAATGAATTTTGAAATAAATAATAAAAATATATTAAAGTTTGTAATTCCATGTATTATGACAATGGTGTTCACATCTATATTTGTAATGTCTGATGGAATCATTGTGTCAAACTTTGTAAATGAAACAGCTCTTGCTGCGATTAATATAGTTTTTCCAGTTACATCACTATTTCTTGCTATAGGTTTAATGTTTGGTTCTGGTATAAGTGCTATATGTAGTAAACTTATGGGTGAAGGAAAAACTACTAAAGCCAGAGAAGCAATGTCTTCTGTTTTAGTTGTGGCGCTAATCTTAGGTTTAACATTTACAATAGTTGTACAATTTAATTTACCGTCTATTCTTAAATTTTTAGGAACTAGTGATGCAACATATGATTATGCATATTCTTATCTTAAAGTTTTATCATGTTTTTCATCTATATTAATTATTCAAACAATTTTTCAAAGTTTAATGATAGTAGCTGGAAAAGCTTTTACTTATTTTAAAACTATGATATTTAGTGGTGTTATTAAGATTGGATTAGGATTGCTTTTGGTAGGATATTTAGATTTAGGTATTACAGGACTCGCTGTATCTGCTGCCGTAGGTTATTTCATACCAGTACTTGTTTCTTTTATTACATTATTTAATAAAAAAGAAGGTGAACTACACCTTGTTAAACCAGTTTTTGATAAAAAAATCATATTAGATAGTTGTGCTAATGGTTCAAGTGAAATGGTTACCAATTTAGCTTCTGCAGTTACAACATTTTTATTTAATTATTCTATGCTTAAATTAGTAGGAGATGCAGGAGTTTCAGCAGTAACCGCTATACTTTACATTCAATTTTTACTTAGTTCTATATTCCTAGGATATTCAATTGGTATAGCACCAGTTATAGGCTTTAATTATGGAAAAAAAGATAGTAGTAACTTAAGAAAAATATTTAAAAACAGTCTTAGAATAATTATGATTATTTCAATATTTAGTAGTATAGTAGGAATTGTATTTGCAAATAATTTAGCTGGATTTTTTGCATCACCAGGAACTGAAATATATAATTTAGCCTCATCTGGTCTTAAAATATTTTCATTAGGATTTTTATTTATGGGAATTAATGTGTATGCATCAGGTATGTTTACCGCTTATTCAAATGGTAAAATTTCTGCGTTTATATCAATGTTAAGAACTTTAGTTTTAATTAGTTCAGCTCTATTAATATTACCTAATTTTTGGGGAGTTACAGGAGTATGGATAGCAATACCTATAGCGGAATTTATAACAATTTTCATTTCATTTATGTTGTTTAAAAAATATGAAAAAAGGTACATGTATGGTAAAACCGTTGTAAATACAAAATCTAAAGTTAAAACAAGTAATATGATTTTAACTGTAAACAGAAGTTTTGGTTCAGGTGGAAAAGAAATTGCAAAGAGATTATCAGAAGAACTTAATATATCATATTATGATGAAGATATAATAAATGATGTTATAAATGAAGAAGGTATAAGTGATAATTATTTAGAAAAGTACAGTGATATTAATTTTACAAAGAATTATGATTTTAAATTTGCTACTAGCTTTAATAATTATAATAAAAGTTTAGTTTCAGATGTTTTTGAAAAACATTCTAAAGTTATAAGAGATTTAGCAAAATTAGGAGATAGTATTTTTGTTGGAACATGTTCAGATTATATTTTAAAAGATAATAAAACATTTAATATATATATTTATACATCAGATGAAAATTATATAATTGACAGACTAATTGAAAAAAATAGTAAAGATAAAAACAAATCTAAAAAAGAACTTTTAAAAATAGTGTCAATTATAAATGACAATAGAAGTAAATATTATGAATATTATACAGGTAAAAAAGTTGATGATGTTAATAACTATGATTTAGTACTTGATGTTTCTAAAATTGGTATTAAAAACAGTGTTAAAATAATTAAAAGTATAACAGAAAATATTGATTAATAAAAGTAATATTGATTATGAAAATGAATATTTTTTATATTATTTGAAAGAAATTGTATTGGTTGATTAAATATATTGATTAACAATTATCGATTATGTTCTTCTGCTCGTAAACATTAAATCGAACATGTATAAATAGTAATTTATACATAAATAATTTTTGTGAATATTTCAAAAAATAGGTTAAAGTAAAAAAATTGTAAAATATCTGATTTGAAGATGTATTTTAAGTTACCTTTTAAATTTATATTTACTTTTTGTGAATATTATAATAATTGTTGCATATATTAAAAAAAGTGTTATAATAACTTGATCAAAGAAAGGTATGATAAAATGAAAAATAAATTATTTATTACAATTATGTTAACAATGTTCTTTTTAAACTTAAATAGTGTTAATGCTGAGGTGA
>CAYJNH010000030.1:0-14329 GCA_964371705.1 uncultured Muribaculaceae bacterium
TTTGGCTTTAAATTGTTATGTAGACTACATTTTTCTTATCACCACCACCTGCATTTATGTGGTTCGATACAACTATCACATCTTCCCCATTACCGTAAAAACTTTGAACTTTTTCAGTTCTTGCATCTGGTTCTAAAGTTTCATCAGTAGTTCTCGTTGAACTTACTTCAATATCCATATCTTTTAACCTGTCTAACATATAATTACTTATTTTTAGATTTAAATCTTTTTCAGTAATACCATTTCCTATTGCACCTGGATCGTCTCCACCATGCCCTGCATCAATCACTACTTTTTTCGCCATTTAAAATCACCTATATTAGTATATGTTATAGGTGATAATTTGTTATTTTTTACTATATCGGTATAATGATTATTCTCTTATACTTTTGTTTTCTTCACTTAATAATCTATCTACAATATTATTTCTTTCTTCACATAAAGGACTATTTTCATAATTTTCATATGTATAATATATATCTTCTTGATTTTTTCCATATGAACTAATTATCAATTCCTTAGCATCTTTATTTATGCTTTTTGTATACTTTTTAGTATCAACTAAAACTATTCCTAAATTTAAATTTTGGGCAGATTTTATCTGACTATTTGTTATTTCATCATAACAAAGAATGTATTTCATTTTTGGATTTGATTTTATATTATGATATTCTGTATTATCAGAATTTTGAGCTATTATAATTTCATTATATGACTGACTACTTTTTATTAATTCTGTCGGCGACTTTATTTCATTTACTCTATCTGTAGGAACTGAAATGTTTTTCATATGTAGTTTATGAGAATGTGAACTGAAAGAATCTTGGTTAAACACATGTAATACATTATTAGGATCAAAATCAGTAAATACAAAATTATATCTTTCTTTTGGATCAGCAAATGTTTTTAGTTTTTCACTTCCTATATAACTGTAACTTCCTGCATCCGTTATGTAACTATCTCTTAATTTATGTATTGTTTCATTGGTAGATATATTAAACGACTTTATTAACATTCTAAAAGGCTGTCCATCCAAATATAAAACTGGAACTCCAACTTCTATAGTTTTTTCATTATTTAAGAATTGTTTATAATTTTTATCATTAATCATTTCTTCTTTCATATTATTATAACTAAAGTTTTTGGCATATCTTGTTATGTCGTATAAAATTTCTTTTTGATTATATAGTTTCATTAAATTATGTAATTCTATTTTTTCATCTATAGATAATTTTCCTAAATTTATTATTCTTTCATAAAATTCTATTTGTAATCTAGGTAAATTAAAATCACTATTTTTTGCATATTTAAGTATATTTTTGATGTTTTTAATAACATTGTAACTATAATCTTCAAAATGATAATCTAAAATCATATTTGATATTAATTCGTTTGTATCTTCAATCAAAAATTTTTCAAGTAGTTCTGTTTTTTCAGTCATAATAATTCTATTTATAATATGATATAACTCTCTATCATCGTACATATCCTGATAATTTACACTACCGTTATTATTTACATCCTCTAATATTTTTTTATAACTACTTAACATAGAATATTTTTGAACATTTAAAAGTTCTGTATCCAAAAACATTTTTCTTTTTAACTCAATTATTTCAACACTGTTATTTTTTGCCATATTATTTACTATACTTCTATATTCTAAGAAGTTACTACTTCTTGCTAACTTATTTATAATTTCTGTACTATAAAATGATCCCGGAAATTTTATTTGGCTTATTTTTAAAAAATTTTTATTTATTTTTTTATACAATACTTCATTTAAATGTGTTAAATTTTCAAAAATGTATTCTATAGTATTTAAATTCAAATTTAAAATTACATCAATATATTCATATATTTTATCTTCATATAATTTTATAAAATTAATTTGATTTTCTGAAGAAGAAAATTCTAAAAGTTCTGTTATTTCTTTATTTGTTTTTTTTCTCATTAAGTAGTCAAATAATTTTTCACTCGCTATCGAACTCAAATTTCTCATTTCAGATTTTGTTAAATAATCTTTTTTTATTATTAATTCGCAAAATGATTCCATTTCAAATAAATTATTTAAAGCTTCATTACGAGTTTCTAACATACCTCTTATATGAGTTGCACTATTTTTTGAAATCATAATTAACTTTATAAATTTCTCATCCATCAAATGTAGTATAAATTTGGGATTAAGACATTGAAAAAGCCAAGTTAAATTATATCTATTTTCATTTAAAATTTTGAATCTAATATCTTCATTTTTTAATAATTCTATATATTTTTCTTCTGTGTATACTTTTGATTTGTATTTTAATTCTTCTATAAAATCCATATAATCACCTTACAACATATGGTAAAAATATTATTATTCCTGAAATGAATGCTGCTATGGAAAATATAAGTACCGCTCCTGCTGCTGTGTCTTTAGCTATTTTTGCTACTTTGTTTATTTCTGGAGAACATATATCTACAGTGTTTTCAATGGATGTATTTATCAATTCTGAACCTAATACTAATGAAAATAAAATTATACATGTTAACCATTCGTATTTTTCTATACCAAAATATATACCTGCTATTATTACAAATAACATTATTATTACATGTATCACCATATTTTTTTCTTTAACTATCCCAGAATATATTCCTACAAATGCATTTTTAAAACTTTTACCTAAACTACCATTTTTCATTTTTATCATCCTCAATTTCATTATAACACAAAACAATAGAGATAAATATATTATCATTTTTTTAATTTTATTATGTTATTACTTAATAAATATAATGCTACTATAATAATATTAATAGCAACCAAAATTAAAATGACATACAGCATAGTATTATTTGTTCTTTCTTCCTCAGATTCACTATTTTTACTTTCTGTAGAATTTAAACTAGTATTTTCTTCAAAATTTACTGAATTATCTTCCTCTTCAGCTTTTTCTTCTTGATTATTTTCTTCAACATTAACTTCTGGTTTTGAATTTAAGTTTTCTTTTTCTGCTATTTTTTCTAATTCCACTTTTATTTCAACATTATTATTTGGCATTACGAATATGTATTCTCCATTTTCATAAACACACTGAACTTCATTATTATTATAAATAACTTTTACTGATTTTATTTCGTATCCTTCTATGTTACTAACTTCAAACTTAATAACATCTCCTACAAAAGTTCTGTTTGTTAATAAGTTTATTTGTGCTTGATCTAAATTTATTGTTTTATTTATTTCATATGATTCTTTTTTTGTAACTGTTGTAGTTCCTAAATAATTTGCTTGAAGAATATCATTATACTGATTTTCATTTGCAAATTCTATTGTATACTTTCCTAAACTATTCTCATCATCACTAGATATTTTTAAATAAACTTTATATTTTCCTTCTTTTAATGTTTTATTTAAATTTATTTCATATTCATATTCACTTATTTCGTTAGATAAAATTTTTCTAAAATCATAATCAATTTCATGAATATATGTTTCCTCTTCACCTTCAAGTATGATTTCAACTTTTTTTGCATTTATTAAATTTCCTGCACCAACATTTTCAATTAATCCTTTTATATTTAATGTGTTTTCGTCATTGTAATATATATAATCATTTATGTAAGATGCTCTAAGTACATATCTATAACCTAAATGATTTTCTATATAGGTGAATGCATCTAATCCTTGATATATTAAATCTGGTCCATTATAAATTTCATTTTTCCAACTAAATATTACACTTTGATTCCATTCATAATTTAAGTATGTTGTATGAGTTCTAAACATTTCTTCACTTATATAATCTGCACTATTATATGCAAATGCATCAGGAAAAGCATTTGCTACAACTTCACCACCATAAAAAGTATGTGTTGCATGCTTTTCTAACCATAGATTTTCATTTTCTCTCCACCCTAAAGTTGGATGTTGTATAAATGTTCCTAAGTCAGAATGAGATCCTAAATATCCATCATTATATACACCTACTCTATACGCATCTTGATTTTCATAATCAAATGTTTTATGTAAATCATCATAAGTTATTCCTGCCCATCCAGCAAAATAACTTGGCCTTCTTACATTTATTTGCATATCATCTGGTGTGTTTTCTAAAAATACATTTATAAGTTTGTTTATATTTTCCTGTGATACTATACTACTTGAATGTTGTTCTCCCCAAGGTCCTAAAAGACCAGTGTCAATAGACATAATAACATCATCATAATCATAAAATATTGACGACAACTGTTTTACATGTTCTAACACTTGATTAATTGAAGGCTCTTTATTGGCATAATCAGCATAACTAAACCTTAATATAACTTGACTATTTCTAGATTTATAACCATCTATTATTTTTTTTAAACCATCTACTGCTACTTCTGGAATATCTTTTTCTCCATAAGCGTTACTAAAATTACTTAAACTTACTCTTAAATGAACCACTGGATTAGTAGCATATCCAGTGTGATCTGCTCCAGTATCTGTTAACCAAGCTATTCCTGTTCGATAAAATCCTCTTTCTGGATTGTTAAGTTTTTTTGTTGACTCTATATAACTTAAATCTTGTAATATCATGTTTGGTTCTACTTCAGTTATCAATGAATATGATGTAAAAAAATTAGGCAATATAAAAGCGACAAGAAAAATAAAAACAATAAACCCAATTTTTATTTTCATATAGCCACCTCTTTAAATTTATTATACCAATATTATTTTTTTCTTTCTATAATTTTTTTTATTATTGTTCTTATTTGTCGAATTCTTTTTTATCTATTTTTCTTTCTCTTACTATTTTAATTATTTGATTAGGTGTACTTCCAATCATTTTTGAAGTGTTCCTTACACTTTCAATAACATTCATATCAATCAATCTTTTTATCATAGTATTGTATATTTCATTTGGACCTTTCTTTTCATTAAATCTGTTATACATATTAACAAAATCCAAAATACTTTTTTCGCCTTTCATAGTTAAAAAGTATAATAATGTTTGATAATCTGTTCCTGTAAATTTATCACCAGATACATAATCTAATCTCTGCAATAAAATTTCTTTTTCTAACTCTAATTGAACAGTGCTTAGCATATATTTTACAAAATATGTTAAATTCATATATTTTTTTGTATCGGATATAACTTTATAATATTCATTCTTTTTAAATGAAATTCCTCTGTTAAATATTATATAGGGATAAATTTCATTATTTAATAAATACCACATTGAAGTTGTTCTTGAACACCTTCCATTTACATCATAGTATGGGTGTACATATACAAAATAAAAATGTAATATTTGAGACTTTATGAATATATCTGTTTTATTTGAAGATAATTTATCGTTATTTAAAAAATCAAAATAATAGTTCATAAACTCTTCTACAAATGAACCTTGCATACAGGTAATTGGTAATACATCAACTCTTGAACTATTATATATAAATACATCTTTTTTTCTATAATATTCGCCCATATCATTTTTTTCTTCAGCAGTTAATAATTTATCACTAAGAATATTATATAAATACTTTAATGAATTTTTTTCTATTTCTTCTTTTTTTAATATATATTTATAACCATTATATAAATTTAAAATTATTTTTTGATTTTCTTCTGAACTTTTTTTCTTATTATTAATAATAGCGTCTATTACTTTGATATCTGCGTTGTAACCTTCAATTTGGTTATTAGCTTGCAATTCATGAGAAAATATTACAGTTTTTGCAAATTTTAAAGAATTTACTTCATTATGCTTTGACAATAAACTTTCTAGGTTTTTTATTTGTTCTTTTATTTCATCATACTTTAAGTAAAACTTCATTTTTTCTTCATTATATAAATCATAACTTTCTTTTTTCATTTTCGCCACCACTTAAATTATTATATATAATTTTTTTTATTAGTCAATAAAAAAGAAGAAAGCTCTTCTATTCTACCGTTACTGATTTAGCTAGATTTTTAGGTTTATCAATATCACAACCATTTAATAAAGCAACATAATATGCTAATAATTGAAACGGAACAATTGTTAACATTGAATTACTAAATTCACTTTTATTTTCTATATTTACAATATAATCTGCTACTTCTTTTGATATATTTATATCCTTTGTTTTAAACACTATTATCTTTGCTCCTCTAGCTTTAGCTTCTATTACATTACTTATAGTTTTTTCTGCTAACTTTTTTTCAGTTATTAATGCTATCACTGGAGTACCTTTTTCAATTAAAGCTATAGGTCCATGTTTTAATTCACCTGCTTGGTAGACATCACTGTGTATATAACTTATTTCTTTTAATTTTAAACTAGCTTCTAAACACAAAGTATAATCTACTGCTCTTCCTATAAAATATATATCTTTTGAATCTTTTATTTTTTCAGCTATTTTTTTATAGTCGATATTTAATAAATTTTCTATTTCCTTTTCTAATAAACGAATACTATTTATTTCTTTGTTTATTTTTTCTTTTGAAAACAATTTTTTTGATTCTAAAAATTTTAATACTAATAAATTAAGAATTATTACTTGTGTAAAATATCCTTTAGTTGTAGCTACGGCTATTTCTGGTCCTGCTATCATTGGTATTGAATATTTTGCTTCCTTGCATATTGTTGATAATCTGTTATTAACAATTGCAAGTGTTTCTATATTATTATCATGAGCCATTCTCATTGCTGCTATTGTATCAGCCGTTTCTCCCGATTGACTAATTAATATAACTAAAGTTTCTTTTTTGTAGTGATGTACTTTATATCTATATTCACTAGCTACATCTATGCTAACAATTGTATCTTCACTATACTTATCTAATAAATATTTTCCTACACATCCTGCATAATAAGCAGATCCACATGCAACAATATCTATATATTTGTATTTACTAATATCTATTATATCTTCCGAAAAATTATTTGATGGATAATATTTTTCAACAATTTTTTTACCTAGGTATTTTTGTTCATTTATTTCTTTTAACATAAAATGATTGTATCCATTTTTTTGTGCCTTTTCTACAGACATATCTTCTGTTAATATATCTTTAGTAATTAATTTTTTATTTTTATAAATATTTACTTGATCTTTTGTAAGTTCAAATATTTCATCTTCATCTATTTCCATATATTTATTTGTGTAACTTAACACTGCTGCTATATCTGATGTTAAAAAACACTCTTCTTCTGCTACTCCAACTATTAATGGACTATTTTTTCTAAGAGCATATATTTTTTCTTGATTTTTATAAATAATTAAAAATGCATAGCTTCCTCTTATTATCTTTTTACTTTCATAAATTGCATCTAATATATCATTATCTTTAATTAAACTATCTATAAGTGCTGCCGCTACCTCAGTATCAGTTTCTGAAATGAATGTGTATCCTTTTTTAGTCAACATTTCTTTTAATTCTTGATAATTTTCTATAATACCATTATGAACTATAGTTATATTATTTACAACATGAGGATGAGAATTTTCCTTTGTTACGCCTCCATGAGTTGCCCATCTTGTATGAGCTATACCTAATTTATAAATTTTATCTTTATTTATTTTTTTTTCTAAGTTTATTACTTTTCCAACTGATTTAGTTGTAATTACATTATCACTTAAAAGTGACATGCCACTAGAATCATATCCCCTATATTCTAATGACTTTAATCCCTCGATTAAAACGTCAGCAACATTTCTATTGCCAACATATCCTATTATTCCGCACATATTTTCCTTTCATATAATATATGTTTTGTTATAATCTTAGATTTTATCTTTTGTCATATATTTAACGACCTATTGGCCGGTATAGCATCCGCTGATTATTCGACAACTATACACCTCGTCACTACTAGTTGTAGCCTTGCGCTCATTATACTAAATTTTCCTTCTTTCAAAGTATAACTATTATAAGTATATCATAATAAATCATTATAATTACTATTTATCTTTTTTACTTAACATAAAAAATAAAAAAAAACTACAATTAAGCAGCTTTTTCTTCATTATTTCTTGGGTTTCTGTTTTTTTTAGCATTTCTACATGAAGCACATCTAACTGGTTCATTTACAAAGCCCATTTTTTCATAAAATTCTTGTTCACCAACTGTAAAAGTAAATTCTTCATTACAATCTTTACAAGTTTTGATTTTATCTTGTTTGTCCATAATTACCTCCTTTTATTTAAATTAACTCGTCTTTAATAAAAGAGATAAAAATTTAAACCATCTTTAGATTAACATATTAGCAACTAAATAGCAAGTAAATTGTTTCATTAAATGTAAATTAAATTTACACTATTTAATCTCTATTTCTTTTAAACTCTTGGTACCACTCATCTGCTTGATCAGTTAAACTATCCCAAGATGTTATAAACTCATCTTTTTGCTGTTCATAAAAATCAAGCATTGCATCTTTTCCTTTATTCAGCAATTCTCCAGTTTTATCTGTAAAATTTTCGAAATCTTCTTTATATGTTGGATAATAATTACTAACAATAATATCAAATTCCTTAAATGAATTTAATACATCTTCTTTTACAGCTTCCGGTAACTCTTCGAAAGTTACTCCATTTATTTCACCATTATAAAACAAAAAATCTGTAAATAAAATAAATACTTCCTCTGTGTAATGTTTTACATCTTCAGAATTGTTTTCCCACATAATTTTAACTTCTTGAATTTTATTATTTAAATATTGATGTGTTTCATTATTACTATCAATAACTTCTGGACTAACTGTGACTTCTGGACTTATTACTTTTGGACTTGGACTTGGTAATGGTTTAGGGCTTTCTATTGTATTTTCAATAGGCTCCGGCGTAGTTGTTGGTAAATTCATACCTACTGATTGTTCAGTTTTAGTACTACACCCACTCATTATTGTCACTGCACTTAATGCTAATGCATATAATTTTAATCTTTTAATATCTATACTATTCATGTAAACTCCTTTTTTGTTTACATATTATAACATATTTTTTGTTATTTTGCATTTTTGAATATCAAACAATAACTATGATCGTATCCAAATGAATTATAATCCCAGTTTAATATTATTTCTTTTTCAAATTTAAATACTTCTGATACAACTTTTGTTATGTCCCATGCTAATGTTGTTACCTCTCCATCATTAATAATGTTACTAACTTCTAAAATAATATATGCATCTTTTTTCATATGTTTTTTCAAATCTAAATAAATTTTTTTGATATCTTTTAAATATTTATCGTATCCATCCCCTGTTACTTCATATCCTGCAAAAGGATACTCTTTATGATTGTTTCTACTCATATAAGGAGGAGATGTTATAGATAAATCTATTATCGGTAACTCAAATTGATTTATATTTAGAGAACTTCCGTGTAAAATATTCTCTTTGTTTTTTATAATAGTTTTTATATAATCAACTCTATCAGATATGTATTCTATTCCTATTCCTATTCTATTTAATTTTTCAGCGTTATAAAGCGTTGTTCCAAATCCAGCAAATGGATCTAATACAACGTCATTTTCTTCTGTGTATTCTTTTATAAAATATTGCACAAAATCATCTGAATACCTTACATCATCATTATCGTATTTTTCCGGTAATTTCAGTTCATTACCAGATTTAAATTTCATTATTGTTTTCATTATATCTCCTTTTTATTATTTATTACTTTCTATACTAATTAACTTACCATGAACAACAATTCTATCACCATCTCCTTCATAACATGTTGATAATGTTAATATATTGTCTTCAGTTGTTAAATCAGTACTAAAATTATATATGCTCCTTTTTTTAAGAATGTTAATAAATTCTAAAAATTCGTTATCATCGAACTCTGTTTTAATATAATAATCTTCGTTAGGTATAATGTATATAGAGAATATTTCATAAGAATAATAAGCATCTTCTGTTATAAAAATAATGTTTTGATTATTTTTGTCACTGTACCAATCACTAGATAAAACATTACTTAAACTACCAAACATGCTGTCATCTTTTCTAGCGTGACCATATATAATTAAATTTTTATCAAATCCATCAATATTATTTCTATAGTCGGAAAATATCCAACCAGCTTCATTGTATGACTTATCATAACTATGTGTTAAATAATAGTTGTTATCAACAGTTTTTACTACAGGATATTCCACTAAGGTATTATTAACTTTTAAATATCCAACTGTGTCTGAATTAATATTTTTTAATGCTTCAAAATCTATTTTAATAATTTTCTTTGTTTCGTTATTTTCTTCTATTACTACTTCTTCAACATGTTTTTTAATTATATCTAAAGTTTCTTGTGTTTTATTATTATCCAATAACCATGTTACTATTTTATACACTGAAAAAATTAATACTACAACTAAAATAATTTGAATTACTAATAATAATTTTTTATACTTCATATATACTCCCTTCTAATCTTTTAGTTTTTTATAATTACTTGATATAGCACATAATACTGAATCTTTGAATTCATCTACTCTTGTATATGCTCCTTGTGTAAGCATACCATTTGTTCCGTATCTACTTACTTCTTTTTCTGTGCTTCCTATATATTTTGCAACTACATCAGATAATCTTTCTTCTTTAGTAAGATTGTTTATAATTACGTTCGGAATTTTTACTTTAGCACTACAACCATAATAATACTCATCTAAGTCTTTATTATATATCACAGTCCACCCACATAAAAATGTTCCAACATTTGTTTTTGTTAAAATACCTTCCATCGCTATATATAAATTAGCATTACTATTTTGTATAAGTGCATCTTCAATTCTATTAATACAACCCTTTATACCTTCATCATCACCAATAGGTGTTTCAGATACTTTAGAGTCTGTTTCTAAAGATTCTAAAGTATAATCAGTTATAAACATTCCTATTATTTCTTTTACTGCCTTATTCTTGGATTCATTTTTAGAACATATTACTATTTTCATTGTTACTCCTCTTCTAAAACTTTATTGGTAAAACAAAAAATTTTTTCTTTTATCTCATATTTATCAGTATATTTTTTAACAGTATTTTCCCAAAAACTAAATGCCTCATTACTGTTTTCTATAGGTTCTATTTCCCAATAACCTTTATGCATATTAAGTATATCAAACACTACTTTTTGACCTATATGTTTTCTCCTGTAAGTGGGTAATATTAAAAATTCTGCAATACTATTTCCTTCTTTTTTAAATTTTATATTTGAATTAATCATAACAAATCCTATAATATCATTTGTTATTGTTTTAATAATGTAAGATGATCTATCTTCATCTGTAAAATAATTATCAAACCACTTATATTCAAATTTTCCATTGTTATTTATTTTATTTTCAATATATTTACTTCCATCATATAAAGCAAATTGCAATAATTTATACAATAAATCTTTATTTTTACTTTCTACTTTTGTTATTTTATATTCCATAATATACTCCTGTAATTGTTTTTATTATACCATAATAATTGTTTGTTCAATTAAAAAGAAAACTATTACTAGTTCTCATTCAGAAAGCAATCTTATATTATTTACTCTTAAATATACCATTAAAAAAAACATTATTTCTAATGTTAATTTAATATGCACCTTTTGAATAAGTCACTTCATAGCTATGTGTATTGGTTCTTAATTTGATTATTACTTTTAAAATAATATTATCACAATTTATATAAATAAAAAAGGGAATATAGATGCAATCATAAATAAATATTTTTTCATATAAGCCCCATCTATCTTATTATTAATTCAAGTACTATATAATTAATTTAAAATTACACCATTTTATACACGCACTTCCATCAATTGAAGAACGAAGTGCAAAGCCACCCACAATAACATTATCAGACAAAAGCGCATAAAACCATTTATTATTAATATCATTTTATAACAAAAAAAGAATTACTTCTATTAAAATAATTCTTTACTTCATTATTATCTTATAACACTTTTCTTACGATTAATAAATATAATCGTTCCAAAAGATGCAACTAATAATACTATATATAAACCGATATTATCACTAGTTTCTGGATTAGCAGTTTCTGGTTCATTTACTTCTTCCTTAACATGGTCTACTGTAAATGTAGCTTTAAGTAGTTCTCTATTATAAGATACTATCTCTAAATCATAAGTTCCAGCATCTAAAGTTTTAAGATACTCATTACTAACTGTAACAACAACACTACCCTCAGTAAATGTAAAATATTTATCGATTAACGAATATTTAATTGCTATTCCATTTATAAAAACTTCATTAGCAAAAAATTTGCTATAGTCATAATCAAATTTAAACTCAACATTTTCATCAGAACCTATTTCAAATTTAGGAACAATTATTTCATTAGTAACAGCATCTGGAATTGGTTCATAAACAATTCTTTCAGTCTCGACTTTAATATCAAAATTTTCCCTTACATCTCTTAAATCAAAAAATTGCTCTGAAACTTTATCAGTTAACTGTTCAATTCCATTAATAGTTATAGAAGTAAGTAAATACCCAACTCTAGCATAAATTGTAAGACTAGATGAATACCCTTCTAATATTGTATAATCAGAATCTGGTATTGACCAAGAAGTATTATCACGGTCAAACGTAACATCATATGTAACTTTACCAATAACTTCGATCATTCTAGTTTCTGATTTGTAATTACCAGTTGTATCTACATAACTAATTTCATAATTATTATTACCTTCTAAAAGTATATCATCAGGATTACTCCATACCCAACCATTACTAAGATGGATAGATGAAAGTTTAGTTCCTTTTGCATGCTCTTGGAAATAGCTAGGTGAACCCCAAATTCCCTTATCAACAATAACTTTAATAGGTATACTAGCTTCTTTACCACTGTCATCAGTTAAAACTAATTCTGAAGTATACGGTGTAGACGAAGCATTCATACCACGAATATTATTAACTTGTATAACTATATTTCCACCAGCAGGAATTGTCGTACTACCTAAAAAAGCATAGTTAAAATTACTTGATTCAATATCAGCATTTGTTATAGTAATATCGCTACTAGATGGATTCTTAACTCTAATAGATAGATATTCATTAGTATTATACAAAACACTTCCTAAATCAATTTCAGTAATTGGAACATGATTAGTAGCCAAAAACTCAAGTGGTGATGCAGCATCAACGTTACTTACACCAAAAAGTATAAAAGTAAACATAGATACAATCATAAATAAATATTTTTTCATATAATTCCCCTCTTTCTTATATATATATATTTATTTAAACATTAAAACAAGCAAAAATCAAGTATTTTATTATTGCTAATTCGAGCCTATATAACAAACTCAAAACCTAGTTCAATAAATGATAAATCTTCATCAATAACTAAAGTATAAATTCTATCACACTTTTTAAAACCTGTCTTAAATATTCTTCATCTTTTTTAATTGTTTTATATATTATTTCCATAATTACATTTCTCTTCAGGTTATTTTAGTAAACTTTGTATTTAATAAACATTTATTAATATTATTATGTAATAAAAACTAATAGATATTTCCTATTAGTTTTTATCTTTCAGATTCAGTGTTATTATTCTATTTCCAAAGCTTCATTTGGAATCACTATATTCATTTCTTCGTTGAAATTAGTAAATACCCCTTCAGTTTTTTCAGTGTAATCACTTGATTCTACATTTGTTGTATATTCAATTAAATATCCACCTTCAAATATAAATTCATACGAATATGTTGCTTCTTGATTTGAATATTCTGCGATATATTGGTTCAGCATAGTCTCTGTTGTGTATGATGCTATTACGATTATTTTGTCGTCTTCTTTATTAACAGTATAGGTTGCATAATCTAATTGTTCTCTAATAAAGTTTACATTATAAAATGTAGGATCAGGTTGATTTTCTTCATACATCCATTCTCCTTGAATATAATTATATCTTTTAGACATATTATCTTCTACTTTATTATAATATTCAATTTAAATTAATTATTTTTGACAACTCTAAAACTATAAGTCAGCAATGTTCTTCATTTATTATTACATATTTTCCTTTTATTGCTTTTATACTCATCTATTCCATATAATTTTTCATTAAGTCCAGTAATATTTTATATTCATTATATGATAGTTTATATTTTGTTTTTTGTCTTTTAAAAACCATTTGTTTAGATATATCTTCGCCTCTTTAAATATTATATTAAACAATTCTTAAAACAAACTAAAATAATAAAAAAACACATCTTTTAGATGTGTTTGAATCATATATATTATTTATTAGTTATTTTTTTAAAAACTTTTTTACTATTTAAACTTATAATAGAACCTAATGATAATAGTAATAAACCTACATACATAATCACATTATCACTTGTT
>CAYJNH010000031.1:0-11088 GCA_964371705.1 uncultured Muribaculaceae bacterium
GCTCTTAAAACAGTTATTTTTTCAATTTCTGTTGGAAGAGGTACTGGTCCAGAAATTATTCCACCAGTTCTTTTCACAGTTTCAAGTATTTTACCAGCTGCAAGATCAAGTAATCTATGATCAAACGCCTTTAATACTATTCTAACTTTTCCTTTAGACATTTCAAATGCCTCCCTTCGCCTATATTATTATAGACTTGCTCCGAAACGAATACCCCAATACAAAGCATAAATATTTAACAACTTATCCTAGTGTATCGACAACCTCGCACATCTTTGCCAGTCATACGTTTCTAATTATAGCACATGTTTTTCCTGAAAACAAGGGGTTTAATGCACTTTTTATAGCAAATAAAAAAAAGAAATAATTCTTTTTTTAAAACTGACCATCAATACCAACAAGGTTACCTTCCGTATTAAATATACCTACTATAAATCCTAAATTATTATCTACCCAAAGATATTTAGTTTCGAAAGAACTTTTATATACCATTATTCCTTCTTGTTTACCCACACTACTCACTAAGTCAGCATAAGTAACAGTTTCAGCAGAATTCACCTTTTCAATCAAAGATATTACATCATCAAACTTATTATTTTCTTGTTTGTACTTTTCTACATCATATTCATAAGAAATATCTGTAATTTTATTTTCTGAATCAACATTAACAATATATTTATTATTTTCATCAAACTCATATATTAAAGAATCATCTTCTTCAACACCTTTAATTTCAGTTATTTCTTCAACTACACTAATGTCATCTCCTATTTCAATGCTTTCTATACATTCAGACATTTGACATGAAGATTTTTTTTCTTCATCAGAATCACAAGCAGTAACTACAAATAAAATCAATCCCAAAAACAATATTTTTTTCATACAATCACCTTTCTTATTATTTATATAATATCATAAATTTTTCTAAAAAAAAATAATATTAATTATTTTTTACATTATTTTATTTTAATAAAGTATCAGTATTAGACATTTCTTTTGGTAAGGCAATATCCATATATGTAAGAATAGTTGGTGCGACCATAGTCAAATCACCTTCTTGTTTTAAATCTACTTGACTATCTTTTATAACGAAAGGAACTTTTGTAGTGGTATGAGTTGTACATATTACTCCTTTTTCATCAATCATAGTATCAGCATTCCCATGATCAGAAAGAAGTATAATTTTATAAAAATTATCATCTGCTGACTCTATTAATTTCCCTAAGCAAACATCCAAAGTCATACAAGCTTTTACAGTAGCCTCAAAATTACCAGTATGACCCACCATATCTGGATTAGCAAAATTAACTAATATGAAGTCGTAATCTTCTTCCATCAACTGACAAACTTTTTTTGTAACACCCACTGCACTCATTTCCGGTTTTAAATCATATGTAGGAACATCAGGAGAAGATACTTCATATTTATTGCAATTTTCTATAACACCATTATATCCTCCATCAAAAAAATATGTTACATGAGGATATTTTTCACTTTCAGAAACTCTTGCTTGTGTTAAACCTAATTTAGAAAGATATATTCCCAAAGAATTGTCAACATCAGAATGTTTATCAAATGATATAGTTTTAATATTTTCATCAACAGGTAAAAAAGAAAACATTTTACAGTTACTAAAATCAAAACCATTTACATTATTTTCAGTAAAAGAATTTAAAATTTGTTTTGCTCTATCAGCCCTATAATTCATCCAAATAATATTATCACCATTTTTAATTTTATTATTTATATTAACAATTATAGGTTTAATAAATTCATCTGTAATACCTTTTTCATAAAATGATTCTATAGTTTTTTTAGGATCTAAAGCACCTATACCTATTCCTTTTGTTAATAAATCGTAATAAACTTTAGTTCTATCTAAATTATCATCTCTATCCATAGCATAGTATCTACCGCATATTGAAGTTATATCACCTATATTATTTTCATTAATAGCATCTTCTATCATAGAAATATATTTTACAGAAGAATGTACATTTGTATCTCTGCCATCAGTTATTAAGTGAAAATGAATATTTTTAATATCATTTTTTACTAAAATATTATATAATTTCAAAAAATGATTTATATTAGCATGAACATTTCCGTCACTAGCAAGTCCCATAATATGAAAATGCTTATCCTTTTCTAAAAGCATTTTATTAAAATTTTCATTTTCTAAATATCCATCTTTTAAAAAATCTGTAACAATTGTTTCATTTTGTTTAACTAATCTACCAGCACCAATAGTTAAGTGCCCAACTTCACTATTTCCAAATTGATCATCGCTTAAACCTACATATTTACCTGACGCTTCCAACAATGAATGGGGATAATTTTTCCATAAATCCTCAAAATTTTTCATTTCAGCTCTTTTTATAGCATTACCATTTTCTTCTTCTCTAATACCAAATCCATCAAATATAATAGTTAATATTTTTTTCATAAATTTTCGCCTCTTCTAACAAGTATTTTACCATAATAAAAAAAAATAAGAAAGTTTTTCTTATTTTGTTAAAAGTCTATACGGATTATCAGACGTACCTAATCCTGACTCTATTATTATATTTTGATTTAAATATATAACAGGTCTTACGCCACCTGAACCCTTAGCCAAATGATTACTAGCAGTTCCCCTATTATAAATATAACTAATATATCCTGTAGTACTAACTTTAGGATTTAAAGCCCATTCATAGTACCCACCTATATTTTCTAAAAACATCCAATTATTACTTATCTGATTTTGGTTAAAATAATATTCTGCATCATATGGACTTACATTTTTAATATAAACTAAATTCCAGTATTCTTTAGATGCTGCGTAAAAATAATCACTAGGATTCAACAAACCGATATTATATTCATGTTCAGTTTTAATAGAAATCTCTGAATTATAAAAATTTATTGGTTTCAAACCACTAGCATAAGATATATTACCAATGTTAAGTTTCATAGGTAAAATCATATTTTGATAAACAACCGGTAAATTATTATAATAAGTACCATTTAAATAAACATTAATATCTGCATCATCTGAAGAATTTATCAAATCTGTACCTTCCCATTTATTACTTCCATAATACCCTGTGGAATCAAAAGCAATAGTATCAGTCTCATTGCTGTTGATTCTATACATACCATCATTATTCATATCAATAGGATTATTTTTTATTATTTTAATTGTTCCATCATATACACCTAGTATTTGATATAAATTTTCTATATCACAATTTGTGGATTCTGTTCCAAAACAAACAAAATTTTCTACAATATTTTCACTACCAGAATATCTATAATTATTATCATTTGCACTTCCAATTATATCAGACGTATGTTGTATTAGATAATCGTCTAAAACTATATTATCAACTAAACATGAGTTAATATTATAGCCAACACAAACATCCGATACTTTTAAATCGTTTTTTTGTAATATCAATTTTGAATCTAAACTTTTTTCAGCATTTAAACCTTGATTACCTTCTAAATTAACAAATGATAATGTAACAGACCAATTTTGAGTAGTACCTTCTTTAGTATTAGCATTAATTTCATAATCATTTGCTATTATAATTGTTCCAGTATGCATTGTTACATCAAAACCTGTTAAAGTATTACCAGCTGCATCAATTACAGTTTTATGTTCGTAACCATCTAGTACTTTTATTTCATTTCCTTCAGGATCAATAATTTTAAGAAGCAATTCAGGAGTTAATTCATTTTGAGTATATATATAATTATTCTCATAAACAACATAATAAACATTATATTCTTGAGTAGAAGTCCCAATTTCTTCATCAAACATTAAAGTTGCTGTTGAAGTTGATGAACTGCTTAAAGATCCTCCTCCAGAAACAAAATTTTCTTGTGTAGCATGAAGAAAAATATCTCCATCAGTATTAAAAGTTAACCTTTCAAGTTGACTTGATTTAAAACCAATATCAGTATCAGCAGCAATAGAGTCACTGATAGCAAAAAATGCAAATGACAAAGTTAAAGTAATTATACTTAATGTCAACACACACAATAATATAATATTTTTTTTACTTTTAATAAAATTTCTTAACGTATTCAACATATTATCTCCTACAATATTATATAAAATTTAAACGATATTATCAATAAAAAAGAAAAAAAATTTTACGATACATATACATTATGATTTAATTTTAATCTATCTGCTATAGTATTAATATATTCACTATTAGTAGGTTTACTTCTTTCATAATCAACACTGTGTCCAAATAAATTTTCCATTAAATCCAAATCACCTCTATCCCAGCTAATTTCTATTGCATGTCTAATTGCTCTTTCTACTCTAGACGAAGTAGTTTCATATTTATAGGCAATTTCAGGATATACATCTTTTGTAATATAACTTACATAAGAATTTTTATTATATAAAAGAACTATACCATCTCTAATATATTGATAACCTCTAACATGACTAGGTATACCTAAATTATGTAATAATTCACTAATTTGAATTTCCAAATTTGCTTTTTTATTAGATTCAAAAGAATTAACAACATATAAATCTTTTATTCTTTCTTCTAAACTTTCTAAATTAAATGGTTTAAGCATATAATAATCAACACCTAAACTAGTAGCCTTTTTTGTTATGTTTTCATTCATATAACTTGATAATACTATTATTTTTTTATTTATGTTTCTTTTCTTCATATTTTCTAATAAAGTAATACCTTCCATTTTAGGAATTACTAAATCCATAATTATAACATCAAATTCATTACTATTATTAATAATAAAATTCAATGCACTTTCTCCATCTTCAAAACATGAAACTACATTAATATCACTACGAACTTCAAAATACCTCTTAATACTGCTTGTTACTTCTTTATTACCATCTACAACAATCAGATTAACATTTTCCATTTTGGTCCCTTTCTTACAACATTATATAATTTTCAAACAACTAGATACATTATATTATATATACCGACATATATCTAGTAAATATATTGTCAAGTAGTGTAAAATAACGTAAACTAATGTCGAACAATGTAGAAAATAAAAAAGTAACAACTGTTACTCTTCGATAGATTCAACTAATTTCAATAAGTTATTATCATTTAAAGCACTAGTTGATATCATAAATCCATTTATATGTTTAGATGCATTAAGTATATTAATATTATTAATATTAACACTTCCTCCATAAACTACTGTTGCTTTATTATTATATTTTTCAGTTATATATTTTTTTATAAAAAGAATATTTTCTTCAATATATTTAAAAGACACAATACTATTATTTCCAATAGACCAAAACGGTTCATAAGCTAATATGATTTTATTTTTATTTACTATATTACTATATACACTATCAATTTGAGAAGTTAAAGTAGAATATACATTATCACTTTTATTTTCCTCTCCTATACATAAAATTGGCTTAATATTCATTTTTTGAAGTAAATTTACCTTAATACTAATATTTAAATCAGTTTCACCTTTTGTTCTATTATCATAATGACCTACAACAGCATGAGTTATACCAGAATTTTTAATATCATCTATACTATAATCACCTTGAACGCCCAAACAATACATCCTCTTACTAAAAATATGCAAGTGCCCTTTTTTAGGGCATATAATCAGTTTTACTTTATCAAAATTTATATTACTAATCGCTTCATAATATTTTTTTGCTGCTTCTTCAGTAAATTTATTCTTTGTATTTACTATTATATATTTCATTTATCTATCCATTCCAGAGCCTTTAAAATACCATCTGATACATATTCCAAACTAGCTCCTCCACCACTTGAAATAAATTTAAAAGAGTCATTATAATTAAATTTATTAACTGCAGAAGCAGTATCACCACCACCTACATAAACATCAGCAGGACTATTTTTCAAATATTCTAATAACTGCTTTGTACCCTTATTATATTCTTCTTCTTCATATAAACCAGGAGTACCATTAATAAAAATAAGTTTACTTCTTTCTATATATTCTTTATACATATCAACATTTATATCAAATATTTTATTATCATTAAATTGATATGATTTGCTCATAATAATTTTATTTTCATAACTCACATACAACATACGAAGTTCTTCTAAAACACTACTGTCATTGGTACACAAAGAATTTTTAACATCCACATCAATAGCTTTTAAAAAAGAATTTAATATTCCTCCACCTAAAAGTAAATAATCACATTTTGGAAGAAGTTTTTTGATAATAGGTAATTTGTCCTCAACCTTTGCACCACCCATGAATATAGTAAATGGCCTTTTAGAAACATTCACTAACTCATTTAAATTCTCAAGCTCTTCCATTACTAAAAAACCTATAGCACTTGGAAGTTCTTTAGCAATAGCAGCAGTACTAGAATGTTCTCTATGAGAAGATCCGAATGCATCATTAATATATATATCACCCAAACTAGCCCAAAATTTAGCCAAATTAACATCATTTTTACTTTCTAATTTCTCAGGATAATCCATAAATCTAGTATTTTCTAAAATAATAATGTTATTAAGTTCTATGTTATCAACAATATTTTTCACTTCTATTCCATAACACATGTTAATATAATTAACATTTATTCCTATAAGATCACTTAGAGCTTTAGCTACTAATCTTAAACTATACTTAATTTTATCTTCCTCACTTTTAATTCTACCAAAATGACTAAGTATAACAATCTTACAGTTTTTATTTAGTAAATATTTAATAGTAGGTATTGCTTTTCTAATTCTAGAGTCATCTAATATTATATCACCATCAATAGGTACATTTAAATCAAGCCTAAGAACAACTTTTTTATTATCTAATTCTAAATCTGTTATCTTTTTCATATCATCACCATGTATCCATTATAAAACATATACAAAAAAAAAACTACTAATAAGTAGTTAATATTATATTTCAAACAATTTTTTAGCAGTTCTAATCATTTGTGCTGTATAACCAGTTTCATTATCATACCAAGAAAGAATTTTTATTAATTGTTTGCCATCAACTTCTAATATTGAAGTAGACAATCCATCTACTACTGATCCATATTTTGAACCTACAATATCTTTAGATACTATAGGATCCATAGTAAATTTTAAAGTTTCATTTTGATTTTTTGCAAATAAATTATTTATTTCATCTACAGTAGTATTTTTCGATAGTTCCAGCGTTACATCTATAATTGAACCTACTGGAACAGGAACTCTAAGAGATGTTCCATCCATTTTACCTAATAATTCAGGTATGACTAATCCTATTGCTCTAGCAGCTCCAGTCGAAGCTGGAACAATATTTTCAGCAGCACTTCTACCTCTTCTAGCTTTAATACCTGCTTTATGAGCTCCATCCAATACCATTTGATCAGAAGTGTACGCATGAACAGTAGTCATTAAACCTTTTTCTATACCAAAGTTATCATTTAATACTTTAAGTACAGGCGCAAGGCAATTTGTAGTACATGATGCAGCAGAAATAACATTATCATCTTTTGTTAATATACTATCATTAACACTATATACTACAGTTTTCATTTCATCTTTTCCAGGAGCTGATAATAAAACTTTCTTAGCTCCCGCCGTTATATGCTTAGATAAATCTTCTTTTTTTGTAAATGCACCAGTACATTCAAGAACTAAATCAATATTTAAATCTTTCCAAGGCAATTTTAAAGGATCCATTTCACTTATAATTTTAATTTTCTTTATACCTTTGATAATTATATTATCACTATCAAAGGATATATCATCTGGATGAAATGATCCATGAGAAGAATCATACTTAAGTAAAAATGCAAATTCTTCAGCATTTCCAACTGAATTAATTGCAATTATATCAAAATCACTAGAAATTATCATTTCTTTAAATGCAAGTCTTCCTATTCTACCAAACCCATTAATTGCTACTTTAATCATTATTTCCTCCAATAAATTCTCTTAATATAGAATCTGCTACAACATATTCTCCTGGTATAGGAAAAAATTGTTTTAAAAAGCACAATAATCTTTTTGCTTCCGGATAATAAGCAGAATCAATACCTATACTTAAAAGTAAAGGTTCAACAAATACTTTAAGTACTCCAATTTCATATATTAATGCTGTATTAATAATAATATCAGCTTGATGTATATATGGGAATATATATTTTTCTTCACCATTTCTTACAACATTCCAATTGTGAATTGTAGTTGCAACTCCATAACCTCTTGTTCTATTATCCCTTACTATTCTTCTTAATAGTCTTAAGTCAATAGTAGAAATATAATTATGTCTATCTATAGCAAGTGGCATAAAAGGACTTAAATAAATTTTATATTTTGTTTCTGGATCTATTTCCGGAAGTAGATTATCATTTAAAGAATGTAAACCCTCAACAAGTAAAATACTATTGTCTTTCAATATAGTATTCTTAGTTCCCAACTCTTTTTTACCCGTTATAAAGTTATATACTGGCATTTTAATAGCTTCTTTATTTAATAGTTTTCTAATATCTTCATTTAAATAATCTAAATCAATTGCTTCTAAACATTCAAAATCAAATTCTCCATTTTTATCTTTAGGAGTATTATCTCTATCAACAAAATAATCATCTGTACTAATTTTTATAGGATCATAACCTAAAGCTTTTAATAAAATTGCTAATTGCTTTGTTGTAGTTGTTTTACCACTTGAAGATGGACCAGCGATCATTACAAATTTTATTTTTTTATTTTCAATAACATTAGACGCTGCCCTAAAAACACTCAATTTAAATACTATTTCATTCGATTTCATAAATTCTTTAATTTTACCATTACCAACATTCAAATTTAAATTTGTAACATATCGCATGTTTTGCTTTTTTATCCAATCTTCACTCTCTAAAAAAGAGTCAATAATTCCAGCATGATGAACATAATTTGGTAATTCTCCTGTTGAATTAGGAATTGGGAGTATAAATATAAGTTTATTGTTACCTAAATTAATAATATCAAATTTTGATATACAACATGTAGAATATGGCATTTCAGAGTAAAAATAATTATGATATCCTTTTAACTCATATAATGTAAATAACATATCAGTATTATTAGATACATTATCCGCTTTTTCAAATTCTTTTTGAGAATTAAAATATTTTAAAGCATCCTTTTTATAAGTATTTTTCTTCTTTATAAGTATATTTTCATCAACCAAATCTAACATTTTTTGTTTAACTTTATCTATGTCGATTTGAGTAAATATTTTTTTTGAAATAATACTAGATAACATACCCAATGGTACACTATGTTCAAAAGATACATCGCTGCCCGGATATAATTCTTTAACTGAAACTTCAAATAAAAATTTTAAACCTGATTTATATATATTTCTTCCTTTCGCAGAAAAAATATCAACTAATTCTATAGTTTCATCTGCCTCTGGACTATCAGTTAAAGCTCTTAAATCATTTCCAACTTTAACAGCTAAAGTACATTTTATACCGAATGAAAGAATAACATCATGATATGTCACACCTTCTTTAAATTCTTTTGTTTCCTTTTGAAATGTTATCTTAATCATATATGCCCCTTTATTATCATATTAATTATAACAAAGTTTTCTAAATTTAACAATATAATGAATAAATTTGTTTGTATTTTACTATTATATTTATAGGAGAAAAAAATGAACATAATACCCACTATATTAGAAAAAAAAGATAATAAAGAATTTGCTTTTGATTTATATTCTAGATTATTACAAGATAGAATAATATTTATTTATGAAGAAATAACAGATGTTACCAGCAATTTAGTTATGAGTCAATTATTATATTTAGATTCCATAAACAATAATGATATTTACATTTATATAAATAGCCCTGGAGGTTCTGTCACTGCTGGATTAGCAATATATGACACAATGAATTATATAAAATCAGATGTAAATACTATAGGAATAGGAATATGTGCATCAATGGCTGCTTTTTTATTATCATCAGGAACCAAAGGGAAAAGAAGAGTATTGGAAAACACTGAGGTAATGATACATCAACCTATTGGAGGAGCACAAGGACAAGCTAGTGATATAAAAATAGCTGCAGAAAGAATTATTAAATTAAAAAATAAACTTAACACATTATTAAGCCAAAACACAAAAAAAGACATAAAAATAATTGAAAAAGACACTGACAGGGACACTTATTTAGATAGTAATGAGGCTTTAGAATATGGTCTAATTGATGAAATAATAAAAAAGAATGGCTAATCCATTCTTATTATAACTTCTCCATCAGTAGAATACAGATATTTTTCTTTTGCGTATCTTGCTACATATTCTGGATCTTTTAATTTAGTAACTTCACTTGACAATGATCTTTCAGCATTAATCAATTCATTATATTGATTTTCTAAAGATACTAATTTACTATTATTTTCCATTATTGTAGACCAATCACTAAAACTACTAGTAATTAATACTACTATTAACGATACTATCATAAACGATATTATTATCAACCTTTTTTTTTCTTTTTTACTAGTTTTCATCTATACCTTCTTACAATACCATATTACAACAAAAAAAAAATAAGTCAATACTTATTTTTTTTATTTACAATATATTTACATATGTGTATTCCAGAAATAAAACCTATAATTATTAATATAAAAAAATAAAAATGTAAAACTCCATAATTTAATTTATATAAAATTATCAAATATAAAATAACTGTATTTAATGAAAAAATTATATTTGTAATTATTTTTAATAAAAGACTAATATTTGCAGTAATATATTTATTAAATATTATTAAAAAATAATACAAAACACCATATAGATAAGAAAATATCATACACACAATTTGAATATTAATATCCATTATTTAAATAATTTAGATAGTATACTTTCTTCTTTACTCTTTTTTGCATTATTCATATACATTATTGAATCTATAGATCCCTTTATTTTAACATTCCCATCTATTGTATCCATTTTAATAACTTCTAAGGAATTACCTTTTATATGTATATTTCCCATACCAGATTCAAGCAAAAATTCTTCATCATTAAAACTAACTATTTTATTTACAGCAGTTAAATTTATAAAAGATCTATCTATTACTTTAAC
>CAYJNH010000031.1:11098-13732 GCA_964371705.1 uncultured Muribaculaceae bacterium
TTGATTTTTCTATCATAATTATATCCTTTCATATAATAATTATGATTTAAAAAAAAGAATATAACTAATTTTTGTTATATTCTTCTAATATTTTATCAACAAATAATGTTCTAGTTTCTGAATTCAGTGGGTGCACAACGTCTTCATGTCTATCTTCACTAACTTTACGACTAGGCATTGCAATAATCATTTTATCAGTTCCTTCAATAATACGAATGTTGTGTATCATCAAGCAATCATCAATAGTTACTGTAGCGTAACCTTTAACTCTTGATCCTTCCCTTTCAGATTTAAAAACTTTTACTGATGTAATTTCCATACTCTTTCTCCTCCATAGTTTTCTCTAATTTCATTGTAGTACATATATTAACAATAATCAAGTCTTTTAGTTATTAATTATATCATTATTTTTTCCTTTGATTATTTTTATAAAAATTTAAAGTAAATATTTAATTTTTATATCTCCTGTACAAACATCAGTATATGAAAAACATTTATCGCCTATATTAGTTTGCAATATAAATATATTAGGATATGTTGTTTTTAATTTACCTACGTAGGTACTAGTTTTATTTCTCATTCCATATACTACTATTTGAACATCTTTACCTATATTAGCTTCAATTTCTTTTTTTGTGTTGTTAATATTCATTGTTCTCCTATCTAGGATATCCAACATACATAAGACCATTAGTAAAAATTCCTCCCATACCCTCACTGCCATATTTGGTTTTCTCAAGTAAATTAATCAAATCAACTTCTTTACTTTTTTCAGTAAGAGCTATAGTACAAGCAATAATTGCTGGATCTAGAGCATGTATATTTATTCTTTTAGGGCTAGAAGCAAAATTAGCTCCAGATTTTATAAGTTCCTCGTAAAAGCTTTGACATGCTCCCGCTATAATAATTAATTTTTCATGACTCTTTTCATATTTTCTAGCGACCTTAATAGCTTTAATAAAATTAGCAGAATTTTTATAATTTTTTATATTCTTTGGATCTCCTTTTTTTCTATAATATGCGTCATGACCAGTAATTATGACTATATCCGGTTTATAATCTTCTAACAATGAAAAAAGTTGTTCAAACATTACATCTTCTTTTATTTTTTTACCTATAGCGTATACACCCATTTTTTTATAAAATTTCAAGCACCTATCTAAATATTCATTATCACCATCTAAATGTAGTATTTTACCAGGTAAGTAAAAATAATCACCTCTATCTGCATTAACTTCAAATATTTCTTCGTCTGATACTATTTCTTTTGTATCACAAAGTTTCAAATCATATTCTTCACTATTAGCGTAAAGTCTAGCCTCAATACCTTTTAAATAATAAACTCCATCTTTAATATTAATAACCTTAAACAAAGTATCGTGATTATAACTACTTCTCGTTACATAATCACCTTTTTTTATTCCCATATACATCACATTATATTGTATGTTAAACATAGTCAAATGCATTAAAAAAAAGTGAATTATCACTTTTAAAATTAAGAAAAATTTTTTTGTAATTTTTAATTGCTATATTTAAACTAATTTGAACATTCATAATATTTACGCCCTCTAAATCTGCTATTTGTTGTTTTCATCAACAAATAACATTTAGCATGTTTTTCTTCTTTTTTTAATATCGGATAACATATTAATAGCACTATTAAGTTCTTCAAATTAAATTTTTCTTATAATTTCATCTTCCAAATCCTCTTTCTTGAGGTTCCCCCCTTGTTATAAAACAATATCTTGCTTGCAATTTTTCAATTTCTTCTAAAACAGACTTTTTTTTAAATGGTAATACAGTAGCACTTCTATATTTGTCACCATTTTCAATTAAAAAATTAATCATTTCAAAAATACTTTATTAGCCTCTTTAATAGTTTGTTTCAGGAGGAATACGATTTTCACATTTTTTATGCCTACCTTAAAAATTTATTCTTAATGTTTTTGTTAATATACATGAGAATAGTCAGTATTAACTATTTTTAACTTTATTTATGACACAAAAAAATAACAAAGAAAAAAGGGACAAATTTTCGCCTCCTTTTTCTTTGTTTTACTTCCCACTAAAATGTCGAGAACTAAAATTTAATGTAAGCTTTTTTAACTAAATTCTAAAGCAATATAAAATCATAAATTATTAGGGTGCTAAAAACTCACCAGTTCCAGAGTTACCATAGAATACGTCATTTATTACATCCCAGTATCCAACTTCACCTATATTAGATCCCTCAATTATTTCTACTGGTACATAATATCTTAATATTTCTCCATCTTCAGCATTTGTTATTTTCACTGTTTTCATATGACCAATAAAATGTCTTGTATCAGGAACACTATAACTATAATAACCTCCAGTACCACCACCAATTCTTATTTCGGTTTTGTGCTCTTCTGGTATCAATATTTTACCATTTACTGCATAGCTATTATTGTCTATAGTATGTGTAAACCTCGAAAAATATAAAGTATGCCATCCACTATTTAGCGCAATATTAGGTTGTCTAGCAGTAGTTCCTGCTCCATATGAATTATAAACTCCATAGTTACCAATAAAAACCCCAAGTGAGTGTGTTCCTATTTTTCTACCAGATATAATCCATCCACCAATACTAGTATCTGTATGGTTTCT
>CAYJNH010000032.1:0-13553 GCA_964371705.1 uncultured Muribaculaceae bacterium
GAAAAAGATTCATCAATTAATGATGAAATAGATGAAATGAGACATGCAGCTACAAGTGACTTAATTAATTATAAAGATGTAATAGTAGTAGCGTCAGTTTCATGTATATATGGTATTGGTGAAAAAGAAGAATATGCTAAAAATATGTTAGTATTTAATATAGGAGAAAAAAGAGAAAGAAAAGATATTATTAACAAACTAATTGATATGACTTATGAAAGAAATGATTTGGATTTTCATAGAGGTACATTTAGAGTTAGAGGAGATTCAATAGATATTGTTCCAGTTCATGAAAAATCAAGTGCAATAAGAATTATTTTAGAAGATGGAGTAGTAGATGATATATATACTTTTGACCCATTAACTGGAGCTATAGTTGCAAGAAAAAAATCAGTAACTATATCGCCGGCATCACACTTTGTTGTTGGTAATGAAAAGATGACTGAAGCAATCACAAGAATAGAGTCAGAGCTTGATGATAGATTAAAATATTTTGAAGAAAACGGTAAATTAATTGAAGCACAAAGAATAAAAGAAAGAACAAAATATGATTTAGAACTTTTAAGAGAAACTGGTTTTTGTTCTGGAGTAGAAAATTATTCAAGACATTTAGCTCTTAGAGCTGAAGGTGAAACTCCATCAAGTTTAATGCACTTTTTTCCAGAAGATTTTCTTCTTTTTATAGATGAATCTCATGTAACACTACCTCAAGTAAGAGCAATGTATAATGGAGATAGAATGCGTAAGCAAACACTTGTTGATTATGGATTCAGGCTTCCAAGTGCACTTGATAATAGACCACTTAAATTTGAAGAATTTGAAAATATAAAAAATCACACTATATATGTATCTGCAACTCCAGGGGATTATGAAATAGATAAAACTGGTGGAGTAGTAACCGAACAAATAATTAGACCTACTGGTTTATTAGATCCAATTATTGAAATAAGAAAGTCTGATGGACAAATAGATGATATAGTAAATGAGATAAATATTAGAAAAGAAAAAAATGAAAGAGTTCTTATTACAACTCTTACTATAAGAATGAGTGAAGAATTAACTAGTTACTTAAAAGGTATGAATATAAAAGTTGCATATTTACACAGTGAAATTAAATCTTTAGAAAGATTAAAAGTAATTAGAGATTTAAGATTAGGTGTATATGACTGTGTAGTTGGTATTAATCTTTTAAGAGAAGGTTTAGATATACCAGAGGTAAGTTTAATTTGTATACTAGATGCTGATAAACAAGGTTTCTTACGTAGTAATCGAAGTTTAATACAAACAATAGGTAGAGCAGCAAGAAATGAATTTGGTAGAGTTATATTGTATGCTGATACAATTTCTGAAGCTATGAGTAAAGCAATTGAAGAAACCGAAAGAAGAAGATGTATTCAGGAAGAATATAATAAAAAGCATGGTATTACACCTAAAACAGTTATTAAAGAAATTAAAGCATTAATAACTAACGAAATAGATAAAAAAGATACAACTAAAAAAATGAGTAAAAAAGATGAAAAAGTAATGATAGAAAAAATTGAAGAAGAAATGTATGAAGCTGCTAGAGTTATGGATTTTGAAAGAGCAATGGAACTTAGAGATATACTTTTAGAGATGAAAAAGAAATAAATACTATTTCTTTTTTATTTTTGATAATTATGATATAATAAAAAAAAGTTGACAAATAAGAATATTATGATAGAATTTTAAAGGTGGTTTTTATGGGAAAAGTATTTATTTTTGGGCACAGAAATCCTGATACGGATAGTGTTTGTTCATCAATAGCGTTAGCATATTTAAAAAATGAAACGGGAATTAAAGCAGTTCCTAAAATTTTGAGTGATGTAAATAAAGAATCTGAATTTGTTTTAAAATATTTTAATACACAAAAGCCTGAATATATAAATGATATAAAGGTTAGAGTAAAAGATGTTAAGTATGAAAAAAAATTAGTTATTAACAATAAATTATCTATTATGGATGCATATATAAAAATGTCGGAAAAGCACACAACAGCAATACCTCTTGTAGATGATAACAATTTATTAACAGGATATGTAACATTAAAAGAAATAGCTAAATACTTATTTTCAAATAACAAACAATATCTAAATACATCTTTAAGTAATATAATAAAAACATTAGATGCAAAAATATTGGTTAAGCAAAGAGAACATATAGAGGGTAAAGTTGCTGTAGCAGGTTTAGATACTAGTGCATTTAATGATGAAATAAAAATATCAGAGTTTGATATAATAGTGGTAGGTAATAGACCTAAAATAATAAACCATGCAATTAACTCTAATGTTAAATTAATCATTTTATCTTTTGGAAGTACAATAGATAAAAAATTACTTAAAAAAGCAGAAAAAAATAATGTAACTATAATAAGTACCAAATTAGATAGTTTTAATATAGCTAATAAAATAGGTTCTTCTAATAGCATTAACAGTATAAATACAAATCATAGTCCAGTAGTAGTTCATGAAGAAGATTTTTATATAGACTTTAAAGAAAAAGTACATAAAATTAATCATACAAATTATCCTGTATTAAATAAAAAAGGTGAATGTTTAGGACTTATTAGATTAACTGGGCCAAATAATTATAATAAACAACAAGTAATATTAGTTGATCACAATAGTTTTGTTCAGTCTGCGATAGGTATAGAAGAAGCAGAAATATTAGAAATAATAGATCATCATAATTTAGGTGCGATAGGAACAACTTCACCAATTAACTTTAGAAGTATGACTGTTGGGTGTACATCAACGATTATATATAATATGTTTATGGAAAATAAAATAACAATACCAAAAAATATTGCAGGTTTAATGTTATCAGCTATTATATCAGATACATTATTATTTACTTCACCAACATGTACCAAAATAGATAAACAAGTTGCAGAAAAATTAGCTAAAATAGCTAAAATAGATATGTATGAATATGGAAATGAAATGCTTAAAGCAGGAAGTTCTTTAGAAGGTTTAAGTATAAAAGAAATAGTATATAGTGATTATAAATCATTTGATATGAATAATAAAAAAATTGGTATATCAGTAGTATTAACAACTGATTTTGAAACAATTACAGATAAAGTACCTGAAATTGTAAATTACTTAGATGTAAAAATTGAAAACGGATATGATTTAACAGTAATGTTTGTAACAGATATTATAAAAAATGGATCGTATATAATATATAATTCTAAATCAGAAGATATAATTAAAGATAGTTTCGATATTAAAAATATTAAACAAGGTGTATTTGTAAAAGGGTTAGTATCCCGTAAAAAGCAAATGTTACCAGCGATACTTGAGATAATATAAAAAGATTGTTTATTAACAATCTTTTTTTAATATATCCTTAGCAGCAATAAGTCCAGTAGCAGCAGCAGTTACAATATTACCAGCTTTACCAGCGCCATCCCCAATAAAGTAAATGTTTTCATCTTTAAGTTTCATATTATTGTCGGTAGTGATTTCGTTACTAAAAAACTTAATTTCAGGTCCATAAAGAAGAGTTTCTCCATTATTAACACCAGGTATTATTTCTGATAATGTTTCTAATCCTTCGAGTATGTTAATTATAATTCTATGTGGCATTACCAAAGCTAAATCTCCAGCAACAACATCTTTAAGTGTAGGTTCTAAAAAACCCTTGTTAATTCTATCCATAGTACTTCTTCTTCCATTATGTAAATCTTTTAATGATTGAACAATTGGCTTACCATCACCAAGTGTATTAGCTATTTTAGCTATTGATTCACCATATTCTCTAGTATTAGTAACGGGTTCAGTAAGTGTTACTTTTGAAATAAAAGCAAAGTTACTATTTTTAGATTTAATATCTTTTAGAGCATGACCATTAACACAAATATATCCATTATAATTTTCTTTAGCAACAAATCCGTTAGGGTTAGTACAAAAAGTTCTAATTTGATCATTATACGTTTTTGTTTTTATAAATATAGTAGGGTCATATATTACATCAGTAATAGGTTTTAATATTTCACTTCTTACCTCAACTCTAACACCTATTTCAATACTTTGAGATACATAATCAATTTTATATTTATCGGCAATTGCTTGAACCCATTTAGCACCGGTTCTTCCCGGTGCGACTACTACATTTTTACACTTGTAACTCTCTTTTTTACTAGTTACTAAATAACAATTTTTTTCTTTATTAATATCTAGTACATTAATATTTTCTTTGATTTCTACTTTTTTATTTTTTAAATAGTTAGTAAAATCAGTTATATATCCTGGTAGCTTATCACTACCTAAGTGTTTTTGTTTTATAATAAGTAAATCGGCACCAACTCTAGTTATTTTTTCTTTTATTTCATTAGCAAAATTCATATCACTAGGATAAACATCAGAGTTCATATTAAATTCATTAAATATCTCTTCAGTTTCATCAATTATTTTATATGCGTCATCTTTATTTAAATACTTAAATAAATCAGATTTACCAAGTTTAGGAATAAAATTAAGTTTCCCGTCTGAAAATGTTCCAGCTCCACCATAACCAGATAAAATAGCACAGGGATTACAATTGGCACATTTGTTAGTTTTTTTCATAGGACAAGTTCTATTCTCAGCAAGCTTACCTTTATCAAGTATTAAAATTTTTAAATTACTATTTTCTCTAATTAATTTATAAGCTGCAAATAAACCAGCAGGTCCAGCTCCAACAATTACAACATCATACATATGATTACCTCCGAGTTTATTATAACAAAAAAACTAACTATTTGCATAGTTAGTTTAAATTTAAATTGGTAGCGACGGGGGGATTCGAACCCTCGACCTACCGGGTATGAACCGGTTGCTCTAGCCAGCTGAGCTACATCGCCATTTCGCCAACAAGAAAATTATAACAAAAAGTTATTGAAAATGCAATATTGAAACGCTATTTTTTATATGATATAATCAATTTAGGATGTGAATTTATGGAAAATGAGAAGAAAAAATCTAAAATAGGGTTATTATTTGTAAGTTTAGCAACATTACTTTTAATAGGAGTATGCACTTATGCAATATTTAACTACACGAAGCCTTTTGGTTTAAATGATAGTGATATAGAAGAATTTAAAGAAGAATATGAGTCTTTAAATGGTAAACAAAGAGAAGATAGTGATACGATTTTAACAACATTAGAAATAGATGATAAGCTAGAAGTGTACTATAAAAGCGATGAAGAAATTTTAGATATTATAAATAACGAAAAAGCAATAATATATTTTGGGTTTTCAGATTGCCCATGGTGCAGAGCTATGATAGAAACTTTAGCAAGTGCAGTAGTGGATAAAGAGAAAAAACTCTATTATGTAGATATATCAGAAATAAGAAATGTATATGCATATGAAAATGGAGAAGTAATTGAAACTAATGAAGGTAGTGATTCATATTATGAGTTATTAAAAACATTAGATGATTATTTACCAGATTACAATGTAAAAAATGAAGATGGAGAAATAATACCTACAAACACAAAAAGAATATATGCTCCAACAATTATTACAGTTAAAAATGGTAATGTAATGGACTTGTTTTCTCCAGGAAGTGAAAATATATCAGATCCATCAAATAAAGTAACTGATAAGGAAGCAAATGATTTATATACAAAGTTTTTGAAACTTATAAATGATTTAGATACAGAAAATTGCGACATAACTAGCACAGGTTGCTAGTTTTTTTCTTGTTAAAAGTCAAAAAATAGTGTATAATTTGAAGTAGTAATAGGGTGATATAAATGGCAAAAAAATATAATAAACATATAGACATAGATAGTACTGAATTAAAATCAACTACAATAGGTGAAATTTCAACAAAAAAGAAAAGCATAATACCATTAATAATAGTATTTGCATTTTTTCTTGCAGTAGTTTACTTTTTGCCAAATATAACAGAGTACATTGAAGAATATCAAGAAAATAAAAATCCAACAAATGATGCAGTAACGCCACCTAATAATACAAATACAGATGATTCAGAAGATGAAAATGATGACGAAACAGAAGATAAAATTGAATATAAAGAAAATGTAGAACTTTCAAATGAAAAAATAAATTTATCTGATATAGTAATAGAAGATGAAGTAATTACATTTAAGTTAAAAAATATTAGTGGTATCGATATTAATTTAGAAGAAACTAATTACTATTTAGAATTATATTCAGAAGATACACTTCTTCAAAGAATTTCATTAGAAAAAAATATTATTGTAGCTTCAGATGAAACTGAAATATACGAAATCAAAACTGAAATAACAAATATGATATATTTGAAATTATCTGAAATAACACCTGATGAATATCCACAAGTTACTTTAGAAGAAGATGAAGATAATATTAGTATTATGACATGTGAAATAGATGGTAAAAATACAGTTTATACATTTGAAGATAAAGAATTAATTGAAATTGAAATAACTATTACAATGAATTCAACTGAAAAAGATTACACAGCTTATTTTGATCAATATGAGTCATTAAGTAAAGAGATAGATTCATACGTTGGGGCAGTAACTGATTTTGATGAAACTGATGATAATTTTGAATATAATGTTAGATATGATTTAACTGAATTTGCTAACTACGGTGAAGTAGATTTAAAATATACTTTAGAATCAACAGCAGAAGAAATAAAATTTAAAAGTGAATCTAATGGAGAGGACTGTAACTAATAATGAATTTGTCAATTAATGATTTTGAAGGGCCTTTAGACTTGCTACTGCATCTTGTAAAAACTGCAAAAATGGATATATATGAAATTGATACAAAATTCATAATAGAAAAATATTTAGAATTTATCAATTCTACTGATAAAAAGGATCTTGATAATATTAGTGAATATTTAGTGATGGCAGCCGAATTGATCCATTTAAAAAGTAGATTATTAATAAATGATGATGTCAATAGTGATAGCGAGTATGAAATAAATAGTGAAGAAGATTTAAAAAATAAACTTTTAGAATATGAAAAATACAAAACAATTTGTGATGAATTTAGAAATTATGAAGAAAACAGAAAAGATTTTTACACAAAAGTACCAGAAAATTTATCATCATTCAAAGAAGAAACAAAACTATCAGATAATATATCTATAAATGACTTAGTAAATGCATTTTTAGATATGAAAAAAAGGGAAGACTATAATAAACCTATTAATACTAGAATAACAAAAAAAGAATTAAGCGTAGAAGATAAAGTTATTTATATAAAAGAAATACTAAATAATAAAAAAAAAATAAGTTTCATAGATTTGTTTGCTAATGACACTAAAGAAGAATTAGTAGTCACTTTTTTATCTGTGCTTAACTTATGTAAAGAAGATTATATAAAAATATATCAAGATAAAAATTTTGATAATATAGTTATAGAAGGGAATATCAAGTGAATAAAGTTGGAGTATTAGAAGGATTGCTTTTTGCAGTAGGAGATGAGGGGTTAACTTTAAACAAACTATCAGAAATTTTAGAAACAAATACAGATGATGTAAAAAAAATGTTAGTAGAGTTAAAAGAATTTTACGAAAATGATCAAAGAGGTATTAGAATATCTTTTTTAGGAGAAACTTTTAAATTAACAACAAAAAAAGAACATAAAGAGTATTATCAAAAATTGTTGCAAAATAATAAAACAGAAGTTTTAAGTAATGCTGCTTTAGAAACTTTAGCGATAATAGCGTACAATCAGCCTATAACAAGATTAGAAATAAATGAATATAGAGGAATAGATTCAACACATATAATAAGAAAATTATTGGCAAGAGATTTAATAAAGGTATCAGGAAAAAGTGAATTACCAGGTAACCCAAACATGTACAGAACTACTAGTGATTTTCTGGATTATTTTGGATTAGCTTCAGTTAATGATTTGCCAGAAATTAACAATAAAATAAAAAATGAAGAAGATGAAACAGAATTATTTACTTCAATATACAAAGAAGAAAATTTATAAAACAGGAGGGTTATTAGTTCTAAAACCACTTTCTAAAAAATAATCAAATATTAAAATGAAACCAATAAGAATAATAACACTTCCTATAAATCGTTTATATTCACTAGATGCGTCTAAACCAGCATCTTTTTTTTGTCTATAAAAATTATAATTTCTTACAATAATATATATGTATAAAATAAAAGAAATAATTAAACCCCACAAAAATAATTCATTAGCTTTATTTTTTAGACATTCATCATTACTATTAATAGAATCTATTAAAACGTTATCACCAAAAATATTAATTAAACTAACAACAATAAAAATAAATGACAATATTTTTTCTATATTAAGGTTTTTAATTTCTTCATTAATACTATCCATATAAAACTATATGTAGATAGAAAAAAATTAGCTCTAATAACTTTACATTTTTTTCTAAATAATGTATATTATTAATAGAAAGAGGTGTGAAGATGTTTTGTGGTGAATGTGGTACTAAAAATGAAGCAGGAGCAGCATTTTGTGCAAATTGTGGAAATAAATTTGAAGCAACAAAAAATGTTGTAACAGCAGATCAAACAAAAAAAGTGCCAGCAAAAAGTAAAACAGTAAAAAAAGAAAATCAGGTAGCTCCAGAGGCTCCAATCAATAACACAGCTAATGAGGTTGTAGCGCCAGTAATTAATAGTGTTCAAGTGAAGGATAATAAAAAAAGAAATAAAATAATTATTATTTCAATAATTATAGTTGCAGTATTAGCGAGTGCATATTATTATTTAAATGAATTTATATATTCTCCAAAAGTTGCAGCAACTGAGTTTATGGAAGCAGTAAAAGATGGAGATATGGCAACAATATTTGATTATATCGAAATAAAAGAAAGTGATTTTGTATCAAAAGAAATATTAGAAAAATATTCTGAAAATGGAGATATGGAAATTGACATAGATTATGAAATAAGAGATGTAGATGTCGATGGAGATGAAGCAGAGGTTAGAGTAAGAGTAGAATATGATGGAGATTCAGAAAGTATAGATTTAGAATTTGAATCTCAAAAAAGTATATTTCTAATTTTTAAAGAATGGAATATTAAAAGCGAATCAGTTGAAGAAATATATGGAGAAAATATTTTTACAACAATAGAAGATTATGAAATAAAAGTATTTAAAGATTCAGTAGTTACGATAAATGAAAAAGAGCTCGATTCAAAATACTTAGATAAAGATGAGTCAGATGATGAATACGATGTTTATATAATTCCAGAAATATTAGGATTAGAATATGAAATTAAAGTAGAAATATTTGGTGGAATTGTAATAGAAGAAACTATAACACCTTCAGAATATTTTAATGAATATGAATTAGATTATATTTCTTCAGATGATATAAGCAAAGAAGCGCAAGAAGAAATGATGTCAGGAGCTTTAAATGACTTATCTGAACTTTACAACTACGCTATTGAAGGAAAAACATATGATGATATAAAAGATCAATTTAAAGATGATGAAATAAAAGATATTTATACAAGCATATTGTCAGCTGTAGTTGGTTATAATTATACTTTGACTAGTTTAGAAATTACAGGTAGTGAATTAAGTTACTTAAGTTTAGATGGAAATACCATAGATATATCAATGGATATAGATTATGATTTTAAAATGGAAGTAGAAAATTTATATGATGGAAGTATTGAGCAAATTGAAAAAAGTGATGATACTTACTTGAATTTATCAGTAGAATATATAGATGGAGAATATCATCTAGTTGACGCATTGTATGTAATAACATACTTTTCAAGTTATTAATAGGAGGTAAAAAAATGTCAAAATTTTGTACAAATTGTGGAAAAAAATTAGCAGAAGGAAAAAGTTGTAATTGTAAAGCAACAAAAGAAGAAAGTTCTAAAAAAGTGGTTGTAGACACTAAAATAGATACTTCTGAAGTAAAAAATAATGTTATAGAAATTGTTAAAGGAATATTTACAAAACCTGTCATAACAGCAAAAAAATATGCTACAGTAAAGAATTTGAATTTAGGTTACATTTTACTGGCTATAGCAGTTATTGCACAGGCAATATTTATTACAGTTAACGTAACTAATTCAGTAGAAGAAATAAATGATACTGATGGAGCAGGATACGTAGTATTAGGATTAGCTCAAGATTATCTTAATAAAGATCAAGATGAATTTGAAGGGTTTTTAGGAACTATATTAGAAATTGATATAGAGGACTATGAAGTTGAAATTTCAGTAAAAACAATCAATTTATTTATTACTTCAGCAATTATAACTGCATTATATTATGGACTAATTATTGGAGCATTTTACATAGTGCTTAATAAAATAATGAAAAAAGAAGTGAATATCAAAAAAATGTTAGTAACTGTAAGTTTAGTTACAATGATAGATGCAGTAGTAATGCTAGCAGCAACATTAGTAGCATTAGTATTCCCATCTTTAGTATTACCTATAGTAGGAATCGGAGCACTATATTTTATAATTACTTTATACCAAGTTATTAGATCAACAGAAAGTTTAGACGAAGATAAATTTCCTTTAATGTTTGTTGCATCTTATACACTTCTAGCAGCAGTAGTTTATGTATTGCTACAATTAGTAATGTAATAAAAGAGAATATTCTCTTTTTTTATTCCTAAAATAAAAAAATATGTTATAATTATAACAAGTGCCCGTATGGCGGAATTGGTAGACGCACTGGATTCAAAATCCAGCGACCATAAATCGTGCCGGTTCGACTCCGGCTACGGGCACCATAAGGAAAGTAGTCGAACCTTTTAAAAGGGTTCGTTTTTTTGTGATAAATTTATTTTGTATGTTATAATAAAAATTAATTAAGAAAGGATTATAACCTATGAATAAAATTACAGCAGTTTTAAATATTAAAGAATCTAATATAAGAATTTTAAGAGTTAAAAACGAAGATTATATATCATTAACAGATTTAGCAAGTTATTTTAATCCTAATACAGCATCAGACATTATAAGAAACTGGATGTCTAATAGAAATTCTTTTGAATTTTATAGCTTGTGGGAGGAATTAAATAATCCAGAATTTAATTACGCGCAATTACACGTAATTAAAAACTCAGAAATAGGATTTAATAGATTTACAATGACTCCAACAAGATGGAAAAAAGAATTTAATGGAGTAGGTATTATTCCTAGCAGTGGGAAATATAGTATAGGTACATTTGCCCATAGCGATATAGCGCTTGAATTTGCTTCTTGGTTAGACCCGAAGTTTAAACTTTATTTAATAAAAGAATTTCAAAGATTAAAAAGTAGTGAATCATATCAAAATAAAATTGAGTGGTCAGTTAGAAGAAGTTTAACAAAAACTAATTATAGAGTTCACACTTATTCTATAAAAGAAAATATAATTCCAGTAATAAGTGAAAAACAAAAAAAGTTTATATACCAGGAGGAAGCAGATTTATTAAATGTAGCGTTATTTGGTATGACTGCTAAACAGTGGCAATTATTAAATCCAAATAAAAAAGGTAATATGAGAGATTACGCAGATATAATTCAATTAATTATTTTATCAAATTTAGAAGTGATAAACGCCGATATGATTGAACAAAATCTAAATCAAAAGCATAGAATTGGTAGATTAAATCAAATTGCAATAAAACAATATAATATTTTAAAAAATGATAATAATATAGAGAAAATAGATAACATAGAAAATAATCATATAAAAAATGATAAGTCAATAGAGTAACACACTACGCAATCGGTATAACCAATAACGAGTGTGTTTGTAAAAGAAAAGGAGAAACTTATGAAGATAGCAGTAATTTCAGATATACATTCAAATTGTGAAGCTTTAATTTCTGTAATGAAAGATATTGAAAATAAAAAAGTAGATAAAATAATATGTATTGGTGATATTATAGGAAAAGGTATTAATTCAAATAAATGCATTAATTTAGTTAAAGAAAAATGTGATGTAGTGCTTAAAGGAAATGTTGATAGATTTTTTACAAGTGATCAAGATTATTCTAAAATAGAAAAAGAAATGGAAATAAAACGAATTAAATGGAATAAATCATTAATATCAGATGAAAATAAAAAATATATTCAAAATTTACCATATTCACATGAAGAATACATAAGTGGGAATTTAGTAAGGTTTTTTCATGCTGGACCTAATAAAGATGACGAAATAGTAATGAATTTTGATGATTTTAATTTAAAATACAATCAGTTTTTACCAACTAATAATATAATATCTGATAAAGTAGCAGATATAATTGTTTATGGACATATACATAAACAATATATGGATAAATTGTATAATAAAACTATCATAAACACAGGAAGCGTTGGGAACCCTATTGAACTGATTAGAAATGAGTTAAAAGATTCAAAAGTTGAACAATTAACTCAAGCACACTATTTAATAATCGAAGGTGAATCATCAAAAGAAATAAGCAGTATTTCTTTTCAGTTTATTAAAGTACCATATGATATAAAAAAAGAACTTGAAAATAATAAAGATAATATAGAGTACAACGCATATAATAATGAACTTAATAAAGGAATATACAGAGACCTAGAAAATATAAGAAAATACTATAATTCAAAAGGAATAGATATGGATAAATTTTAATTTCCAAATGTCCTGTACTTGGGCACCAAATAGAAATGAAATAACTTTAAAAAGTTGTTTTTTTGTGGTATATTAATAATAAGGAGAAGGTTATGAAAAAATATATAATTTATATAGCTGTATTATTACTTGCTTATTATGTTAGTCCATTAATAATTAAAGATACAGGATCTGCCATGTTTGTACTATTGTTATTGGTGCCTATAGTTAATTTTGTTTTATCATTTATATATGGCGTGAAATGCAAATTTAATATCATTTATCCACTAATTTCAGGTATATTGTTTATTCCTACAATATTTATATATTATAATTCAACAGCTACATTTTATATAGTAGTATATATAGTAATTTCATTAGTTGGATTATTATTGGGCAGAATATTTTATAAAAAAGAGAAGTAATATTATATACTTTTCTTTTTTTATGATATAATTAGTTTATAAAATAAAGGAGGTGTGACAAATGAAAAAAGTTAAGTACAGTGCCTTAGCAATAATAATGCTTTTAATTATCACAGGGTGTGGTGAAAAAAATCTTACATGTGAATATTACGATGAAGAATGGGAAGTAAATCAAACAATGAGTATGAAGTTTAAAAACAATGATATGTCTTCATTGGAAGTATCTATGGAATTTGATTATATTACTGAACCAACTAATGAGGAATTAAATTCAGTATGTAGTCAATATGATGATGTTGAAGGAGTATCATGTTCTTCATCAAATTCAGATTCTAAAATAACAGTTAAATTAAATATTGACTTATCAAAAGTTGATTCTGATTACTTAGAAGAAATGAAAATTGAGGAATTAGATTATGATTCAGTTAAAAAAAATTATGAATTAAATGAATTTACATGTGAATAATTAAAATAAAAAAAAATTGAATATTTAAAGATAGAAAATTCTATCTTTTTTATTATGATTATATGTAGTATAATAAATTTAAAGAGAAT
>CAYJNH010000033.1:0-11519 GCA_964371705.1 uncultured Muribaculaceae bacterium
AATATATGACCTTGCCAAGGTCGAGATGGGAGTTCGATTCTCCTCACTTGCTCCAATTGGATATTTGGTCGAACTTTTATGAGTTTGACTTTTTTTATGTAATATCAAAAAATATTATATATTTAAATAGAATTATCACACTCTAATACAATCTATCTAACAATTTGACAATTTTTTTTTGAAATGGTATTATATACCACAACATTTTAAGGGGGAAAGAAAATGGAAAGAAAAAATTATGGAATGGAATTTGATAGACATACTGAACTTGTTTCTACATTACACGACTTTGAAGATTTTTTGTTATTTTTTTTAGAAGACAGTTTATTTAAAAACAAATTTAATAATAAACAAACTATTATCGATATACCAATTTTGGGAAAACGTATTATTGAAACCAATAGTTTTTCATTAGATATGAGGAAGCTTTTAGATATACCAAATTTTTCAATAGATGGAAACGGAATTTTGTTTAATTCAAATGGTGATAAAGCCTATGTTTCACCTGATTTTTATGCTAAATGTTTTATTGAAAAAACAATGGATGCATTTAATCTTCTAATGAAATTATTTCCTAAGCACACAAACATAGGAGGAGAATCTTTACTACCTGATGGTGAATTGAAGCATATTGATTTTATAGATACATATAACAAACTTAAAATATTAAAAAATATTAATGAAATTAATACAAAGGGTGCAATTGGACTTGTTCCAGATTATTCTGAAAATGAAAGAATACTGTATTTTCGAAAAATAGAAATTGGAACAGAAATTCAAAAAGCTATAAAGAAAGTTTTTGAAAAAATACTATCTGATTGTATTAGTGATTTTGAAAGCAATATGGAATTAGAAGAATTTAATAAAGAAGAATATGACAAATTAGAAAAAGAACACAATTATTTATTTTCGAGTGGCGCTTTTACGGACGCTTGGTTTTTAGAGGAATGGGAACTTAAAAACAAATTTTATGATAATGGTACCGATGAACAAAGGAAAATGTGGCTATTAAAATTTAAGGAATTTAGAAAAAAAGCAGAAGAATGGGAGTTTAAAATTTTTGTAGAAAAAGTGAAAAATAGTAACTATTTAGTAACTAGACTCCAAAGAGAAATAATAACTTATTTAAAATTCAAAATAATTAATTATGATTACAATAAAAAAAATCACGGGAATTATTTCCTTACAGAGTTAGGATTAGATGATATACCTTATTATGCTCATCCAAATGATAAATATAACCCAAAAAGATTTAACATCATTCCTGATTACAGCTATGATGAATATTGTACAGAAACAGCTGAAGAAAGTTCAGAATTTTATGACGAAATATATTCAGGAACTAATAATTCGAATTATGAATATGCAGAAGAAGATAAGTTCTACCGCTAAAGATGAATTCATATAAGTGAAGTACAAAATTTTTAAAAAATAATAAATAAGTACCACTATTAAAAATTATGGTATACTATATATAGTGATTGAGTTACATCTACCGTCTTTAGCATAAGTTGTAAATACCTCCAACACTTGCTCCAAATGACATTTTAGTTGAACTAACAAAAGTTCAACTTTTTTTGTAATTATAATTTAAACATTGATATCCTTTGATTTCAAAAATTTCAGACATTTTTAAATGTTTTTTTGATTTTGCTATGAACTTATTTTAGTATAACATTTTATCTAGTGATAGATATAACAATATTAAAGAAGTGAATGACAATACTTAATATAAAGACAAAAAAGGAGACTTTGAACAATAATTATATAAAATATTATATCACACTCTCATCATTTTATTGTTCTCATTAAAATAGTAAAGTTTTACAATTAGTGATACAATGATTTTAGACGATAATATTTTTTTAATTCTAGTGATGTGAATACATTTATTAAAAATCTTTGTAATAAAATGCAATAGATTTGTACCCCAATAATTTCTAATATAGAAAGAAGTATCTGAAATTCTATATTTTATTTTGTTTTTATAACATTGTTGATAAATCAGTTAGCTTGAGATATAATGTGTTTGGAGATGAAAATAATTTATGAAAACAATAAAAAACATTACTGATATCAAAGAATTTAATAAAAATTTTCATTTTTTACACGATTGTTCGTATTATAAAATAAATTATGATGTAGTTAATGATAAAATAATATTAACGCTAAAATTATTTTGGAAAAAAGAAATAAATATAGCAAAAGAAAATAACTATATTATTCTTACATTTCATAATATAGTTAAATATAAAATTAACGATATTCACTCTTGGGACTTTATATACAAAATTTATTTAAATTTCATAAAACATAATAACAAAAATGTAATATGTTTTGCAGATGATAAAAATGAACCTAATATCTACATTTTATGTTCTGATATTAATTATGAATTAATATCAAATAAGTAAAAAGTGAACTTTTATTAGTTCACTTTTTTTATGGATATAAAAACTCACCTGTTCCATCGTTTGTATGAAATGTACCTTCTACTTCATCCCAATACCCAACTTCCCCCGTATTGTATCATTCAATAATTTCAGCTGGTACGTAATATCTTACTATCAATAGTTTAACATATATAATTTTGGAAATACATATAATTTTATTTTTTTAACAAGTTCTTTTATGCTCCAGTTATATTACCAGTACCAGAATTTGTATAAAATTGATCATTAACTACATCCCAGTATCCTATTTCACCTGCATTTACACCTTCCGTAATTTCAGCAGGCACAAAATGTTTTAGCACATTTCCTGTTACTGCATCTGTTACCTTGAAGCATTTAATGTTTCCTCTAAAATGTCTAACATCTTGAGTTGCATTATAATTAACAGTTGCTCCGGCAATAAGAATTGTTCTTTCGTATGTTTCTGGGATTAATTTTTTACCTACTACAGTCCGAGATACATCATTTATAAAAAATTCAAATCTTGAATAATATAATGTATACCATACATTAAAAACCGATGTAGGTTGACTAGAATAAGTTGCTGCTCCGTATCCGTTAAAAATACCACTTTTACCACTAAAAACACCCAAAGAATAACTATAATGAGCTCTGCCATTAAAAATCCATCCTCCATCATTGGCTGTATATGCAGTTTGCATGTATTCGGTTTCAAAAATATAATCACCGGTATTTAATATCCCTGTATCAATATATTCATTTCCTGAAAACGTTAAATATTCTAGTTTTTTGTATGTTGTTTTTTCAAAAACATAATCCATATTTAATGTTATTTCTATATTCGAATTAATTAAATCTTTGTAGCTAAATGTAATTTCTATTTCAGTAATGCTTTGCTCTGGAAAGTATATTATATCTTTATCTTTGATTTCGTAATTTATATTGTTGTTATTATCTATTTCTATTATCTGATCTAAATGATAGTAATTATTTGTATTATTTGTTACTTCAATAAGCAACGTTATTTTTGATTCTTGACTAGGTAATGTTACACCAATATTACTTGAATCATTTGTGAAACTTGGATTATATGTTAAAAAAGCACCTGTTTCTGCCGATAAAACAGTTATATTAGTAATTTGAATATCACCTTCTGCTAATACTACTGCTTCTCCACTTATACTCAATTCAGAATTTAAAGCTGAGTATCCTATACTCATAAACAATATGCAACCAAATAAAACTAAACTCATTATTATCTTCATCTTATATATTTTTCCCTCCTAACAATTATATCTTATATATATATTATTTTCAATAAAACAAAAAAATTATATATAAAAATGATTACAAAATGTAACCATTTAATATACAAAACATAACTTATGAAAGAAAGGTATGATTATAAGTGGAGAACAATTTTATTTTTGCTTTACTTTTAACGTTATTTGCTGGACTTTCTACTGGAATAGGCGGCTTAATTAGTTTATTTACTAAAAACAATAACAAAAAGTTTTTAGCTGTTTCTTTAGGTTTTTCAGCTGGAGTTATGATTTATGTTTCGCTTGTTGAAATTTTTGTAAAAGCTAATGATTCGTTAATAGAAGCAACAGGTAATTATGTAGGTCCTTGGATTGCTGCTGGTGGTTTTTTCTTTGGGATACTATTTATTGCACTAATCAATAAATTTATACCTAATGGAGAAAATGTTTCTTCGAATAGTAAGCAACAATTATTAAAAATGGGAACATTTACTGCTATAGCTATTGCAATACATAATTTTCCTGAAGGTTTGGCTACATTTATATCTGCAATAGATGATCCATCATTAGGTATAGCTATAGCTATTGCAATAGCTATACATAACATTCCTGAAGGTATTGCGGTATCTATGCCTATTTACTACGCTACTGGAAACAGAATGAAGGCTTTTAAATATTCTTTTTTATCTGGAATAGTGGAACCTCTTGGAGCTTTGTTTGGTTATGCTATATTACTTCCCTTTATGAATGATATAATGTTTGGATTCATATTTTCATCCGTAGCAGGGATTATGGTATATATTAGTTTACATGAACTACTTCCTTCAGCTAAAAAATATGGAAGTCAAAGTAGTATAACTACTGGTGTAGTATTTGGAATGTTTATCATGGCTATTAGTTTATTAATTATATAACATTGTATATATGCAGTATTTTATATTGTATAGTTAATATATTTTTTGTATACTTAATACAGGTGATAAAATGTTAGAACTAATATTAATAATTATAGGTTTTTTACTTCTTATAAAAGGCGCAGATTTTCTTATAACTGGATCTGAAGCTATTGCTAATAAATTTAGAATACCCGAGGCCATTGTTGGACTTACTTTAGTTGCATTTGGAACATCAGTTCCAGAATTATTCATTAGTCTTCAAGCTAATTTATCAGGAACATCTGATATTATTTTAGGAAATTTAATTGGAACAAATATTACTAATATATTATTGATTGTTGGTATTGCTGTTTTATTTAAAAACATTACTTTTAGCAAAGAAAATATCAAAATTGAAATTCCTTTTATGGTAATAACTACATTTATGTTTTATTTTTTAGCTAATAATGGTGATGGTATATCTCGAAGCGATTCAATAATTTTACTTTTTACTATAGGAAGTTTTCTACTTTATCTATTTAAAACTAAAAAAACCGTTTTAGGAAGACCTAAAGATCTTGATTTGAATATAAAAAAAACAATAATATTTATTCTTTCTGGTATTGCACTATTAATCGTTGGATCTAGGTTTGTAGTTGATAACGCTACTAATTTAGCAGTCCTTTTAAATATTGATGATGGAATAATTGGATTAACATTAATTGCTCTAGGTACTAGTTTACCAGAAATTGTTACTTATATAGTTACTACTTTAAAAGGTGAAAATGAAATGGCTATTGGTAATATCATAGGTTCTAATATAATGAATTTAACACTTATTGTGGGTATAAGTGGATTTATTAAACCTATTACGTATGATACATTTTATAATGAACATTTAATAATACTATTAATAGCTTCATTTTTATTAATAATATTTTCTAATTTAAATAAAAAAAATACAATTTCAAAAAGGCATGGTTTATTATTCCTTCTTTTATATGTACTTTATTTAATTTTACTTTTTTAAGAAACATTGTTTCTTTTTTTATTTTAAAAAACCATTTATTATAACTGATTCTGCTTCTTTTTCTGTTAATCCTAACGTCATCAATTTTATTAATTGCTCACCAGCGATCTTACCAATTGTTGCTTCATGAATAAGTGTTGCATCAGGACAATTAGCAATTACTTCCGGTTTAGCTATTACTTTTCCATTATCTTCAAGTATTGCATCACATTCACTGTGTGCATAACTTTTTTTATTTCCTGTAAGTTTTGAAACAAATTCTTGCAACGAATCATTTAAAGCTACAGCTCTAGATACTAAATGACAACTTGAGTTTTCTCCATCTAAGTTAACATCAAATATTGTTTTTGCGTACTGTTTATCATGTGTTTTAATATTTTCTCTAACTATTAAAGTAGCATCATCACTTATATTTCCGCTTGTTTTTCTTATCGTAGAATTTACTCCTTCAATTTGAGTAGTATACATTTCTAGTTTACTATTTTTTTCTAAATATACTTCTGTTACTGGATTTAGTATTTTTTCTCCTGTTCCATGACCATAATGATTTTCTATATATTTTACTGTTGCATTTTTTCCTACATGAAATCTATGTATTCCAGAATGTTCTGATGAATCATGTGAACAATTATTTATACCACACCCAGCGTATATTGTTACTTTTGCATTTTCTTTAATATAAAAATCATTGTACACTAAATCATTTATTCCTCCACTACTTATTATTACTGGTATATACACATTTTCATTTTGACAATTACTTTCTACTATTATGTCTATACCTTCACTATCTGTTTTTCCTACAATATTAATGTTTTCTGTAACTTTTTTAGAATATAATTTTCCGTTATGTCTAATGTTATACGCACCAAATTCTACATCATTAATATTTGTAATGTTTTCAAGTATATTTTTTTCTTCCTTATTTAATTTATCAATTACTTTACTCACCCTTAATCACCTCATTATATGTTCCTACTTTATTAATTTTTCCATTCTTAATCAAAATTACTTCTTCTGCTATTTCAAGAATTTTTTGTTGATGAGATATAATAATAGTAGTAGAATTATTATTTTTAAATGAATTAAATAAATCTATTAATTCATTAAAACTCCATAAATCTATACCTGCTTCTGGTTCATCAAATATTGTTAACATATTATCTCTTAGTAATACAGACGCTATTTCAATCCTCTTATGTTCTCCACCTGATAAAGTTGTATCTAAACTTCTATTAATATATTCTTCTGGATTAAGTCCAACTTTATTTAATATATTTTTTATTTTATTTTCATCATTTTGATTTCCAGATGCTATATTTAATACATCATATACATTTAAACCTTTAAATTTTATAGGTTGTTGAAATGCATAACCAATTCCTAATAAAGCTCTTTTAGTCATATCCATATTAGTAATATCTTTACCATTATAATATATTTTACCTTCAGTAGGAATTTCTATTCCCGCTATTAATTTCATTAATGTTGACTTTCCACTTCCATTTGGACCCGTGATTACAACTAATTTATTTAAATCTATTTCTAAATTTATATTTTTTAATATTGTTTTATTTTCTTTTATAAATGAAACATTTTCTATTTTCAAGAACATTACTTCTTCTCCTTTAATATATCTAACCATTTTTGATTAGATTCAACTCTATTTTTTACTATCTTAGTGACACACTTTTTGCATTCATCATTATCTTTATTACAACAACAATTATTATTGTTATTTATTTTTAATGATTTTTCAATATATAATTTCAATTTATCTTTAGTTTCATCTGATAAATATTCACTTATTATGTCGATATCTTTTTTAGCTTGCCCTTCTGATATATTCAATACACCAACAAAAAATATTTCCAATATATCCTCTTTTGATATAATTTTTTTTGCAATTTGTTTTGCATCATCTGTTAATTCTATATCTTTGTATGTTTCATATATTATTAAACCACTATTATTTAATCTAACTAATGCCTTAGACACACTTGACTTAGAGTATCCTAATTTATTAGCTACATCTGTAACTCTTATTTTACCGTGTTCAATATATAACAAATACATTGTTTTTAAATATAAATTTTGCGTATTTTTCATACTTGCTCCTTTGTTGGTTATAGTCAACATTTTACTTTATAATTATTTTATTGTCAATAAAATAACACTATTTCTAGTGTTATTTGTTATTTATTTTTATATTGATTTCTTTATTTATTTTTAATTGTCTATATTTTACTTTGCATTCATCAAATAAATGTTTAGAAACTATTACTTCATCTGTACTGGCATATTTATCACATAAATATATTACCTCTTTAATTCCAGACTGAATTATCTCTTTTGCACATTCGTTACAAGGAAATAAATCAACATAAATTTTTGCATCTACTAAATCTCTTCTTTCTCCTCTAAAATTTAAAATAGCATTTCTTTCTGCGTGAACTACATATAAATATTTTGTTTCTTTGGGATCTCCTTCTCTATCCCAAGGAAAATTATCATCATCATAACCATTAGGTGCCCCATTATATCCCATTGATAAAATTCTATTTTCTTTTGATACTATACATGCACCTACTTGTGTTGATGGATCTTTACTTCTCATAGCGGATATCATAGATACTCCCATAAAATATTCATCCCACGTTAAGTAATCAGCTCTTTTCTTATTTTTATTAACCATCTTTACTCCTTTAATCCATTATAACAAATGTGTATCATTTACACAATAGATTTTTATCATTAAAAAAAGTTTATTTTATAATAAACCTTTTATCTACTATGTTGTTGGTATTGTTGCTTTAGCTTTTACTACCCATTTTCCTTCTGGTACTACACCAAAAAAATATCTTCCTTCAGAATTTGTTTTACAAGTTTTTCTAAGTTTAAGTGCTTTTTCTAAACCTTCTCCAACTGACTCATATAATCCCACTACTGCTCCTACTAAAGGTATTCTATTTTTATTATATACTATACCATTAATAGTTCCTTCTTTTGCAGCTGCAACTTTATTCATATGAATATTTTCTTCTGTATTACTTCCATCTACTACTTCAATTTGTATTGGTGTATATACTATGTAATCATCTGCTGATGCAGTTAAAGTATATTGACCTGCATCTATTTTACTAAATATGAATTCTCCATCAGTTGCAGTTACTGTTTCTGCTACAGTGATATTACCTGAATTAATCAATTTTACTACTGCTCCATCAAATTCATTTCCATGGTCATCATATGCATAACCATATACATTACCTTTAGTGTAAGTAGTATCTTCATTTATTATTAATTCTGCTAACGTTACTTCTGTTCCGTTATATGTAAGAGGTCTTTTTAATGACATTGAATATCCATCTTTTACTGCATAAACAATATAATCTCCTCTAGGTACATTTTGGAATGTATAATTTCCTGTTTCGTTTGTCATTGTATGTTTTATCGGATTGAACTCAGTGTCAAATAACTTTACTGTTGCATTAACAACATCTGTTCCGTCTTGATCTTCTACTTTACCACTAATGGTATTCGTATTTATCTCTGGAGCCTCTACTAACTCTATCTCCTGATAGTGTTCTTGTAATTCTGCTAAATTTATTTCATTTGAGTAATTTAGCGTATAAGTATCTTTTTGATTCAAAATTTTACCCCCTTATTATATTAAAAATTAAATCTTACATCATGTTCATAAGTGTAATTTCATAAGATGATCCTTCTTCACCTACTGTGAAAACCATCTCATATGTTTGTGACCAGCTGTAACCAGTTGGAATATATAGTTTATTATCTTCATATTTTAAACCTACTGGCATACCACTTTTATATGTTACTGTTGCAGTAGGTTCAGTAACAAATTTTATTGTAGTTCCTACACTACCTGGGTAATAACGAAATGTTTTCATATCATCATCTCGCTCTATTCTACCACCATTTTCAGTTTCAACAGTCATAGATAAAATTGAGTATCCTGATTCTTTATCAGTATCGCAATTAACACATAAACAGTCACTAAATAATTCTAATTTGCTAGCTAGTATAACTTCTAATTTTGTAATAGCATTAATCATTTTTTCCACTGATTTATTTGCTTCTAAAATTTCTGCTGAACTATGAGAATTATTTGTAATATATTTTATTTTTTCAGCTTCTGCATTAATTATGTTGGACAATCCACTTTGTTCTTCTGCTACTGATGAAATTATTTCTGATATAGCTTCACATCTATGATTTTTACTTGTTGTTTCGTTCATATTTTCTCCTTTCATTTTATTTTATGTTAAATTACATATTTGTGACCGGGCGAACACATTTAGGCAAATTACATATAGTACGATAGTGATGTGTTATGAAAGAAAAAAAATATGAAAAGAAAAAAATTAATTCCTTAGCTAATGATTTATATTCTCCTAAAAGCGAGTTATTCCATGATTTTTGTAAACAAAACAAAAATATCGATAAAAAAATAATATGTTTTAATCAATTATTAAAACTATATAAATTTGTAACTATATATAAAAAATATTATTATATAGTTATTAAAAATGATGATGATAAACATTTTTACATAGTTGATGACTGTTTTGTAGAAACAGAAAAAATTGTTATTAATTTTCCAAGTAATTATAAAAATGAAAATATAACTGGCATTGCATATAATGCCTCTAATGGTAAAGTATTTATAGCAATTCGAAATATATTATTTTCAAATGATATTCATGGAAATTTTATAAAAATAGAAATAAATGATTATTCTCTTAAAAAAATTGTTACTGACAAATGTGCTTGTGAAAATGAAAAATTCATAAATAAATGCCAAACTACTAAAATATTAAAACCTTGCATTACAGGACTAGGAATATCAAATGATAATATTTTTGTTACTTATGAAAAATATGGTAGTTCCTTCATTTCTAAATTAACTAAAAATGGTAATTTAGTTAATGATAAATATATAGATGATGATATTACTACTTACATGATTATTGACAGTCGTTGTTATTTGTATGTTTTTGCATTAAAAAACTGTAAATACAAATATATATATACTTTTGATAAAACAAATAGTATATGTGACAATCACAAAGGGTACTGTGAAATAATTTTAGATGATGAATGTAGAATTGATATTGAATGTGATGATTTTCCATGTTCTTTAGATGGATGCTTATGTGAAGTTATTAAAAGTATTGCTTTAATCGAATCATCACTAGCTAAACTTATTACTTGTGAGAGCGAGAAAATTAAAAATGCTATAGATAAAGCTGTTTGTAATAAAGAATTATTAGATATCAACAAATCTGTTTCTAAAACTATTATGAATATTTCTATGTTAGAGCAAATATTAAAAGAAAAACTTGAAGTAGCACTTGATATTTATGAATGTGAATATCATAAAAAACCTTGTATATGTGAAAAAAAATAAAACGTTATGTTTTATTTTCTTTTTATTTTAATATAAATTAAATATGATATACATCCAACTATACTTAAAATTGTTATGACATCAGCTATTTTGGTAGCCACTGTACCTTTATAGTCTACTTCCAAAGTTCCAGATGTGTCTACTTCAATTTCTATAAAACCATAATCTGATTCAGTATAACTTAATATTTTATCATTTAATTTAACTTCATAACCTAAATAAAATAATCTTGGTATTTCTACAACTGAAACTTCTTTTACGTCAGATAATTCAGCTTCTAAATATGGTACTTCATTTAATGTTATTTTTGTTTCCAAACTTCCTTTTGTCACAATAATTTCATCAGTTCTATTTGCATAATAATTTGTATCATCCATTAATGTTTTTTCTGGTAAATATTCACCTTGCCAACCCATTGCCATAAGTGAAGTATCTACTGGAAGTGTATAATTTATTATTTCATAATTTGCTACATTTAATCCTGTGTATACTGAAAATACTATT
>CAYJNH010000034.1:0-901 GCA_964371705.1 uncultured Muribaculaceae bacterium
TTACTATAAAAGACTTGTTTATAAACGATAATTTATTTATACATATATTCACTACATTATACGAAACAATAATAGCTTTTATACTAGGTATATCTTTGGGTTTTATTTTAGCTATAATATTATATGAATTTAAAACATTTGCAAAAGTACTAGATCCGTATTTAACTTTAATAAATTCCTTACCTAAAGTTGCACTTGGACCACTTATTATTATTATAGCTGGAGCAAGCACCAAAAGTATAATAATAATGGCTTTATTCATAAATTTAATTATAAGTTTAATGAATATATATAACGGATTTTTAAGTACTGATAAAATTAAAATTAAACTACTGCAATCATTTAAGGCAAACAAATTACAAATACTAAAAAAAGTAGTAATACCATCAAGTTATTCTACTATTATATCTAGTTTAAAAATAAATATTTCTATGTCCTTAATTGGAGTTATCATGGGAGAATTTTTAGTATCTAAAGCTGGTATAGGATATTTAATTATATATGGTACACAAGTGTTTAATTTAGATTTAGTATATACTGGAATATTCTTTTTAATAATTATTTCATATGGAATGTATAACTTTATTTATTTAATAGAAAAAAAATTAATGAAACATATCCATTAATTTTTATATTTTTGCTATCATCAAATTTGTAGATGAATATCTTTTTAATCCTTTATTAAATATTAAAAAAGCAAATGTTGTTAATATAATACATATACCAAATATTATTAATAAATTGATTATATTAAATTCAATTATTAATTTTGCTGGTAGATAAGCAACAAATCCTAAAGGTATAATAGTAAAAAATATACCTTTAATAATATCATTAAAAATAGTATCTGGATATGTTGAAAAACTAATCATTATATTATTTATAGTATCAGTTAATGTAT
>CAYJNH010000034.1:911-11246 GCA_964371705.1 uncultured Muribaculaceae bacterium
ATCTGATTTACCAAACCAAAAACTTAAACTACCAAATATGATACTAAGAGCAGTAAGAATTAAAGCTCCAGTAATACAAAATAGTGTAAATAATATAAAGTTGTTAATTGTTATTCCATATATTATAAGTACTATGTAAGCATATATTATATCCCCTATCGCAGATGTTGAAATTCTAGTAGTAATACAAGATATTAGAACATTTTTAGGTTGAACTAAATACGAATCAAGTTTTCCATCATTTATAACTTTTGAAATAGAAAAAGCTTGCTTAAAGAAGAATCTAGAAAATCCATAACACCCAGCAGATAATCCCCATAAAAGAAGTACATGTTTAAATGTATAACCACCAAAATTATCAGATAAAGAAAATAAAATTATCCACTGTATAATAAATGATGCATTGTTTAATATCATAAATACTATATTCATAATAAATGTTGTTTTATTTAACATTTCTTTTATTAAAGCATATTTTATAGATAAAAATGATACTTTAAATTGATTTTTAACCTCCGTTAACACTTAATTTTTTCACTCCTTTCATATACAACAATTTACATATTATATAACCTATTATAATATATATTATTTGAATTAAAATTACATTTAATCCATACAATACACTACCTTCTAAAAACAAAGTAGCTGGTCCATAAGTCATCGCATATATAGGACTATAATATAATATTTTTTGCACTACCTCAGGAAAAAACTCTATTGGAAAAACTACTCCAAGTACTATAATAAATTTACTATATATCCAGTAAAATGGTGTAGAATCCTCTATATAAAATCCAACAAGACCTATAGCTATTAAAAATATTATATTTACTATTACTGAAAATAATGTTGCTAATAAAAATAATATAACTGCTACTACTGATAAATTAGGAATTTGACCAATAAATATATATCCAGTTAAAATACCTAATATTATAAATATAATTAAATTCAAAATAGTACCACCTAAAACATTAAAAACTTGATATTTAATATAGTCATATGGTTTATTAATATTATAAGCTATATTACCAGTTTTGATATCATCACATATATTTTCTACAATTGCTTTACTATTTATTGAAAGTATTAAAATTTCAGTAATAGTAACATACCATATCATATCATTAACAGAGTACCCATTAATAAGTTTAGATGGATCACTATATACATATTGCCATAAGCTTTGAAAAATAAATATAAATAAGAAAAAAGAAATAAATTTTGTTGACATATTAAATATGTATTGTAAATTTGTCATCAATTCAGATTTAAATATAAATAAATATTTTTTCATAATTACCTCTTTTGGTATATAGAAGATATAATTTCTTCAAGAGGTATATTACTAATATTAATATCTATAATATTATCTGTATTTAAAAGTTTGATAGCATCAGTAATACTTTTTTTAGATAAATCTACTTCAATCTTTAAATTATATCCTTTATCTTTCAAAATTGTTAATCCATTTTCATCAGACAAATTAATTTTCTCTTTCATTTTAGCTTCAACTATTTTTTTATTTAAATAATTGTATTTCAAATTTTCCATTGAATCATCCATAACAACTGTACCATTATTAATAATAATAACTCTTTTACACAGTTTTTCGATATCCGATACATCATGACTAGTTAAAAATATTGTAGTTTTATATTCTTTATTTAATCTTTTAATAACACTTCTTACATTTTCTTTAACAACAGGATCTAAACCAATCGTTGGTTCATCTAAAAATAATACTTTGGGTTCATGAATTAGTGCAGCAACTATTTCACATCTAATTCTTTGTCCTAGACTTAAACTTCTTACTGGTGTATTAATAAATTCTTCTAGTTCAAACACTGATATAAATTCTTCTATTTTTTTTACTACTACACTTTCAGGAATATCGTATATAGCTCCAAAAAATTTGAAATTATCATATGGAGTTAAATGTGTCCATAATTGTTCTTTCTGACCAAAAACAGTTCCGATTTCATATGCAAGTTTTTTTCTTTGTTTTTGTGGATCAATTCCAATGACAGATATTTCACCTTTATCAGGAAATAATATACCAGTCAGCATTTTGATAGTAGTACTTTTCCCAGCGCCATTCGGACCAATGAATGCAATAATTTCGCCTTTTTCTACTTCAAAATTAATACTTTTAACAGCTTTTATTGTTTTATACTTTGGTTTAAAAATTGACTTAATACTCCCTTTAAGTCCTTTTTCTTTTACTTTCACTTTAAAATTTTTTGATAAATTTTTAACTTCAATAACCTTTTCCATAAACTTCACTCTCCTTACATTAGATTACGTAATTAAAGTATTAAAAAAAGTACGTAATCAGCCATTATAGCGACTCCGTACTTTAAAAAAAGTTCGTGTAGGTATTAACCCGAGACAGCTCACAACTCTTTATGTCTCCTCACTTAAAGACAATATACACTATTATTAATTATTTGTCAACATTTTTTTATTAATTCAAATCAACATTCCATTTTGGTGGATATTTATAATTTATAATGTTTTTTTTGCTAACGTATTTCATTTTTATTTTAGATCTATTAGATTTTAAATCAGGCCTTTTTTCTCTTAAATATTTATCTAGTTCACAAAATAAATTTTGACAATCAATTAATTGAAGTTTTCTATCACCTATTTTTTTAAACTTTAAATTTAATCTTTTAAATTCATATTCTTGATTTTCATACACATACCTAATTATATCTTCATTAGATAAATTTCCTTTTGATATAAAGCATTTTTTTATTCCACGTAATGATCCAGGTCCTACTACAGTAAATTCATTTTCAGTAAAATTTACAACTTCACTATAATTAATATCTGTAACAAGTTGATATGCCATAAAATTACCTAATAAGGGATAACTTTTTAAAATATTAAATGCTTCTTCCATGTTTTTCGACTTAATTATTTTTTCATCTATATTATCTTTACCAAACATTATTTCAATTAATTTAAGATGATTATCATGTTTTTTATCATAACCGTATACTTTATTTGCACAACTAATATAAGCATTATTGTATATTGCATTACCATCATTAATTTCATTTAATAGTACTTTAGAAAATTTTCTTCTATTAAAAGAATTATATTTTATATCTCCAAAATTTTTAACTAATATTTCCCAGGTACTTTCTTTATTAAAAATTTTAAATAAAATTATTCTAAAGATAATATCTTTATTACTATATTTATTACCATTATATATTACATTTTTAATTAAATATTGACTAACTCTATCACTAGCTCTGTAAGCATTACAAAATTTATAATTTTGTAATATAACATCTTTAGTCCAAGGTTCAGATTCACCATTTAATTTTTTATAAAATATATTTTGCCTTTCACATGCAAAATAAAAATACAAATCATATATATCATTATTTATAATCATTTTATTTCTCCTTTTTTTAAAATTTAACATATTATTAATAAAATTTCAAATAAAAAAGAAGCAAAAATTATTCGCTTCTAAGTGCATTAACAGGATCTTTTTTACTCGCCATTTTAGCTGGTATAAATCCACCTAAAAGTGTTAATAAAAAGCTTACTGTAATAAGTATTAATGCATGTAATGGATTTAGTACTGCAACATTTTCTAAATCAGTTAAACTATAAATTATCGCATTTGCTGGGAATAATAATAAACTTGCTATTCCTACACCTAACAAACCACTAAATATACCAATAATACTAGTCTCAGCATTAAATACTCTAGTTATATCTTTTTTACGAGCACCTAAACTTCTTAAAACACCTATTTCTTTAGTTCTTTCTAAAACTGATATATAAGTTATAATACCAATCATTATAGAAGATACTATTAGTGATATTGCTGAAAATGCTACTAGAACTATAGTTATAGCGTCCATTATATTACCAGATAGTGAAGTTATCATATCAGCCAAGTCAACATATATAATTTCATTTTCTTCATTACTATTTTCATTATACTCATCTATAATTTTAAGAATTTCTTCCTTAGATTCAAAATCAGTTGGATAAATTTGTATCATTATTGGAGAAGTGCTACCACCTAAATAACTCAACATCATTTCTTTCGCAGAAGTGCCTTCTTCACCAGTAAATTTTTCACCAGTCATGACATTATAATCAGCATTTATTTGGGCATTAACAATACTACTATTCTTATTTTCTGAAATAACAGTATCATTTAAACTTTCTAAATATATTATTCCAGGTTGTAAAAATGTCATTACATCTTCTTTATTTCTAATAATACCTGTTACAGTAATAGTTATATTATTTGTATTATTATAAAGTTCTTCATAATTAGACTTAGGAAAATAATAATTACTAGCACTTGTATATAGATCATCATTTAAAATTATTTTAAACTCTTTATTTATTACATCTTCAAAATTAATTTCTTCTTCATGATTTAATCCTAACATATTTAAAACTTCTTTAGAAACTGAATTAGTAGAATCTAATACTAATACAACTTCATTTTTATTAGTTGGTAAACTACCATTTAATATATCAAAATTTTCTTCAAGAATATTAGTTTCCGGTATACTACTCATTGATATTTTATTACTAGTAGTATAAAGATACTCATCATTATACATATAAAGTATATTCAATCCTAAACCTTTATTATATGTTATACCAGAAATATATTTATCATCAATATTTTCAATTGTATTCAAAAATTCATCATTAAAAATATTTTCATGAGCAGTTTCCATTACATCTACTTGTGAATAAATAACATCTTTATCAGTATATTCTTCCATATCTTGTAAATCAGTTACACCTGAAGGCATTCCGTTTTCTTCGAATTCCGTAGCTTCTTTTTGAATCATTATAGGCATAGACGATAAACTGTTTTTTTCAAAGTTATCTATTTGTATATCAAAACCATTAGATAATGATAAGATAAGCGCTATACCAATTATACCAATTGAAGAAGCCAAAGCAGTTAATAATGTTCTTCCTTTTTTTGTTAATATGTTATTAAATGATAAACCTAGCGCACTTAAATATGACATTTTAGTTTTTTTAACAACTAATTTAGAACTATCTTTTTCTTCTTTATATTCATTTGAATCACTAACTATTTCACCATCTTTAAGCTCAATAACTCTATTAGCGTATTCATTAGCTATATCAGGATTATGAGTTACCATGATAACTAATTTTTTTTCTGCTATCTTCTTTATCAAATTCATAATTTGAATACTAGTTTTAGTATCTAGAGCACCAGTGGGCTCATCCGCCAGTATTATTTCGGGATCATTAACAAGAGCTCTTGCAATCGCTACACGCTGCATTTGTCCACCAGATAATTGGTTAGGCTTTTTATGAGCATGTTCTTTTAGACCAACTTCTTCTAAAGCTTCTAATGCTTTCTTTTTTCTCTTACTTTTACTTACATTACTAAGAGTAAGGGACATTTCAACATTACTTAAAACACTTATATGTGTAATTAGATTATAACTTTGAAATATAAAACCTACACAGTTATTTCTATACGCATCCCAATTTTTGTCTTTATATTTTTTAGTAGAAGTATTATTTATTAATAAATCTCCACTATCGTATCTATCTAGTCCACCTATAATATTAAGTAAAGTCGTTTTACCACTACCACTTTGACCTAAAATAGCTACAAATTCATTTTTTCTAAAATTAATGGAAACGTTTTTCAAAGCGTGTTGAACAAAATCTCCGGTTTTATAACTTTTTTTAATATTTTTAATATTTAACATTTTTTCTCCTTAACAAATTAATTATACACTATTATACACATAAATATATGAAATATATGTGAAAAATAAAAAAAAGTATTTTAAAATACTTCTTTATTAAACAATACTTACTTGATGAGTTTCTACATCAACTGTTGTTTCTTGACCAAATAAATCAATTAAAATATTTAATCTATTATTATCTAAGTCAATATTTTCAACTTTACCACCCATACCACTAAATGGACCAGTTATTATTGAAACATTAGTTCCAACTTGTAAGTCAGTTTCAACATTTGCTGATGTAATACCCATATTAGATAAAATCCTATCAATTTCTTCTGGGTTAAGTGGTGTAGGTTTAGCCCCTTTACCACTAGAACCGATAAATCCAGTTACACCTGGTGTATTACGAACAATATACCAAGCTTCATCAGTCATAATCATTTCAATTAAAATATAACCAGGAAACATTTTTTTTGACTTTTCTTTTTTAACTCCATCTTTAAGTTCAACTTCTACAGTTTCAGGAACTATAACTCTATAGATATAATCTTGCATACCCGTAGACTCAGTACGCATTTCAAGTTTCTCTTTTACTTTATTTTCATGACCAGAATAAGTATTAGCTACATACCATAATTTTTCAGTTTCCATTAAATAAACCATCCTTTTACAACAGACATTAGTAAATTAATTAATAAGAAAAAACCTGTAATAAACAACATAAATATTACTGTTGTTACAGTATATTTAAATACATTTTTTTTCGTTGGCCAACTTACTTGTTGCATCTCTTTTCTTACACTAGCAAAAAAATTACCATTTTTTTGTTTCGCACTTTTTTTTGTTACTTTTTTAGTCATTTCAACCTCCACTAAAAAAACACTTTTCGTGCTTCATCATTAATTTAACATAAATTAACAATAAAATCAAGTATTTCAACTTAAAAACACTATTTATTTTCTAATATTTCTTTTATTTTTAGTTTAATTCTTTGAATTGCATTATCAATTTGTTTAGGATTTTTATCTAATATAAGCGCAATTTCATTATAATTTAAATTATCGAGCATATACTCATATACTTCATATTCCATACTTGATAACTTTTCACGTATTTTTAAATTAAGTAATTCAACATCTTCTTCTTGAGTAATTTTATTTAAAGGATCTTTATTAGTACTATCTGGTAAAACTTCTACTAAAGGAACATCTAAACCATCATATACATAATCAAGTGAATAAATACTACTATAAAATTTACTTTTTTCAGTCGAATATTTCCTAACCAATTTTATTAATCTTCTTTTTACACATAATGTTAAAAATGTGGAAAATGAAGCATCTTTATTTACCGAATAACTATTAACCGAATCAGTAAAACTATATAAAGCTTCGGAATATGCTTCTTGCCTTTCAATTCCCAATTTATAAAATATAGAATTATATTTGGCTATAAGAATATCAATAACATGTTTATATTTATTAAACAAAAGTTCATTCGCTGTTTCATCACCTGTATCAATCATCATTAATAATTCTTCATCTGAATTTATTACTTTATTCAAGTTAATCCCTCATTCCAAATATTAATATTCCTGCAGCAACACTTGCATTTAAACTTTCAGTCTCACTAACCATTTTTATAGAAATAATTTCATCACAATTTTCTTTAACTAAACGACTTACACCAGTTCCTTCATTACCAATAACGAGAACTTTTTTTTCACTAAAATCAACTTTTCTATAATCAATTCCATCCATATCACTTGAATAAATAAAATAATTTTTATCTTTCAAATAATTTATTGAATTAACTATATTTGAAACTTTTATAATATTTACTTTATTTAAAGTTCCAGCACTAACTTTCATAACAGTTTCATTAACACTTACTGACCTGTTTTTTGGTATTATAATATCTTTAACTCCTGCACAAGCACAAGATCTAATAATCGCACCAAAATTATATGGGTCTTCTAAATGATCTAATATTACAACAAAATCACTATCTACATCATTTAATGTTTTGTACTCAAAATCATCTATTTCAATTACTATACCTTGATGATTACCATTAATCATATTATCTAATTTATTATTATTAACCATTTCGTACTTGATCTTTTCTTTAATAAGATAATCATAATAATCTTTTCTAGATACATAAACTTTTTTTATTTTCTTTTTATCTAGTTCCTTTAATACATTTTTTCCATAAACTAACATAATTATTTCCCCTTTTTATTTAAAATAATATCATACTTTAACCCAAATATAAAGAATTACTTTTTAACACTATCAAAAAACAACTTTGTATCATTTAAAGTTTCTAATATATTTCTAGGACTAAAATATAAATCCTTACAAGAATCAGATGAATCAAAAAGTGTTTTTTCTAAACACTTTAATAAATTTTTATTATAATAAGGTTTGATTTTTTTATATTCACAAATCTTTTTCATCATATTTTCTTTTTTATACAATTGTTCCAAAGAATAAAATTTTCTGATTTTTTTTACTTCACACATTTTAGCAAATTCATTTATCAAATATTCAGTATTCATATCACTAGAATTCAAAAAATATTTTTTTGATGGCTTACCATACAAAGCAGCATTTATTGCAGCATCTGCTATATCTCTAACATCCAATATACTAATATTTTCTTTAACAAAAGATCTTAAATTACCTAGATAAAAATTATATAAATAATTATTAATAATATTACCTCTATAATCATATGGACCTATAAACATTGTTGGAATAATAGTACTTATATTTAGTTTATTTTCATATTCATTAATATCATCTAAAGCTATTTTTTTACACTCACCAAAATAAGATACCTCATTTAAAAAAGCTTCATAACTACTGATATATACATATTTATCAACATTATTAATCACACAAGATTCTAAAATGTTTTTATTACCTACTACAGATGTAGTATAAATTTTTTTATTATCATTTTCTTCAGTTGAATAATAATTTACACAATTAATTACATATAAAATATTTTTTTTCTCATTTTTAAAAATTTCTTTTAAAGAATCTTTTTTACTAATGTCACCATAAAATATTTCAATATTATTAGGTAATTTATTTTCATATTTTTTATTATTTAGTAAAACTTTCACATTTTTTTTCATGCTTACTAATTTTTTTACTACATTAAAGCCTATATGTCCTACTGCTCCCAATACTATAAATTTTTCTTTCATATACTTCCTTTTTATATTAATTAATTGTTATTTTATTAATATAATTCTCTTCATCAAATTCATAAACAATATTATATAATTCATTATCATTAACTCTATTTAACATGTTTCTAATTATATTATTATCAGTAGCTAATTCATTTAAAAATAGAACTACAACAAATTTATTATCAGATCTATCATTACTACTAATAACTATATTAAATAATGTTTTTAAGTTTACACCACTTACTTCTCCATCATATCCTACAAAATAATTATTAAAATCATTTCTATTATATATTTCTTGGTAAATTTCTTCTTCAGATTTATTTTCAAGTTCATACTGATGATCATAATTAATATTCTCGTTTAATATTTTTAATTTTTGAAAAATATTTAATAAAGTACAATACCTACCATAATTAAATTATAACATATCTTTTATTAATTTAAAATATATAGTATAATTAAAAAGAGGCAATATGTTTGAATATACACTAGATAACAAAAGATATCATACTTTAAATTACTACTTAAAAAACAAATATAATACCAAAGTGTTTAAAGTTCCTTTAGACGCTAATTTTTCATGTCCCAATAAACCTGATGGATGTATTTATTGTAAAGATAATAGTAAATCTAATATAGTAAATAGTAAAGACAGTATTAAAAATCAGTTTAATAAAGGTAAAGAGATATTACATAAAAAATGGCCACAAGCAAAATATATAGCATATTTTCAAGCAGGAACTAATACTTATGCATCAATAGATAAGTTAAAAGAAATATTTGAAAGTGTTATAAAACTACCTAACGTTATAGGTATAGCTATATCCACTAGACCTGATAGTATATCTGATGAATGCATGGAATATTTTATAGAATTAAACAAAAGAACTTTTTTAACAGTAGAATTAGGGTTACAAACATCTAACGAAAAAACACTTAAAATAATTAACAGAGGCCACACATTAGATGACTTCACTAAGTGTGCAAATAAATTAAAACACAATAATATATTTACTGTTGCACATATTATAAATGGATTACCTTTTGAAACAAAAGATGATATGTTACAAACAGTAAAATATTTAAATACCTTAAACATAGACTCAGTTAAAATTCACATGCTATATATAAGTAAAGATACTAAAATGTATGACCTATATAAAGATACTAATTTTCACATTTTAACAAAAGATGAATACATAGATATTGTAATTGATCAATTAGAAATATTAAATGACACTATAGTAATCGGAAGAATAACTGGAGATCCAGTAAAGGAAGATTTATTCGAACCTAAATGGCTTTTAAAAAAATTTTGTGTTTTAAATGATATAGATAAGGAAATGAAAAAAAGAAATTCATGGCAAGGAAAAAACAGTAAAT
>CAYJNH010000035.1:0-11156 GCA_964371705.1 uncultured Muribaculaceae bacterium
GTTCTTAATTTAAAAAGAATTAATACATGCAAAAAGAAATGATTTATCATTTCTTTTTATTTAATAATTTATTAGCAATACTACCTAATTGTTCTTTTGAAAATGGTTTAGATAAATAATCGTCAAAACCTAATTCTGTGTATTTTGTTTCTGCTCCTGATATAGCATCTGCAGTAAGAGCTATTACTGGAGTATTAAATTTTTTATCTTTTTTAATAATATTAAATGTTTCGATTCCATTCATTTCTGGCATCATTATATCCATTAATATTAAATCATATTTATTTTTTTTAATTAATTCGATTGCTTCTTTTCCTGTTAAACAATCTTCTGTTTTAGCATACAATTTTTCACACATTCTTTTTGCAACTCTTATGTTAAGTAAATTATCATCAACTATTAAAACTTTTTTTCCTTTTAAAAAACTAATATCACAACTTAACTCTGTTTTTGTTGTTTCCTTTTCTTCCATACTACTAATAATTTGTGGTATTTGAATCATAAATAATGATCCAAAACCAAAACTTGATTGTACATTTATTGTACCCCCCAATAAATCTACTAATTTTTTTGTTATTGCTAAACCTAAACCTGTTCCTTCTACTGTAGAATTTTTTTCAGCATCTAATCTTTCAAATTTATTATATAATTTTTCTAAGTCTTCTTTTTTTATTCCTTTTCCAGTATCTTCAACTGATATCATTAGTAAACACTTATCATTTTTGTTTATACTTTTTACTGTGACTTTAATATAACCTTTTTCAGTGTATTTGGTAGCGTTTGATAATATGTTTGTTAATATTTGTTTGATATGCTGTTTATCTCCATACAACTCGCCTGGCAAATCTGCACTGTATTTTACAGTTAACGATATATCTTTATCACCTATTCTTGTTTGATTTATTCTTTTTACTGTCTCTACTACTTCTTTTATATTATATTTTGTTTCTATTCTTTCGATTTTTTGACTTTCTATTTTAGATATGTCTATAATATTTCCCACTATTTCTAAAAGTGTATTTGAAGCACTAACTATATCATTTGTATCATTTCTATATTTTTCTGGTAAATTTTTATCATCTAACATATCTTGAGAAAGTCCAACTACTGCATTAAGTGGAGTTCTTATTTCATGACTCATACTTGATAAAAAATCTGATTTAGCTAAATTTGCTTTGTTTGCAGCGTCAACCGCTAAATTTAATTCTCGTACTAATTTAACATCAGGATTTTCAATAGAAAAATACATTATATAACATAATAACACTAATCCTAAATCATATAATATTAATCCTGGTATAAATAATACAGCTAAATATATTAGCACCATTAGTATGGTCATATATAAAACTTGTAAATATCTCTTATCTCTTTTTTTGATGTTTTTTATAACAAAGAATAGCGTGATTGCCAAAAGACTTGCTACTGTTGCAAATGTTATATCTATAGTTGATCCAGTAACGTTATGTGTATTTCCAATTTTTATTATTTCAATAGATGTAAATGATGTAATTATTTTAAATATTACCGCTATTATTGAAATAGTTAGTAACACTATTTTTTTGTTTTGAGCTATTTTTTTATAACTTATTGTTAGTACATATGCTAATAGTGACAAAAAAACTATAACAAATAACATTCCTAAGATGCCATTTATATCCCTTAAAAGCATGAAATATTTTCCAGTTAATTCATCGTATCCGAATATTGCACACAAAATATGCAACGTGGTATTAATCAACGTTTCCAATATTGTTACTACAAGAATTATATTAAAATAAATGTTTTCTGCTACTTTAACTTTTTGTTTAAATAAATAAATCATTCCCAACATGCATATAAATATTAGTGAAACCATAGGTATTTGATATTCCATACTCATTACTACTCACCTATTTTCATTATAAATTAAAAAAACGAGTTTTACAACCCATTATTTTTTTATTCGTATTGTTGGTTTATTAATTAAATTAACATGAAAATGATTTATTTTTTTTCTTAAACTTTCTACATCTATTTTATCATGATCTTCTGGATGATCTTCTAACCAAAAATCAATTACTAAATTATAAAATTCTTTTCTTCTTTCAACTAACTCTATATCTGGATTTTTACCTTCATAGTAAATTAATTCCTCTAAAAGAGTTTCTATATTAGGCCAGTTAACTCTTACATATTCATCATATCTAGATCTAAAAAATTGTCTTCTAGCGTCTTCTGGTAAATTTTTTCTTGAAATTACTCTTGTATTATCTTCTAATTGATACCATGTTTCAGTAGCCATTATATTTCTTACATGTTCGGTTATTATTGGCATTTTTTCTTTTTCTTTTTTATTAGATTCTTTTAAATATTGTTCAAATTCACTAAAATTTCCATTAAATTCATTTTTACTTTTTATTATATAATCAAATATGTTTTTTACTGCAGAGTAATTAGTAATTATTTCATTTATTTGAGTTCCTGTTACTTTGTCATAATTTTTATTATAAAATATATCGCTGTCAGATATTTTATTTTTGTTATTATATTCTAATAAGTTAACTTCTTTTCCGCTGGTTAAATAATATATATTGTTTAAATTATTATATTTAATAATATCATTATATAATTTATAAATATCCAATTTGTTTTTCTTTTTATCGTAGTAAATATTATATTGTAGATCTTTTCTTTTTTCAAAAAATTTCTCTAAGTCTACAGGATCACTATATCTAGTATGGCAATTGTTTCCTAAATCACCGTCATATATGGATAATGCTAAATCAGTTAAATCCACTTTCTCACCATTTTTATTATAAAAAACATTTTTGAAAAATCCTTCTTTAATTTCTTCTTCACTACTTTTATGAACTAAGTTTTCGATAAACTCAAAAGATATTTTTTGACCTTTGTTATTATAATAATCTTCCTTGTAATAATCTTTATAATTATAATCTGCGAAATGTGATATCACTACTACTTTTACATTTTCATTACTTCTGTTTGCAGCTCTATAAAATCCATTAAATATTTTTTCTATAGGTAGATTTTCCGAATTATTGTACGATGCTTCAGCACATATAAAACTACTAGTTCCTTTATTATGAACTCTTACCTGTTTGTCATTTATTGTTTTTTTACTTTCTTTGTTATGTCTGTCAACTACTATTAATCCTTGAATCCATCCAAATATTATTTTTGGATAATTTTTAACTTGTTCAATAGTACCTATAACTGTGTAGTAACTTCTATCTACTGTTACATAAGTTGCTATTACATCTTGCTCTAGAGAATGTGTACACACAAACATTAATACATCCTTTTTATCTATATTTGGAAATTTTTCTAATATTACATTTCGATCCGTTTTATTTTTCAATATTTTTTTAATAACTGGTTGTATTAACCTTCTTACCCTTATACCAATGTTGCTAGTGAAATTATCAACATTTTTATCCAATGTCATTTTAGGTACAAACTTACTATCTTTAACTATTTTTAAAAATAATTCTTCTAATTTATTTTCCATAATATCCCCTTTATTTGTGCTTATATTATTACTAAATAGCTTTTTTGTCAATAAAAAACTAACAATCAGTTAGTTATAAAATATATTATTAATGCTCCAACAAACATTAAAATTATCCCTGTTATGATTAGAAAAAGTGTTTTAGAGTATCCCTTAGGATTTAGTTCATTAATATTATCTAATTTCACTAAAATATTATGCAATTTTAAATAATACATAGCTACTGATGGTATTAGAGCAATAACCGTTATAAGTTTTGTTATTTCATTTCCTGTAAATAATATTATAAATAATAATACTATGAATATAAACTTAGAATTTGCAACCCAATTACTCATATAATTTACAAATAGTTTTGTACCATCATTATCTTTAGCTTTTTTTGTAAATTTAAAAATATGTATACTATTTCCATATTTAAAATCTATATTAAAATATATAATACCTATATTCAATAATTCTAAAACTATAAAAATTATTATAACTGCATTTAATAACCACATATTTACCTACCTATTGAACTATTATATCATAAAAAAAGTAAAATTACTTTTACTTTTTAATTATTATCGTCATCATCATCACGGTCATCGTCATCGTCATCGTTGTCATCGTCATCATCATCGTTGTCATCGTCATCATCATTGTTGTCATCATCATTGTCATTGTCATCGTTGTCATTATCATCGTTGTCATCGTTGTCATCGTTGTCATTATCATCGTTATCATTATTATTTTTAATATCTATTTCTCTTGAAATAATTTCTTTTGTATGAACATTTATATTATATTCATATTCGGCATCTAATGTTTCTATTTCAACTTCAGCATAAATAATATTATTTTCTATATCAAAATCTATATCATACTTTACTATATCTTCTTTAAGAATATTTGCATCTTTTAATACAATATCTAATACTGCATCTTCTGATACTAAAATTTCTGCAGTTAAGTCTTCCAAATCTAATTCATCTACGATTTCATTTGTAAAGTTACCACTTAATATCATATATAGTTGTGAGGTAGTTAAATCTGCTAAATCATCTATGCTAAATTCAGGATAAATTTCTAATATTTTGTTGATAAGTTCTGCTTTACCAATAGATATATCATATTTTTTTGCCATTTCTTCTAATTGTTTTGTATTTTCTACTACTTGACTTATTAATGTTGGCTCTATATTTTTTTCAGTTAAATATAAATCTATTTCATTTGTTATTTCTTTTTTATATTTATCTGCATTTTCTCCACTTGCAGTTATTAAAACAGAATTGTTGTTTTCGTTGATATAATTTGTTTTTATCATTTCATCTAGTACTTCTCTAGTAGCTACTTCAATAGTGTCTCCTTTAACATCTACTGCCTCTATAATTTGTTTAGCATCACTATTTACTGCATTAATTTCTTTAACGATACCATTATTATCTAGACTAAATTCTATACCTGGGTTTACATCTAATGTAATACTTGTAACTGGTGAATTGATTATATTTGTTACTATAAACACACCTGCTATTCCTGCAACAAACGCTGCTCCGAATATTCCATATTTTAATGTTTTTTTATTTGACTTTGTTTCTATATCATTTGAATTTAAAATGATTCCTTCTTTTTTGTCCATCTTTCTTTTTATGGCAGAAAAATCAGATTTAATCATTTTTTCAATTTCTTTATTTACTTCTTTTCTCATACCATATTTCCTTCCTTATATTTTTTTTGAACTCTTTTAATAGCTCTGTTATATTTAGAGAGAACTGTTGATAACTTTAAATTTAATATTAGCGCTATTTCTTTAAATTTAAAGTTTTCTACTGTGGATAACATAAATATTTTTCTTTCTTCGTCAGATAAATCATTTAATATAGTTTTTATTAACACTACATTATATCCTTTTTCATTTTCCTTTAATTCACCTTCATAATCACTAATGTCATTTGTTTTTTTTCTAGCCTTAATTTTATTAAGACATAAATTTTTAGTTATTTTTAGTATCCATGACATAGCTTTATTTTGAGAATTATATAAAGATGCATATCTGTGGATATTTATATAAGTATCTTGCATTACATCTTCTGCATCATCAGCATTTTTTAAATAAGACAATGCGAATTTGTATACATCAACTTTAGTTATTTCATAAAGCTTTTCTAATGAATTTTGATCTTTTTCTATATTTGAAATTAATTCATCTAAATTATCTATATTTATGTTCATTTTTCTCCCTTCATATATATAACAAATCAAATATCGTTTTTATTGCAAAAACTTTTAAATATAAAAATTTTCTTTCATATAAATATAATTTTCTGGACTAATTAATAATTTATATACTTCTTCTATTTTATTTTCAGGAATAAACTCTTTTAATATTTGGTAAGCTTTATTTATGGATATTTTGAAGAATACTCCTGGTTCATCTACTAAAATATTCATAATTTTATTTAATTTAGCATATTCTTCACTTTTATTGTTTTCTTTTATTTCTTCTATTTTTAATAACAACAAATTTTTTAAATCTTCAATTTTCATTTTATCTTCCTTTTTCTATTATTTCTTCTTTATTAATATTGGTCTCTTTTTGTTTCTTTATTCTTACAGTGTATTTTTCTTCATCTATTAATTGTTTTAATTGTTCATAGTTATAATATTTTATTTCTTTATCATATACTATATATTTATATGAATATCCTGGTACTTCTTCTTTAAATATTCTTTCTTGATTATCAACTGTTCTTTCAGAATTAGATATAATTAGTACATTAATAGACTTTAACTCATTATTTTCATCTATTTTATATAAATCTGAACTAACATCATATTTATATTTGATTTTATCTAAATTTAAACTTGATAAAAGTATTTTATAATAATTGTGGCACTCTATTGCACTCATATTATTTTCTTCATCTATTAACTTTTTTGCAGATACCATTAAGTCAGTAAACATTTTTAATATAATATCTTCGTCTATAACTATATCATTTTCATTAAATTCATCTATTATATTTTTTGTACTTTGAGTCATTTGAGATGTTTTATAACTATATCCTAAATTTTTATCTATATCTTCATAATTGTAATGTTTGTTTGTTACTGATAAATAATTTTGAGGTGGTAATCCCATTTTTAAATTTGATATATCTGTCATTCCATTGGTCGAACTATTTGTAGCATCTGCTTGAATTATATCATTTTCTAAAATGACACATACTTTTTTATGTTTTTTTCCAGATACAAAACTTTTTATTCCATATTCATGCAAAAAAGTTGAATACAAATAAGCCCATGTTTTACAAGTTATTTTATTGTTTTTTTCATCTATTTCATCTATATTTTTATTATATATTTTTTTTATAAAATCTAAACTTAAATCTTGATCATAGTACATCATTTTTTCGTCATATTGTATTCTTTTATTTAATTCTATATATATGGCTCTTGCTAACTGAGTTTTTGACAAATTATTTGGTATATTACTCATTACAGCAGTTTTAAAATGGTTATTGATTTTACCAAAATAGTTTATATTTTCTCTTTCGTGTTTCAATTTAAAAATAGAATTCATTATATTTATCTTTTCTTCTTGAAATTTATCTGTACGAAAATCTGAATCTAATGACAATCTTTTTATTCCAAGATATATTTCTTCAACTGTAAATAAAGATTTGTTATATATTTCATTGTAATTATTAGTATTAATTATGGCACCTAAATATTTTATAACTTCTTCTTGATTACTTAATAATGTTTTTATAAATTTTATTAATTCTTTTTCTTTTAACTCTTCTTGTGTATAATCTTTTTCTTCTTTTATTTTATATCCAGTAATTAGTTCATATCTTTCTTTTTCTTTTGGATATATTTCTAATGCTAGTTTTTCCTTTGTTTTCATATAATCAATTATATTAACTATATATTCCACTTTTTTTATGTTTTCTCCAAAATATTTTAAGTTTTTATCATATTTTTTAAACATTTTATAAATTTCTTCATTATTAAGTATAGCTTCTATTTTAGTTATCGGTATAATTTCCAGTGTTTCATTTAAATTATGAAAATTTTGAACTTCTTGTTGTATTTTTTGACCTTTGTTTTTAACTTTCAAATTATGTAGAAAATTAATTGTTTTCATTGTATCACCTTATATTTATTATATCATAAAAAAACTAACTATTTCTAGTCAGTTATTAATGGAATTATTATTGTGTCTTACTACCTAATTTTCTAGTTTGCACTTCCTGTTTATGTTAAAATTCATCTTTTAATGAAATCATAATTTCTTCAGTTATAAACTTTCATTCACCATTTTTTCTAAAGAATCTGTTATAGAATCTAAAATTAATATTTCATTTTCTGAACTCACATGGGTTATTATTTTTACTTAATATTACCTCTCTATTTCCTTTATAGCTTTAATTATATAGGACCTGGACATCTTTTTATTTCCATCTTTAGAATCATCTTTCATCAACTTTTTAATAGCAATATATAATCTTACTAAAGAATATATTACACTCATTAGTGGAACCATAATTAACATTCCAAGTATTCCCCACAGACTTCCACCTAATGTAACGCCAACTAGCACCCATAGTCCAGGAAGACCAATGCTCTTACCTACAACCTTAGGGTATATTAAATTACCTTCTAATTGTTGTAACACAATTACAAACACAACAAACCAAACAGACTGTATAGGACTAATTGTAAATATCAAAAATGCTCCTACCGCTCCTCCAATTAAACCGCCTACAATAGGTATTAAAGACAAAACTCCAAGTAAAGCACTAATGGTTCCAGCATAAGGGAATCTAAATATCATCATTCCTATAAAACATAAAACACCAAGAATTACTGCTTCGGTAGCTTGACCTACTAAAAATTTAGAAAAAGACTTGTTAGTTAACTTTGCAACATACTCACTAATAACAAAATTTTTCTTATCTAAAATAGCCTCAAATAATTTTTTAAATTGCGCTAACAAAATTTCTTTTGAAACTAAAATATATATAGCAAATATAATTCCTAAAATGAAATTTGTAACTCCTCCTACTAAACCGACAAAAAAACCTATAGCACTACCAAAAGCAGAACTGAAATTACTTGATATGTAACTAAGACCACTATTAGCTAAATTTTCAAAATTAAAAGATAATCCATTCACTATTTCCTGAATATCACTATTATTTAAATTTAATTCATTTCTAATCCACTCTTCTAGCTCGGGTATATAATTAGATAACGCTTCAACCATTAATGCAATTGCATTAACTACTTGTGGCACTACTAATATAGTAAGTCCTACTACTATTGAAATAACTATAAAAAAAGATAATATTAAAGATATACTTCTCTCCATTTTTTTATTTCTATTTTTTGTTTTATTAAATAACTTTCTTTCAAAAAAATCCATTGGCAAATTAATAATAAAAGCTAATACTAAACCCAACACTATCGGCAATAAAATGTTAAATACAACTCCAAAAAAATTACCAACACTACTCAAATTTTGCAAACTCCAATTAAATAAAATGGCCACTAATGCTAAACAAAATACTTGTTTAACTAACTTATTATCTTTCATATTTACCTCACTTATTATATACATTATATATTAAAATATATTAATTAACAAGAAAAAAACTAACTATTGCTAGTTAGTCGAATATATCACGGCGCTGATAGTTAAGTGATTTAATTACCTTTTCAAAATCCTAGAATAATTTATTATATTTTTTTCATCATTTATACTTTTATATAAAAATTCTCTTTGCTGCTTTAATCTTTTCCAATCTTGTAGTAATATTAAATTCACAAAATAATCTTGAAAAAAATCAATATCAAGCATTTCTTCTATTGGTCCTAAATTAAAATTTCCAGACAGTTTTTCAATTAAAACATCATCCTCAAGTTGCTGCGATTTAAGATTTATTTGAGCAACTTGAATATAACTCTTAGCAGCATTTAAAAGTTCATAGTCTTCGTTAGGAAAATAAAGTCTTTTATCAATGTTTTGTAGAGTCATATTTAAAATATCGTTACTATATTTTTTTATTGCAGGATTACTGCTTAAAAAAACTAGTTCACTAAAAAGAATTTCTTTTTCATTCCAGAATGGTTGTAAATATAAATATAAAAGACGTTCAATATTAGTATAATTATTTACAAGTGAAGAATGATACAAATCCGGAATGTTTTTTATTTTATCTATTTCATTATTTATAATAAAATTAAGCATATCCTTATCAAAACATTTAAATCTAGCTGAAATTTCCTTCTTCAATTCTCTTGAAGGTTCTTTTGAGTAATAATAAATTAATGTTGATATTGGCATTGTTTTTATAGAATTCATATAATCACCTCTATTAACAATATAACTTTTATTAAGTAATTAGTCAATAAAAGTTATACTGTTATAAATATTTATTGACTTTTATAAAACTTGCATTTAATTATAAAATATTAATTATACCCATTAAACCAAACATACCTAATCCTAAACTAGATATAAAAATAGAAGATACCTCGTAAAATATATTTTTATTTATTTTTTTCAGAAATAATCCTAACATTAAGAACACAAATGGATTTAATAACATAAACCACTCAGGAACATCTAAAAGTCCAGTTAAAATGACAAATACTGTTAACCCCGTAGGAACTAACATAATATATGTATAAAGTATAATAAAAGGGTTATGAACTTTTATTATTAAATTTAAATTCATCTAATAATTTTTTAACAAACATTTTATTTTACTTAAAATATAATTCTATCATTTTATTATATCTATTTAATAAATTACATTCAATTATTCTATCATTAAATATCTTTTGCAAACTAGTGTAATACCATTTATTCATTTCATAAGTGGTATTTAGTGTAGCGAGAGCTTCTTTTCCTATTTTTAAAAAATTATCATAATCTGATATTAAATTATGAAGTTTATCTGCTATTTCAATTAATAATATATCTTTTGAGGCATAATTCATTTTATCAATAAAAATTTTTTTTCTTTCTTTCCAATCTTCAATTGAAATATCTTCGCTTACCTTTAAAACATTATCAGCAACACTTTGACCAAAATTATTTTTAATATATTCATAACCATAATCAGTATCTTCAATTAAATCATGTAGAAAACCGCTAATTACAATATCTTGACTATAGCAATTATCTTTTAACATATAACCTACAGTTAAACTGTGATAACAAGCATCTATATCTTCTTTTATTCTTTTTTTTCCTTCAAAAGCTCTTACAACTAATTTTATTGCTTTTTCTTCCATATTATTCATATTATCACCTAAACTTATTATACACTAAAAAACTAACTATTTCTAGTTAGCTAATTTTTCATGGCACCGAGTGTTTAGTGATTTAACAAACGGTATCACTAGTTCTTTATGAATTTATTATAACATCAGAAATTATAGTTTACAATATTTATCAGTTAATTAATTCTGACTCAAAATGATAAAGTATTGATTATATAATATTTATATTATATAATCAAATAAATGAATAAAAAAAGAAGGAGATAATATGAAAAAAATATTAAAAAAAAGTCTGTTAATGACTATAACTACATTTGCATTTATACTTTTAGGAATTACAAATGCAAATGCTGCAATAGGAGGA
>CAYJNH010000036.1:0-11135 GCA_964371705.1 uncultured Muribaculaceae bacterium
TATTCACTATATTATGATAAAATTTATATCTATTACATCTTCCATCATTACAACATTTAGAATAAGGTAACTTTTCTCTTTCCATATAATTCTTATTTGTTTTTGCGTATTTTTTAAAATTATTTTTATTAATAAGAAGATCTACTCCTGAAATAAAATATATATAATCACAATTATCTTTAACAGCTAATTTTAATAAACTAATAGTTGCATCAACTTGCGTTATATCTGCCCAATAAACTTTGTACTCTGAATAAACGTATATATTTTTAATATCTTTTAATCCTTCTGTAAATTCATTTAAATTACTTTTCTTATCTACATGAATATAAAAGAAAACATTTTCAGACTCCAAAGACTTACATAGTCTATGTAACTGTTTTATATTATTATGAACTGTCATTATGACTGCTATTTTATTCATTTTTCTCCTTATATTTTATCTATATATTTTTTTACTAGTTTTATCATATTTTTTGTATTACTCTCATACTTAGCTGGTTTAAAATTTTTAATATTTTTCAAATAGTCACCTAATTTATCAAAGTCATATAATGCTATAATATAATTTTTCTTTTCAAATGAATTAATAATTTGCATTTGATGATCATTACCATGTTCTTTATATTTTGCAAGTCTAGGCGCTACTATAACTTTTTTGTTATTCTTAAGTCCGGTAGTTATCGAACCTACACCGCCATGAGTTATTAATATATCACATTTACTTATAAATTGACTAAATTCTTCATACCCTATAAAATCAAAAATTTTCATATTATTAGATTCGTATTTTGTATATCCTGCCTGAACTATTACCTCTTCTTTAATATTGCCTTTTTTTATTTGTTTATCTATAGCTTCCAGTAATCTATGAAAACTTTTATCTTGTGTACCAAGTGTAACTAAAATCATTAGTAAATCCACCCCCCATATACTGCTTTTGGATATAATTTAAGCATCTCTTCCCACTGTACTATGAATAAATTTGCAATAGGATAAATCATTTTACCAGATAATGTTTTGCTACTTTGATTTGCAAATGTTTCTATAAATATAATTTTACTTCCAAATATTTTCCCTATATAACACATAGGAACCGCTGTATGAGTTCCAGTAGTAACTATTACTTTTGGTCTTACTTTTACATATAAAAAAAGCGATTTAAAACTATTATATATAAACTTAAATGGATACGTTAGTATATGCTCTTTACTACCAAATAATAAATATGATATTTTGTTTCCATATACTTCTTTTAAAGATAAATTACTTTTCAAGTTTTCTGTTACTAAATAATAATTATAATCTTTAAACAATGGCTCTAATTGCATAAGTTCATTTAAATGACCTCCTGCACTAGCTATAAACATAACTTTTTTCATTTTATCACCTACATAAATTATATCAAATGTTACATGTATAGTAAATAAAATAAAAACTCAAATTACTTTGAGTCTTTTTTCTTGTCATGATTAAACAATATGTTTGTTCTTAGTACTAAAAATAATAGTAATATCATTAATATAATATATATTATAATTGCTATTTCACTACCACCTAAAATATAAAATACTGAAACGCTAGCAAACATTATGTTTATCAAATATATAATTAATATGCTTGATCTACCAGAAAATTTTAGTTTAAGTAATTGATGATGAAAATGTTCTTTATCTGCAGTTGCAATTCCTTTTTTATTTATTATTCTTCTGAATATAGCTAGTAATGTATCAAGTATAGGAATAGCTAGAATTAATAATGGTACTACCAGCGTTGTTATAGTTGTTGCTTTAAATCCTAATAAAGAAATTACAGATATTATGAATCCTAAAAATAAACTTCCAGAGTCTCCCATAAATATTTTTGCCGGAGGAAAATTATGAACTAAAAATCCTAGTGTTGCTCCTAACATAATAAAACATAATGTTATATCTAGACCTCCAGTTTGATTTAATATAAACGCTATTGTTCCTATAGTTATAAAATATATAGAACTGATTCCTGCTGCAAGTCCATCTAGTCCATCAATTAAATTTATAGCGTTTGTTATTGCTAGTATGAAAAACACTGATATTAATTGATTAACTATAGTTGGAAATACTAAATGTAAACCTAATAAACTAATTTCATCAAAATAAATATTACCATAAAACACTACTAATGATGCTGCTATTAACTGAATATAAAATTTATATCTAGCTCCAATTGGTTTAATATCATCAAATGCTCCTATGAATATTATCAAAAAAGCTCCTATTAAGATTGATATCATTTCTACTGAAATTTGTCCAAATAATACATACCCTAATAAAAATGATCCAAAAATAGCTAAACCACCCATTCTAGCCATGGGTTTCTTATGCACTTTTCTTTCATTTGGTATATCGTATGCATTAACATGTTTTACAAGCTTTTTTACTGCAAATATTAAAAAATAACTTGCGAAAAATGTAACTAATACAATAATCCATATTGATTGATTTTTAATTAACTCTGTCATATAACCACCTGTTAGTATTATACCTCATATTAAATAAAAAAAAAAGAAATTTATTCTTTTTTATTATTCTCTAGTTGATCTTGATTTTTTTTCTGGATCTTTTTTCTTTTTTTTGTTTTTTTCGTCTAATATATTTTCAAATTTCTCATCTTCATTTATAGTATTTATTTTTTTAGTTTTTTGAGAAACATCTTTTTTCACTTCTGTTTTTTCATCTTTTTTAACTTCTTCTTTTATTTTTTCTTTAACTTCTAATTTATTTTCATTATTGTTCATTATTTTTTTTAATTGTTTTCTTCTTTTACCATTTTTTACTAAAAGTGTAATAATAATAATAAACATTATTAAAAATATACCTGCTAATCCTAATATAATATATGTGTATAATTCATTTTTTGAAGTCAAATCTTTTATTATTGTGTCGTCATATACAACTACTGATTCATTTTTTTCATCATATATATAAAAACCTTCTTCACCAGTCATAACATTTTTACCATAAAATATTGAAAAATTAGAGTTTTCTTTTGTCTTATATACTTTAGTTTCTATATCAAATATTTTTTCTGTAAACTCTTTATAATTTTCTAAAGTTTTATCTGTTGGTATTGGAGTTATTATTAGTCCACTAAATTTATATTCTATGTATTTTTCATATGTATTATTTACATTATCATATATATATAAACTTACTTCTCCTTCTTCATCTTTTAAGCCAACTAAAGTATAGTTTAATTCTTCACTATAAAATGCGGGTATATCAAAATCTCCCATTTTAATTGTTGTTTCAGTATAACCTGTTGGCAATGTTAGTTGTTCTTGCAATTTAACAACTGTCATGTTACTTTCTGCTGTTGTAACTTCTATAGGATTTTGATCTATAACGTTAACGGTTAATTTATAAATTTTTTCTGCTCCACTTTGACTTCTAACTAATATTTCAAAATTATTAACTCCAGGCGTTACAGCTAATATGCCCGCGCCTTCTACTGTTGATCTATAATCATTTTTATCTGCATGAACATTTATTTCTTTTGTACCTTCTGGCACCTCAACAGAATATTCTAAAGTATTCATATCAAAAGTCTCTTTTAATTCAAAACCTTCAACTGATAAACCTTTAAGATTGTTATCTTTTGAGTAACTATCTATAATATCTTGATATGTTTTGATTGATATATCTTTTCCATATGAACTTATCGACATTTCAGCCATATCATTACCATACACTTGGTAACTATTTACTCTTACTGATGTATTACCTGTTTTTAATGTTTTAAAAGTAAATGTATATCCTTTTGATTTTGTACCAGATGATGAATTAACCATCCTAGTTCCGTTTGCCTCTGCATTAGAACTAGTCAGTTGCAGTATTGATGAATCATAAGATAAATCCATAACCCAAGACCCTATATCGCTACCACTTGAAAGAGTAACATAAACTGTTACTGTATTTCCTACAATTATTGTTGTAGCGTTGGTACTAGTTGAAATTGTACCCGATGCTGCATTTACATTAAGTGGTACAATCATAGCTAAAAACAATCCTAATAATATATATTTTATTTTATTCATTTTACTCCTTTTATTGCTCTACTGTAAATGTTCCAAGTATATTTTTTTGAACTTGTAACAAATCTAGTGCATCTATTTTCCCATCTTTTGATGTGTCACCAGCAGTACTATATACACTAGTTAAATTATATGTTCCTAAAATTTGTTTTTGAACTTGTAATAAATCAAGTGCATCTATTTTTCCATCTCCTGATGTATCCCCATATATTACCACAGTGATAATTTCTGTTCCCGTTTCTGTTTTTATAGATATTTTATCTCCTGTTGCAAGTATTCCTTCATTTTTTATATTATCATTTTTATCTAATAATGTAACATTACCGTGTCCGGCAGTACCCTCTAATTTTCCTTTAACATCTGTTATATTTGTTCCAACTGAAATATTAGAAATAGTTCCTGTTTTAAATGTATATCCACTATTTGTAACTATTGTACTTACAGGTAATTTAGAAGGATCATTATTTGGATCTTCTCCTGTTGCTCCTGACCCTGTATTATCTAAGATAATATCCATATCATTATATATTGGAATATGAAATGAATATGTATTATTTAAATATCCAGTATTTCTGTAATTAAGATATGTTGTTTTTGCTTCAGTCATTGGAGCTTGTATATTTGTCATATACTGATTTACATAAATATTACTTGGTATTGTTGGTACAACATTATATTTTTGCAAATATGTAGTATATTGACCTTTAGATATGTATCTGTCTGATAAAAATGTTGCGCCACCTTTAATGGCATTAGAAACTGAATTCCATCCATTATTTCTTGCATAATCAAGTCCGCACTTAGTAGTTCCATACGCTTTTACGCAATCATCTGACACACCTATATTATAAAAATTATATAAATTTTCATAACTCGATGTAACCCCACTATAAAGGTTATATAATGAGTCTCCTGTTCCTAATTCTTGTTTTATTCTCGTTGCCAGGAATACAGGATTTACATCTGTTTCTTTTCCAGATTTTAGTACTTCTGCAGCAAAATCCAAACCTTTACCTATATGATAATTATAAAATGCTGCACCATTAAATATTGACGATATAACTTTAGAATATTCTCCTTCTATTGATGTATCATATTTTAAATAATCAAATTGAAATATAAAATTTTCACCAAGAAAATTTCTTGGATCCATGTAATAAGCAACTGCTTCTTTAGTAGGTGGTTCCCACCCAGAATAACCATAATTGCAAGTTGAATCTATATATTCTGTATTACCTGTATAAAATAAACTTATACCACAGTTACTTTCTGCATTAACTACAGTTTGCCAGTCTAAGTTTGTATTTATTGCTGTAAATGTCCAATTAGGTTGAGTTTCCTTTAAAAAGCATAAATATGGCCAATAACTACTTGGAAATCCTGCGTTAGCCATATCAATTTCACAAGATGTTGTAGCGCTATTTGTACCAGTTTCATAATCAATATATGCTATTGCATAATTTGCAGAAACATATCCTGTTTTACCATTTTCAGTATCTTTTACATAATACCAATTACCTTCTTTTTTGTTAGTATCTAGTAGTTCTAAAATATCTCCAGCAAAATATGTTCCATCCCATCCTGACCATGCATAGGGACTATGATGTAAATCTGCATATCCGTTAATATCAACTATTCTTACATAATATTTTTTTGCTTCTACATTTGAAGATAACATAAAAAAAGAAACTACAAATAATAAAACTAATATTACTTTTTTCATATTGCCTCCAATCATACATATACATTATATCATCTTTTGTCGTTTTTAGGTGATTATTATATGAATTTTTTTGATTAATTGTAAAAATTATACTAGTTTTTTTTTATTGTCTGTAATATAATAAATTTGGTGATTAATGTGCTGGGAAAAGAATTTGACAAAATCGATATTACGTTTATTAGTCTAATATGCGCTTACTTAGGCACATTATTAATAATAATTTTGTATTGGGCCTTTAGAAGTGATAAGAAAAAAGAAAAAGTAATTATAGAAAAAAAGACTTTGGTTGTTCCTAAAGTAAATAAAAAAACAAAAAAGAAAGTTAAGGCTAAAATCAATAAAAAACATGAATTTAACATTAAATCTATTTTTGTAAATTCATATATTTATTTAAAAGAAAAATTATTATCTTTAATTATTTATATTAAAAACTTATTTCCAAAAAAACATGTATCTAAAGTGGTTAAGAATAGTAAAAAGAAAACTAACAAAAAACCTAATAAAAAGAAAAATGTTTCTAAAAAATCTAGTAATTCTATTAAGAAAAAATCTAATACTAAAAAAAGATCAGCTACTAGAAAGAAAAAGAAAAAAAGTTATCATAAAACAAAAAAATGATAGAAATTACTCTATCATATCTTGTATAGGATCATACTCTTGATCTTCTTCATCACTACTATCAGTAGTGGTGTTTTTTATTGTTTCTCCATTTATGAAAAATTCTATTTTAGAAATACTACTAATAAGTGTTCCTATTTTTACATCTTGATCTGAAATCAAACCTTTTTCTACACCACTGTTGAAATGACTATTGTTTGAATCTACTTCAGTAAATGTACAGCTTATGCCATAACTTGTACAAAACGACTGAGCATCTGATTTACTAGAACCAATGTAATTTTTTAGTGCTTGACTAGTAATTTTACTTTTATTACCTTCTCCCGCTACTAGTGATATATAAGGATCATTAATACTAAAGGATGCTTCTTTTATTAGTTCCGGTTCCTCTAATTCTAAATTAATTCTCATCATTTTGTTTATTTCATCTATTGAATCTTGGTAGTATCCTAGTGATGAACTTTGAAAACTAGTTGATGTATTTAAATAAACATCTAAGTTATAAACTTCTAAAAAACTATTTTCAATATTAATTAATGCACCATCACTGTATGAGTTGACTAATACATCTTTAAATACACTATATCCTGATATTATTTGATCTTCAGTCATATTTGTATATATATTGTTACTTACAGTTTCAAATATCTTTTCAAATTCATCAATTGTGGATATTTGAGCAACTTTATTTGATATCGCTGTTACCACTTGTTGTTGATGTCTTGTTCTATCTATATCACTTAATGTATATTGATGTCTATTTCTTGAATAAGCTAAAGCTTGTTCTCCGTTTAATAGCTGAATTCCTGAATTCATACAAACTAGATTGCTATACAACCTGTTTGAATCTTGTTCACATACTTGATTATCTCCGTAATTATCATAGTCTGGAACCTCAACATCTACTTCTATTCCACCAAGTGCATCAACTAATTCCACTAATCCTTTGAAATTAATCTTAACGTAATAGTCAATATCTATTCCTGTTAAATTTTGAACGGTATTTATAACACAATCTGTTCCGTATGCTGCTGATGAATTTATTTTAGAATAAGCTCCATTTTGACAAGCTATTGGAACTAGTGTATCTCTTGGAATACTAAGCATAGTAGCATTTAGTGTATGTGGATTAAAAGTTACCATCATTAATGTATCACCATTAAATGCTGAATTAGAATCTAACCCCTCTGCAGCTGAATCTACTCCCATTATTAAGAATGTTAATGGCTCTGAAAAATCTTTGCTAGCAGTTATAGATGCATCCTCATTTTCTAATTTTTCGGTATATTCATATAAAACTACTGTCTCTTTAGTAATGTTTTCATATTCTTTTTCAGTTTCAAATAAAGTTACATAGTTAAATGGAACTATTACTGAATCTATTTCTCCACTATAAAAGTCACTCATCATAACAAAATAGTCATTATACTCTTTTGTTTCATTTTTAAGTTTTTCTGTACTTAATAATTTAGATGCCAGCATGTTATCTATTTCTTTAGTATCACCAGCTATAATTCCTATTAAATCTTCTTTTTCTACTTCTTCACCTGTTTTATCTATTAAGTAAACAGTATAGTTAACTTCTTTTTGTTCACCAAATGAAGAAACCATTCCAAGCACTGTATCAGCAAAAAATATACCTACTACAAATATTGATATAAAAATATATGAAATTATAGTTACTAAAATAAATTTCTTATTTTTATTTTGAATAATTCGCACTAATGAATATATAATATAAAATATCAAGTAAACAAAAAATAATATGATTAAAGAATATCTTACTAATGTTTCTACTGATTTAAACGATATAACAAAATACGTAAATACCCCATATGTAATTAAGTATGATAATGTTGTGATAAAAAATAAAGTTACTATCACTTTGTTTTTTTTAGCTAATTTTTTCAACAATTTACTCATTATTTTCACCACTTGATAATTCAATAATAGAAAGTTTACTTTCCTCTTTTAATATTATTAACTTTCCTGTTGTTTCATATCCTAAATCTTTATAGTATTCCCACGACAAAAGTACTTCATAAACATCTTTTTCTTTTTCATTTATCGAATAACTTTCTTCATTTATACTTTCTATTTTCACGCTTTTAACTTCAGGCAAATCATGTATATCTTGATTCCCGATATATTTATACATTGTATCACTTATGTTGCTTTTATAATTTTCTACTATTTCTGAATATACATAATCATAACCACCTACATCGTATTTATTTGTTTTATTATTGATACTATATAAATCTGTAATAAACAAAATACTTATTTGTTTTGCATAATTTTCCAAATCTATTTCTTCTGAATTTAGTATATCTTTTAATATTTCAAAATTTTCAACAAAATATTCATTATCTCTATTATCTAGATTATAACCGTATTTTTCAATCGATTCTAGTACTTCTATTTCTTGTTTATTTTTCGACATAAAAGAAAAGACAGTAATTGTAGCTACTGTTCCTAAAATTACGACAATACTTAATATTGCTATTATTTTGTATCTTCTTTTCATTCTTCTTCCTTCTTGTTTATATCTTCTTTTAATATTAAGTCATGTACAACTATTGAATTTGAAATTTCTAATTTTTCATCTACTATAGTTAACATATCTTCTATGAAAGTATCACTAAGTATTACTTGGTCATGTAATGCTTTATATTCACCAGTTGAATTATTGTAATATATATCTTTTGTTAAGAAATTAGCATTAGGAAAAATAATATAATTGTTTTCTTTAATATTAAAAATATCATTTCCTAGCGCATATGGATTTTCTTCACCCATCATATTTAATATTGTTGGAGATACATCAACCATACCTACTGGATAATCTATTTCCATATTTATTTTTTCTCTTAATTCCTCATCTTTAGTCCAAATAAGCAGTGGTGTACTTTTATTAATTTCGTGATCAAATGAATCATACTCTATATAAGTTTCATCGTCTTCATCCTTTAAGTCACCAGTTTTGGGATCGTAATTATATAAATAATTCAAATCTTTTTGTGAGTATTTTGCATCATGATCTCCATAAAAAACAAAAATTGTATCATTGAAGTTTTCACTGTTTTTTATATCCTCTATAAATTCTCCTAAAGCTTGATCTGCATAATGACTACTTTTTATGTATCTTCCTACTGATTTTCCTGATAAATAATCGCTAGTTATTGTTTCTACATTTCCATCTTCATTTATTTCTTCATATGTGTGACTTATATCATACTCACTATACCTACTTACATCTTCAAACGGTGAATGATTAGACAATGTTATAATAGTTCCCATATAATTTGGATACGTATTTTCTATTTCCACTAGATAATCAAATGATTGATCAAAAAACATCGCGTCATTTATTCCTAGACCTACTACATCTTCTTCTTCGTACTCATATTTATCTACATAATAAAAATCATCATATCCTAATGAAGGATGAGCATTTGATCTATTCCACATACTAAAGTTATTTCCATGCATACTAAATGAATGATAATTTTTTTCACTTAATATTTTGGGAACTGTTTCATAATATCTGTCAAAGTAACTTACAAATACTGTTCCACTTGAAGCAGGGAATAAACTTGATAATAAACTAAATTCTGAATCACTACTTGTTCCAGTTGAAATTTGAGGATAAAAGTTAGAAAAATACATACCCTCTTCTTTTAAGTCATTGAAATAAGGCATTACTTCTTCACCATTAAAACTCATGCCAGTTAAAAAGCTTTGTATACTCTCCATGTGAATGAACAAAACATTTTTTCCTTCGAATATTCCAGTAAATTCATTTGGTTCACTCGCTGGTTTATTATCATAATATTCATTAAATTTTAATGCTGCTTCATCATAGCCAAACAAACTAGAAAATCTAGGTGTAAGCGTCTGAACTAAATCATTTAATTGATATACAAATATACCGAATCTTTCTACATTTATTACTCTATTCCATTGTTTTGCTAACCTACTATAATCTGTTGCATTACTAGTTGCAAACACAAATACCAAACAACCAAGACCTACTAAAAGAGTTCCCATAATATTTTTGGTACTTTTTTCAATCATATTTATAAAATTGTAATAAGAAGATTTTTTTAATTTGCGATGTACAAAATAAAATACAAAAGGTATTAATATGAATGTAAAATCAAATATACTTAATTTATCAAACAAAGATCCTAGTACTGTATCAGCTTGACCAGCTGTTGCTAATTCTCCAAAAGATGCAAATGATGTATAAAATTTGTAATATATTGCATTCACAGTACACATCGCTGATACGATTATTGTTAATATTAGTAAATAATTAAATCTATTACTTGCTTTCACAAAATATCCTAACGCACCTAATATTACGACAATTCCAAAATTAGCTAAAAAAGATCTTAAAGTAAAAAATTCTCCCAATGTAAAATATCTTAATAGCCCCATTTGTAAGACTGCCAAGATTACATACGAAATAAATAATTTGCTAGTTAGCACATAAGCTACTATTTTATCTCGGATTGTTTGTAAAAATCCAACAACTTTATCTTTCATCTTTACCCTTCTTGATATAGTGATTATATCATTGTTAGTATATTTTTTCAATTATTCTTGATTAATTTACAAATTTTTGTTAAAATTTATTTGTACGCAGGTGTAGTATAATGGTTAATATATGACCTTGCCAAGGTCGAGATGGGAGTTCGATTCTCCTCACTTGCTCCA
>CAYJNH010000037.1:0-1678 GCA_964371705.1 uncultured Muribaculaceae bacterium
GGAATAGTTTTAAATATAAGTAAAAAGTGATATAATTAGCTTGTTGAGGTGAATATAGTGATAAATGATAAAATTAAATTAATAGCACACAGATTAGGATTTTTAGAAACTAAATATCCTGAAAACTCACTAGAAAGTTTAAATTTTATTTTTAATAATAAAGAAGCTCTTGATTCTTGTGATGGATTTGAATTTGATATAGTATTTACTAAAGATAGTGTTCCTGTAGTTATACATGATGAATTTATTGATGATGTTTCAAATGGATTAGGAAAAGTAAAAAAACATACACTTACTGAATTAAAAAAATTTGATTTTGGATTTAGAAAAAGCAGTAATCATTCTGGTAATTCGATTTTTAAAATTGTTACACTTGAAGAAATTTTAAGTTTTTTTCAAGAAAATAAGAATAGTTTAAAAAATAAAATTATAAAAATTGAAACTAAAAATATATTTTTGTATCCTAATAAAAATGTGAAAAAACTGGCAACTATATTGAATGATTTTCCTGATTTATATAATAATATTTATCATTTATCTTTTATACCTAACAACTTAGATGTGCTAAGAAAGTGGCAAATTAAAAATAATATGTATGAAACTAGAACAGATTTACTTTGTGATTATAAGTTTATTTTGTTTATGAGTAAATTATATAAATATATAGATTGTATATCATTTAGAGTAAAAACTGGTTATGATATTGATTGGAAAAAAATAGAAAATTTAAGAATTTATTTAAAGTCCTTATGGAATTATGTAACTATGTTATTAAGTAACATATTAAATGATAAAGCAATTAACTATGCACTGAAAAATTTTTCGGAATTAGGTCTTTATGTAATAAATAATTCAAATGATTTTGAAATGTTAATGCATAAAATTAATTTAGATATAATAAATAATAATATTCAAAAAATAAGTCTCACTACAGATAATCCACATAAATTAAAAAAATTAATTATGAAAAAAGATATTAAATGATAATGCGTAGCCCTTAAAAACATACTAACCAAATATACGTAACCGGGGCAACACTGCCTTTCTTATCTTATGGAGGATCAAGTCTTTTAATATCTCTTGCAAATATAGGAATAGTTCTAAATATAAGTAAAAAGTAATATAGATTTTCTAAAAGTTTAAATAATGAATAATAAAACAACTAGTAACATAATAGATGATGATAAAAAACATAAAAATAAATGGTTATGGTATATATTATTTTAAATAAAATGTTAAAATGAATTGACTTTATTAAAAGTAGTATGATAAACTCCTTGTGTACCAATCGGTCGGTAAAGGAGTTTTTTTATGAATACTAAAGAAAAATTGTTTAATGCAATGTATGATTTAATAGCTGAAGTAGGTTATGAAAAAACATCTATTAATCAAATGTGTAGCAATGCTGGAATAAATAAGTCGTCATTTTATTATTTTTATGAATCAAAGGAAAATTTGTTTATAGAATTAATTAAGTCTGGTTATAGTAATAAAGAAGATGAAAAAATAAATAATATTTTGAATACAACAACAAAAAAAGAATATAAAATAGAATTATTGAAGTTAGCTAATATTATTATAGATGAATATGAAAATGATTTGAAATGGAGAAAAGTAATAGCTGAAATAGAATTGCAAGCTATTAGAAACGAACAAATTAATTTATTAGTGGAATCAT
>CAYJNH010000037.1:1688-10944 GCA_964371705.1 uncultured Muribaculaceae bacterium
TCTGATTTTAGAAAAATTTTATAACATGGAGTAGATATTGAAGTTTTTAATAAAAACTTCGATATAGAATTGAATGTAAATATATTGTACGTATTAGTACAAGGTATAGATTCTGTTTTATTATCAGGTGTTAAAATGGACGCGATAAAGATATTTGAAAAAATAATAAATGGAATGTTTTAATGGAAGGAGTTCATCATGAAATTATTTCCTACTAGTTTTTTACTTGGTCTTGCTGGAATTGATCCATCAGGCGCTATAGTGATTATTGCGGCTTTAACTATGGGAGTTAAAAAAAGCAAAATATTAATGTTTGGTGGAATTGTTTTTTTGTTTACAGTTATTACTGGTTTAATAGCATCAGATATAATAATTAATTATGGTGTAGATTTTATAGCAAATTTATTCAATTATATACCCGATTATATTTTCATGATTTTACAATTTGTAGTAAGTTTTATATTATTAAAATGGTTTATAGCAAGAACTTTTTTTAAAGAAAAAGAAGATAATAAAGGAAAGAAAAAAGAATCTATATTTACTAAATATGTAAAAAAAGGACTTTTTTTTGTAGGGATACTATTTTCTATAACATCAGTAATGGATCCTTCATTTTTAGCTGTTATAGCCTTAGTTGGACAAAGTGATAATTTTGTTTTAAATGTTTTAGCTAACGTTTCATGGATTTTAATTAGTCAAATGCCAATGTTCATACTGTTGATAGCTGTTATGTTTAATAAACACGATAAAATAATTGAATACTTCAAAAATAAAATAGCCACAGGTAAAAGAATTAAATTAATTAAGAAGATACTATATATAACGTTATCAATTATAATATTATTAGCTGGAGTACTATCTTTAACTGAGGCAATATATTACTTTATAACTAATACTTGGTTATTTTAATTGAGATAGGAAAGAACAAAATGAATTTATTTGAAAAAAAAGTCACAAAAAAATTGGGTAATTATGATGAAATAGCAGCATTTATGAAGAGATCTTTTCCAAAAGAAGAGCTTATGCCAATGTGGTTATTACTTTTAATATCTAAATTTAAAAAATATAATTTTAATGCTTATTATGCTGAAAATTTATTTGTGGGAATATTATTTACTATTGAATCTAAAGAAACTTTATTTATATTTTATATAGCAGTTAATGATAAAATTCAATCTAAAGGCTATGGAAGTTTGTTATTAAAAAATATATTTGAAAAATATCCTAATAAGTATATTTCGTTATTTATAGAAACTATTAGTGATAAAAATGCTAGTAACTATGAACAAAGAGTTAGAAGATTATCATTTTATAAGAAAAATGGGTTTAGACAAACTGGATATTCTGCTGGTAACAAAATTCCTTTTATAGATATATTATCTACAAATGATAATTTTAATATTAAAGATGTAAAAAAATTATTGAAAATTATGCCAATGAAAATATTTGCAAATAAAAATCAAGATTAATTATCTTGATTCTGTTACTTTAGCTTTAACTACATAAGTTCCTTGTGATACAGATCCAAAGAAATATTTTCCTTCCGAGTTTGTATAGCAAATACTTCGTAATATTAATGAACCCACTATTACTTCCTCGTATAATGAAACAATTGCATTAGGAATAGGATTTCCATTGGAATTATAAACATATCCGTTTATAGTTCCTTTTTTATTTTCAATTAATTTTATTAAATTTAAATTTTGTCTTAAATTATTACTATCTATTACTTCAATATTTATAGGTTGTTCTGGTGCATAGTTTATTGCAGATGCAGTTAATGTATAGTTTCCTGCATTAATTTTGGGTAATATATATTCTCCGTCTTCAGCACTTATAGTTTCACTTATTAAATTATTATGTGTATCAAATAGTTTGACAATAGAATTATTTATACCAACTCCGCTTTCGTCAAGGACATAACCGTATATATTTCCTTTTGTGAATGTAGTATCTTCATTTATTATTAAATCGTTTAAAACTATGTCGCTACCTGTATAGTTTAAATCTCCTTTGTTTGAAAGTGTATATCCATCTTTAACTGCGTATACATGATAATGTGCATTAGATATTCCTTGAAATAGGTAAGCCCCATTTTCATTTGTAGTAGTATGAGTAATTGGATTAAAACTAGTATCAAACAATTTAACTGTTGCGCCACTAATTAAAACTCCAGATTGATCTTTTACAACTCCACTAATTCCGTTAGTTGTAATAATAGGGGTATTTTCTAAATTTATATTTTCAAAATGTTCTTCAAATTCTGCTAAAGTAATTTTTTCTGAAAAATTTAATTTATATGTATCTTTTTGATTCAAAACAATCTCTCCTTCCAAAATATAATCATATATATACATTATGTACCTTGTGATGTTTGTGGTGGGCATATATTAATACTTGAAAAAAGAAATTTATAGTTAATGTAATTACTATTTGTGTTTTAATTAAAAATTAAAAATGATATACTATTATTGGAGGTTGATCATGGGACTTATTAAAGGAACAGTAAAATTAGAAAATAATTACGATAAATTTTTAAAAGAGTACAAAGAAGAAAAAGAAATTTTATTTAAAATATTTCAAAAAGAGGAAATTATAATTGAACATATTGGTTCAACATCAGTTGAAGGGTTAAAAGCAAAACCTATAATAGATATTGCTATTGGGGTTTGTGAATTTAATAACTTTGAGTATTATAAAAATTTATTTAAAGATTATACTGATTATGAAGTTAGAAATAATTTAAATGACAATGAAATATTAATAGTTAAAGGAAATAAAGAATATACTTCTGTTTTAATACACTTAATGGAGTTAAATAGTGATAGATATAAAGATAGTATTGCATTTAGAAATTATTTAAGAAATAATAAAAATGAATTATTAGAATATCAAAAATTAAAAGAAAATTTAGCTTTAAAATATTCTAATGATAGAGCTATGTATACTAAGTCCAAAAATGATTTCATTAAATCTATATTGAAAAAAGCAAAGAATATAAAGGAGTTATAATGTTACCAGTAAATTTGTTTGAACTTGATTATAAAATTGATAGTGATCTTACTAGAGTTATTTTAGTGTGTAGATATAAAGACAAATGGCTTTTGTGTAAGCATAAAGAAAAGGGTACTTGGGAAGTTCCTGGAGGACATATAGAAGCGGGTGAAGATTGGCTTGCTGCTGCGAAAAGAGAACTTTTGGAAGAAACTGGTGTAATAAAGGCAAATATAGAAAGAATATGTTTTTATAAAATATCTAGTTATGGTTTAATTTGTTTTGCTGATGTAATTGAACTTGGTAGCAATAAATTAAAATATGAAATGGATGAAGTTGCTTTGTTTGATGAACTACCACTAAATATGACTTATTATGATACGCATAAAAAATTTATAGATAAAGTGTGTGATGTAAAAGACTTTGTTTTAAAAATGAATAAAAAAGATTTAAAAGAACTTATAGATAATTTGAAAATAAGTAAGGATGAATACTGGGTTATATCTTCCGGTACACTTGTATTAAGAGATTTATTTCCAAGTGCTGGAGATTTAGATCTAGCGGTAACTGAAAAAGGATTTCAAGAACTTAAAGAAAATTATGATTTATATAAAACAGAAAAAGGAACATATCAAATAACTAAAAATATAGAATGTTTAATTGATATCAAAGAAGACTGGAAATATGAAAATGTGGACGGAATTAATTTGGAAAGATTAGCAAAATATTTTGATTATTTAAAAAATAGTAAACGAGAAAAAGATAAAGTTAAATACGAAATAGTAAAAAAGGAATTAAGTAAATAATTTGATATTATATTATTTGGAAAGGATTAGATTATGGAATACATGAATTTATATAATGATAAAAAACAATTAACTACTGATGTACTTCTTAGATCAAAAAATAACAAAGAAAATGTACCTGAAGGTAGATATTATATGGTTGTTTTTCTTATAATGGAAAATTTAGATGGTGAGTATTTATTTCAACTTACGTCTCCAAGTAAACATAGTGAAATAGCTCTTACTGGAGGACATGTAAAAAAAGGTAGTAATGCTATTTTAACAGTGTGTGAGGAAACTTATGAGGAGTTAGGAATTACCTTGGATAAAGAAAATCTTGAATTAATTCAATCAATTAAATTAGAATGTGAATTTCATGAAGTATTTTATATTAAAGGAGACTTTAAAATTCAAGATATGACACTTGATAAAAATGAAGTTGAATCAGTTAAATATTATACTATTAAAGAAATTAAAACTATGCTAAAAGATCGAGTTATAAGACAAAGTAATAGGGGTATGATTTTAGATTTTTTATGGAATATTAGTCGAAAAAAGGAAATATAAATTTTTCTTTTTTTATGAACAATGATATAATAAATTTTACGGGGGAAAATTATGCAAAATGAATTAAAAATAATAGCTCATAGATTGGGATATTTGGAAACTAATTTTCCAGAAAATTCGATTGAAAGTTTAAAAGTTATTTTTGAAAATAATGAATTTTTAAAAAATTGTGATGGCTTTGAATTTGATGTGGTTTTTACAAAGGATAATATACCGGTTGTTATTCATGATGAATTCATAGATGATGTATCAAATGGCAAAGGTAGTGTAGGAAAATATACTTTAAGTGAATTGAAAAATTTTGATTTTAATTATAGAAAAAGTAGTATTTATACGGGTGATTATAATTTTAAAATAGTATCTTTAGAAGAAATTTTGAGTTTTTTTAGCAATAATATAGATAAACTGGATAACAAAATAATTAAAGTAGAAACTAAGGAAGTTATACTTGGTACTGATTCTAGAATCATTGGACTTGCAAAAATATTTAATAAATTTTCAATTCTTCAAAAAAATATAGTTCATTTATCTTATGTTCCAACTAATTTGGTGAATTTAAAAAAATATCAAACTCTTCACGATTTGAATATTATAAAAAGTGATTTGTTGTGTGAATATAGTGTTATATTATGGTTGGGTATGTATTTAAAATCAATAGATAATATATCTTTTAGATTAAAAACATATTATGATTTTTCAATTAAAAATGCTACAAATATTCGAACATTTTTAAAAACTATTTGGAATTATTGTGTAATATCTATAGGAAACGTGTTAAATGAAACTAATTTTGAATTTGCATTAAACAGGTTTGCTGAAATAGGAATATATGTACTCAATGATCAAAGTGATATATGTAAATTATATGAAAAGATAAATCCAATGCTTATTGAAACTAATTTAAATAAAATTACTATTACTTCAGATGCTCCGGTAAGATTAAAAAAATCGTTTAATAGTATTGAAAAAAAGTGATCTATATTATATTATAAATTAGAGGTGTAGTAGTAATGGATATGGTAAATTTAGAACTAAGAAAAGAAGTTTTTGTTAGTGATTATGATATGATGAAAAAATTGGTTTTTTTACAGTATTATAATAATGAAAGTTTATATAAAAATGAAATTAATAAAATCTTATTTTATTTGGAGTTTGGAGAAGTTATTGAAGATGAAAATTTTACATACATTAAAATGACAGTTGAAGAAATTTTGTCTTTGTTTGGAAACTCTGATGTAAAATTTTATGATAAAAATGATATAAGTGTTAGAGTAAGAAATAATACTTTGTTTAATGAGGTATAAATATGCATGAGTTATATGCTAAAAATTTAGAAAAAAATGTATTCATGAATGATATTTTGAATACTTATAATAATGTTGGGATAGTTATTGGTGATTATAAAGAATATGAAAGTAGAGTAGATAAAGCATATTCTCTTTATGAAAGTAATTATATAAACAAATTAATACTATGTGGGGGAATTGGATTAATTCCAAAGCTTTCTGGTATATTTAATGAACCTCAATGTAATTTAATGTTAGATTATGCGACATCTTTAGGAATGCCTAAAGATATACTATTTACTGAATGTCAAGCTAATATAACTTATGAAAAAATATTATATTCAATAAGCTATATGGTAGAAAAAGATATTGATTTTAATAATATTGTACTTATATCATCTGACTATCATCTTAAAAGATGTTATTTGATTGCTAAAATGCTAACTAAGCAAATAAAAGATGTTAATTTGCAGGCAGTAGGTTCTTATTATGAGGGGATTAATAAAGATAACTGGAGTACAACAATCGGTGGAAAAGTTAGAGTTAGAAAAGAATATATGTTATCTAGAAGATACGATAACATATAATATAGGAAGGAAAATTAATGTTAGATGAAAAAAATATTTTAGATTATTTATCTAAAGAAACAACAGAAAAAGAATATTTAATTTCATTAAAAGAAATAATAATGTTTGAACAAGTAAGAAGAGAAATTATTCAATATAAATTAAATAAATTTAATAGTAAAAGTAATCCATACTTAATTAAAGAAAATTTCAATAAGGAACATAAAGATAGTAAAATGTTAATTATTCAAAAAAAATATATTAGTGGGTTATTTAGAAAAAATATGAGTATCTTGAGTAAAGAATTGATAGTAGAGGATTTACATTTTTTAGCTTTTTGCAATTATAAATATGGTAAAGAGAGCACAAGTAAAATAATATATGATATGTCAAAGTATATCGACCAAAATATGGCTTTGTTTCAAGAATTTTATGAAGAAATGAATAATGATCCATATTTTTTGGATAGATTTTATGAAGTAAAATCAGTTGATGGAAACATGGATTTATCAGTTTTTCCAAATTTAATTACTTTAGATGCAAACTTAGTAAATAATCATCATTTTATGTTAAAATATAATTTAGAAAAAAATGTAGGTAAAATATCTACTGAAGTAGGGAATTTTGAACTGGAAAGTGATATTACTAATGTAAGTAAGCAAGTTAGAAAAAGAAAAATTAGCTTTGTAGATAATATTAAATTTAGAGTGGAAAGTATGCCTGGAAGTATCAGAAAAGATATATTGAAAGTGAGATAAAATGACAAAACTAATATTAGCTAGTACTTGTAAGTTTAAAAGTAAAATAATGAATCAAGTACATTTAAAACATGAATTAATAAAAAGTGATTTTGAAGAAATATCTAATAGTAAAAATATTTATGATTATGTGAGAGATATTGCTTTAGGTAAAGCAAAAAGTGTTGAAAAAAAAGTAAAAGAAGGTATTATAATTAGTTTAGATACAGTAGTATTAATAGATAATAAAATAGTTGAAAAACCTAAAAATATTGAAGAAGCTAAAAATAATTTGTTTATTTCTCAAAATAAAACAACATCTGTTGTTACTGGAATAGCTATTATAAATAAATATAATGGTAGTATTGTTACTGATTGTCAAGAAACAAAAATTACCTTAAGAAAAATAACAAAAGATGATATAAATTATTATATTGAAAATGAACCGGATGCAATGTATGTTTCAGGGTATATAGTTGAAAATATAGTGAGTAATTTTATTGAAAAAATAGATGGTAGTTTTTATAATATTTTAGGAATACCAGTCGAAAAAATATATGAACATTTAAATAAATGGGGTATATATTTAAATGATTTAAATAAAAAAAGTAATAAATTGTAAAAATAATGTTATTTTTTAATTTTTAATTAAAAAACTATACTATTGCTTTAGTTTTAAGTAAGTGGTATAAAATATATGGGAGGTCAACATGAGAACAATTGACTTAGTAGAAAACTTTAAAAAAAAATATGAATTATATGAAAATGAAATATATTTAATGGAACTTATAGAAAGTCAAGAATATAGGTTTATGGAATTTAATAATTGTGTAGAAAATTTAAAATGTGAACTTCAAGTATATGATGAAGAAATTCAAATTAAACCTTCTTTTGTTTCATATGTAGATGGCAATAATTACAAACTTGATTTATATATATTAGGATCTTATAACGGAGCAGGAGTAAGAAGCTTTGATAGAATTATATCTGATGATATTACTATTCATTGTTATGGGAGAGAAATAAAAGCTAATATAGATACTATTTTAGAATCGTATAGAGAAAAATTTGATAATTTATTTAATGTTATGTATAAAAATAAAATAAATATAGATACTAATTTTTGGTTAACTTCTAGTGATAAAAAAATTTATATTGCTAGTTCATTTCAAGATATTAATATAGGATTTTATGATCAAATAAAAGAGAAAATAAATGTAAGTAATAATGAAATGTTTTCTTTTGCTTTTGGATTAAGTAATCCTTCATTTTATCATAGCTATACTAAAAAAGAAGTAGGTTATCCTTATGATACTTTACATAAATGTATAATTGATAATGGGAACTTTTCTGTATATATGAGTGGTATATTTGATTTTTTAAAATATAGAAAAGCATTTAATAAAAAAAGTATTAAAGAGAATGATTTAAGTTTATATCAAGGCATTATATTAAATAAAAAAGATCTGCCTGAAAGCATTAGTAAGGGAATTGAAAGAAGGCGTCTAAAGTAATGATTCAAGAAATAAATGATAATAATATTAAAGATATTATACTTGATGATATTACTTTAGAAAATTGTACATTTGTTTTGGAAACTTTAGAAAATAAAAATATTAGTAATTGTATATTTAATAATTGCAATTTTTCTAATATAAGTTTTGCTAATGTAGGAATACATAAAAGTACTTTTAATAATTGTAATTTAGTAGGTGTAAGTTTTAGTAAATGTACTTTAAATGATTTGAATTTTATTGGTAATAAATTTACTTATGCTAGGGCAATAGATATTAAAAGTAAAAATATTAATTTTACTGATAATGATTTATCTAATTTTGAATTTTTTAATACTATTTTAAAAGATACTGTTTTTGAAAATAATAAAATGCATAATAATGTATTTGTTAATACTAAATTAAATAATATAAATTTATCTAGTAATGATATTGAACTGTTAGATATAGATCTAAAACTATTAAGAGGTGCAAAATTAAACACTTTTCAATGTGTTGATTATATGACTAGTCATGGAATAAAAATTGATTGATATAATCAATTTTTTATTTTTATTAAATAGACATGAGTGTTATTATTTGATATAATTTATCTATAATAAGGAGATTAAAGTTTATGGAAGAAAACATAAATCAAATAAATTTAAAAAAAGAAAGAATTAAACTAGCAGTATTTGTAGTATCTATTTTATTGATAGTATCAAGTGTATCATATGCATTCTTTGCAGCTGGAATAAGTACACCTGCTAGTACTGATGTAAATATAGGTTCAGAAGTAAGTGAATCATTATCTTTTACACCAGGAAC
>CAYJNH010000038.1:0-10614 GCA_964371705.1 uncultured Muribaculaceae bacterium
CATTGTTTGATAGAATAAGAATTATTGAAGAAATAAAAAGTAGTAATTTTTTAGTTAGACAAATGGGAGAGAGAATGGCTCTTAATACACCAATGCAGGGTACTAGTGCTGATATAATAAAAATAGCTATGATAAATATACAAAATAAAATAGAAGAGAAAAAATTTAAAAGTAAATTAATTTTGCAAGTACACGATGAACTTATTTTTGATGTAACATTAGAAGAAAAAGATATTATTAGTAAACTAGTGAAGGAAGAAATGGAAAATGTTATTAAATTATCTGTACCTTTAAAAGTAGAAATAAATGTTGCAGAAAATTGGTATGAGGTATAAATGCCAGAATTAGCTGAAGTTGAAACAGTTCGAAATGTGCTTAAAGAAAAAATTTTAAATAAAAAAATTGTTAAAACAAATATTTTTTATCCTAAAATTATTGAAAATGAAGTATATTATTTTAATTCAAAGTTGTTAAACAATTATATAATAGATATTAAAAGAAGAGGAAAATACTTAATTTTTGAAATTAATGATTATTATTTAATTTCTCATTTAAGGATGGAAGGTAAGTATTACTATTACAGTAATTCTACTGATAGATTGAAACATGATCATATAGAGTTTATATTTGAGGATGGATCAAAATTAGTTTATAATGATACTAGAAAATTTGGTAGAATGATTTTAATTGATAAAAAAGAGATTTATGTATATTTTTCTAAATTAGGTAAGGAACCAAAAGATTTAACTTTTGATTATTTATATAGTATATTAAATAAAAAAAATAAAAATATAAAAACATTATTACTGGATCAAAGCATTATAGCTGGATTAGGTAATATATATGCTAATGAAGTATTATTTGCTTCTAAAATAAATCCTTATAAAAAAGGTAGTGATTTATCTAATATAGAAATTAATAATATTATAAATACTTCAAATAATATTATTAATAAATCAATTAAAGAAGGTGGATGTACTATAAAAAGTTATACTTCTAGTTTAGGTGTTACAGGTAATTATCAAAATTATTTACAAGTACACATGAAAGAAAAAAGTAAATGTAATATTTGTGATAGTTATATTGTTAAAGAAAAAATAGATGGAAGAAGTACATATTACTGTAAAAATTGTCAAAAATAAAAATCAAAGGTTTATGCTTTGATTTTTTTGTTTTATAAATTACCTTCTCCAGTGGGACAAGTACTTTCTATTGGAAAAGAAGAATCTTCAATAACCATACTTTCAAGTACAAAAATGGATCCTATTGTTGATAGATTATTTATTGAGTCTTGAATTTGAATGGTAAAACTAATTCCTTGATTTATGGTATTTAAAGAACCATGATATTGATTTTTATCAATGTTGCTTACATAATTGTTATCTATTAAATATTCAATTGTGTAACAAGAATAAATTCCATTGTCATCATCATAAGCTTTTTCAACTGCTTCAAGAAGTATATTGGCAGTATCAGTAAATTTTAATATTTCATCACTGTATGCTTCATCATCATAATCAAAATCAGTATCTAAATCATCATTATGTAGAAAAATTTCAAGATACGTTACTATTTCTTCAAATGGTGTGCCTTTTAAGGTAATAATTAAATTATCATATATATCAGTTAAATCACTACTAGTAAGTTCCGTTAGATCAACTGAATTATCTGTATCAAAATCTTTAATTTCTGTACCAATTTCTGTTTCAGATGTTATTTCTAAATTAATATTATTTCCTTGATATTCAAAAAATATGTCTACGGAACTATTTAGTGTATTATTTTCTTTTTTATTTTTAAAATCTATATTAATTTTAGCTCCAGATATGTCACTTTCTATTTTATAACTATCTTCTGTTTTTTCTAAATATATAGTTAGATCTTTATCTTCAATAACATATTTATCATCACTAATTTTAAGAATTTCTGTGTTATTAATTTTAGCTCCAGCTACTTTGTTAAATAAACCACTTGTATAAATTACTAACTCTATATCTATATCTTCAATTGATTCAATATCAACACTGTTACGAATTGTTTCTTTAGCGTCTTCTTCACTAACTCCAGTCATTTTAATATATAGGTTAATATACTCTTCATTTTCTAACATAGAATCTAATACATTTTCTATATAATTTTTAAAGTCAGATCCTTTAAATTCGTAAATATGTTCTTTAACGTTAGTTTCTTTGCCATCAATTTCTATATTGGTTTTATCGTTTTTAAAATTGTCTTGATCTAAATTATTATATAATTCTTCAAAAAATATTTCAGCTATTTTATCAACGTTTTGTAAATTGATATCATTTTCTTCTTGGATTTCAATTGGAAAATCAGAAAATAAATGAATTACTTCATCAAATAATTCATCACTTTTACCAAACAAATTATTTTCTTTTGCTAAAAGTGCAATATTTAGTAAAGTACTATTATTTTCGTCGATATTCATATCGAAGTATAGCATTTCATTTTTGAAATCTGCAGAAGTATTAAATGTGATAGGGTAATTATTATATTCGCTAAATGCTAGAATATTACTATCTACTGTAATTGATGTTGTGTTATTTATTATATCTTTGTTTAAATCATAATCCAATGATTCTTCATCTAAATAAGTTATAAAATTACTTACAGATTTATATCCTTCTTTAAATGCTATTTCATATACTTTTGAAGTATTAAAAAAATAACTACTGAAAATATATAAACCTATGCATAGTAAAGCCAGAATACTTACCACTATAATTATAATTTTTTTTCCATTCTTTTTATTTTTTGTGTTACCATCTTGCATAACACTGTTGTTTGAATCAATATTTTTTTGATCCATACTTTAACACCTACTTTCTGTATAATTATAACATAGTTTGTACATTAAAAAAGAGAATTTTTAATTCTCTATGTAAAATGAATAGTATTCATCGTATGTTATATTATTTTCGTAAATATATTTTGCAATATCAATTCCTACATATCTATAATGCCATGATTCAAATGCATATCCAGTTATTGAAACTTTATCTTCTGGGTATCTTAGTATAAAGCCAAATTTGTGTGCATTTTCTTTTAAATATGTATATGCTTTTGAATTTTGAAAATCAGCTTGATTAGATGTTTCGGTAGAAAATATATCTAATGCTAAGCCTGTTTGATGTTCTGAATGTCCAGCTCTAGCGGCAATTTCATCTGCATATCTTTCTCCTCGTGTATCTTTATAATTGTTATAAACTGTTTCTTGGGAAGCATATGATCTATAAGATGAATTAATCATTAAAGTTATATCTTGCATTTCGGCATCATAAGCCATTGAAATAAAAGCATCATAAGTTTCGCTTGTTGCTTTTTGTGTACCTTTTTCTCCCCAGGAGTGTTTAGTTGAAATTTCCACTAAATTTTCTGGAACATAATCACTAGGCAATGTATAATATTTATTCACCAAAATTTTTTCATTTAAATTAATATTTGAATCAAATATAATTTCGTAATATCTTGTGTCTGTATTTGTATTAATTATAGTTATTGCTTCACTAACAGAAACTCTTTCTTCTTTAATATAATTATAATATAGTTCATACTTATTTTTAATAAAATATTTTGAATCTATAATTTCAAATATTAATTCATCTTTTTCACCATTTAATAGTTCATCTAATTCATTTGTATTAAAATTTTCTTCAAGTATTTTTATTTCTTCTTTAGTGTAACCTAATTCAGTAAATTTATATTCATAAGTATCTTTAAGTAGTTTTTCCTGATGATTATTATAACTTATAACTGCATAAATTATACCAACTATTATTAGTAATAAAAGTATTTTAAATCTATTTTTTAATTTTAACTTCTTTCTCATAATTATCACCTAATAATATTATAACATTAATATTCAAAAACTTTCATTTTTTTATTTTTATCAAGTGGTAGTCCAGTTGTATATGAATTATTACCAATTTCCTTTAAAAGTTTTTCATAATCATATTTATTGTTTATATATAAATATATATTTTCAATAATGTTTTTTGAGTGGTTCATAGCTGAATTATATAAATCAATTATTGATGAAGTGTATGTAATATTTTTATTAGTAGGGTGGCACCAATTTTTATTATCTAAATTAAACATTGATGTATCAATTTTATTAATATAAGTAGAGTGAGAAGAAATGTTTTTTATCATATTTTTAGTTACAAAATCAAATGATTTATATATAATTTTTTTAATACCATATCTATCTTCAAAACCATATTTATATGCAAATTTTGAATCTAAGTAAGCTTTATTAAAAATTTTCCCCATATTGTAAAAATTAAAAGTTTTTTCAAAAGTATAATCAATTATATCAATTAATTCTTTTGGGAATTTAAGTTTTTTATGTAGTTCTTTTGTAGTTTTAATTTTACTAATATTTCTATTATTAGTTTCTTTATATATATAAGCATCTAAGTTAAATTCTAAAACCCCATGCATACCATTATATTTGAAGCTATCTTTGTCTTTAGGATTGTATACACCAGTTTTATAAAAAACAAAAGGGTGCACGGTTGAATCTAATATATAATGATTTATTGAACCACATAAATATGCAAATCCTACATCACTGTAATTTTCTTTTAAATAATCAATTATATTTTTAAAGTATAAATTTACATTATTTTTATGGCCATAACTTCCTAATTTTCTTATATTACTTCCGTGTAAAATTGTGTAGAATTTATAAAAAAACAAATTATCAAAACTTTGATTAAATACTAAATAATAGTCAATATTGTTTTTTAATTTAATTTGTATGTTTTTATTTAATTTATTATAAACATCTTTACCAAATTTATTATGTGTATATGGAGCAGGCATAATTTATCACCAAATATATTATAACATAGGCAAAAAACTTTTGACAAAATAAATTTTATGTATTATGATTAATTTAGGGTAGGTAATGTATGGAAGCGAAGAAAATTTTATCATATTGTGAAAATTTTTATGAAATAATAAATTTTGAACCACTTTCTGGTGACAATATAACTCCAAGAATGATTAATATTTATCATGATTACATTTTTAAAGAAGTTGAACTTACTGATGAAAGAATAGAAACTATTAAAAATTTCGATAAAGCTATGAAAAAATATATTGATGATTACTTGTTTAGAAAAGATGTACAAAGTTGTGTTTTAAATTTGAATGTTTCAAAAGATACTGTTGATATAATTAAAGTTATTATTGATAAAATTATAGATTTCTTTTTAAATTATAATCATTATACTACTAGAATTGTTTATATATCAAGATGGATTTAATTCATCTTTTTTTATTGCAAAAACATAAATAATTTGTTACTATTTATATAGTAAGAAGGTATATGTATGTTTAATATAATTAATCGTATTTCCCCAAAAAAGCTAATATTAATTCTTTTGTTAATTGTTTTGTTTTTAATAACTGTTGTTTTACTAGTTACTAGAGCTTTTATTAATCCAGTTGTATCTGATGAAGCATTAAGTAATATAAATGTATCTTCATGTGGTTATTACACTTTAAGTGAAAATAGTTCATCAGTTGATTTAACAAATTCTTTTCCTATGTCAGATAATCAAGGTATGTTAACTGATCCTTATGTATTCAATTTAGAAAATTCTTGTGATATAAATAAAGGTTTTAACTTATATTTGGTAGTTACTACTGAATCTGTTATTAATGATGATAGCATTAAATTAAAATTAAGTTCTAAAGATGAAGTGACTAAAGTATCTTCATTACCTGAAGCAACTTTAACTGATGATATAATTAATCAATATCAAACAACGATAGGTAAGGAAATAAAAAAAGTTTATTTGCTTGAAAGTGCTACATTAGCACCTGATTTACCAGTGACTTTTAGCCTTAATATGTGGATAGATAAAGATGCTATTAACGTTCCTCAAAATGCTAATTTTAATGCTACTATTATGGTAGCAGATGGAAATACATCATCTGATGATATTTTATATCCAAATATTTATGATGTTTGTCAAGGTGAAAATATGGCGGACTGTTATTTTGATTATTATTATTATGATGATAACTTATTAAAACATGATGAAACTTTAGCAAACAGTGCAGGAGATAATAATTTAAGATATTCTGGTTCAACATATGAAGTAGATAATTATGTTTGTTTTGGTTCTGAAGTTTCACCTTGTCCAGCTGATAATTTTTATAGAATAATTGGTGTTTATAATCAGGATGGAAGCAATAAAATAAAACTTATTAAAAATGATAGTATTGGGTCCGTGCAATGGGATTCAAATACTAATAATACTTATGAAATATCTAGTATAAGAACTTATTTGAATAATGATTTTTACAATAATTTTAGTACAAATTATAAAAATATGATATCAGAATCTACTTGGAATGTTGGTGGTTATGTAACTTATGGTGCAACTGCTAAAACTTGGTACGTGGGTGAAGTATCTAATCCTGAAGTACCTGATGTAGTAAGTGATAAAATAAGTTTAATGTATGGTCATGATTTTGGATATGCTGCCAATCAGAGTGCTTGGAATACTTCTTTAAAAAACTATAACACTAATAATATTCCTGATGATAATTGGATTACTACTGGAATTAAAGAATGGTTGGTGGCTCCTGAAACGGGCGCAACGTCTGTTGCTTCTAGAATATTGATTGATAATTATATGTATAGTGAAAATGTTTCTAATTTTAATGAAGCGAGACCTACATTTTATTTAAATAGTGATGTAATGTTAGCAAGTGGTACTGGTGATTTGTATGATCCAATTAGAGTTACTACTAATAATTTTTCAAATATGATATTAAATAATAATGGGGGTAAAGATGCTATAGAAGCTAAACCAACTCCTAACCTTAAATTAGCTTCAACTACTAATGAAGGAATGTTTATGACAGAAGATGATTATGGTTCGAGTTATTATTTTAGAGGAACCGTTGATAATAATTGGGTATACTTTGGTGGATTTTACTGGAGAATAATGAGAATAAATGGTGATGGATCTGTAAGAATGATATATACAGGAACAACTGCTCCTACTGAAAGTCAAAAAGTAATAATGACTGGTTCGGGAACTTCAATAGGAACAACTGCATTCAATAGCACAAAAAACAACATTGAATCTGCTGGATATATGTATGAACTGGGAAATCAGCATGGTTTTACAGAAAGTAGTGTTATTAAAACTTATATAGATCAGTGGTATGAAAATAATATTTTAAATACGGGAAATCATTTATTAATAAGCGACGCTATATATTGTAATGATAGAGATGAATATACAGCATCAAATGGTAATGCATATTTTGGTAGTTATTATAGAACTTCACATGGTCTTAATGAAGGTTTTACTCCTAGTCTTAAGTGTAATAAAGCAGATTCATTTACAGTAGATGATGAAATAAATGGAAATGGTGCATTATTATATCCTGTAGCAACTGTTACTGCTGATGATTTAAATTTTTCAGGTTTTAAATCTTGGGTAAATATAACAACGAATTATTTATATACAAATTATGGATTTTGGACAATGTCACCTGTTAGATTTTTTTCTAATGAATCTTCTTTTGTTATATTAAATTCAAGTGGTCATTTAGGTTCTGGAGGTACTGCTACATTTCATAGTTCTGTAAGGCCTGTAATATCTGTTTCGTCTAATGTAAATGTAACAGGTTCTGGTCTTTGGAATGATCCTTATACAATTAACTAACCGTTTTTTAACGGTTTTTTCTTGGCATAATATATATATTCGTGATAAAATAAAAAAGGTGAAGAAATATGTTTGAATATATAGGAGATAGATTATCATCTGCTTTAAAAAATATTAAAGGGATGGGAAAAATTACTGAAGAAAATATAAATGAAGCTGTTAGAGAAATTAGAATGGCTCTTTTGGAAGCAGATGTAAATTATAATGTTGTAAAAGAATTTATTGCTAGTATTAAAGAAAAAGCAATGGGAATGGAAATTGGTAAATCTTTAAAACCTGATGAAGTTTTTATTAAATTGATTAAAGATGAACTTGTGAGTTTATTAGGAGGAGATTACACTCCTTTGGAAACTGAAAAATATCCGACAATTTTAATGCTTGTAGGGTTACAAGGTTCTGGTAAGACAACAGCTGCTGGTAAAATAGCTAATTATGTGAGAAAAAAACATAATAAAAAACCACTGTTAATTGCTGGTGATGTTTATAGACCTGCAGCAATTGATCAACTTATAACATTAGGTAAATCATTAGATGTTCCAGTATATTATGATAGAGATGAAAAAAATGTTGTGTCTATAGTTGAAAATGGGTTAAATAAAGCTAAAGAACTTGGTTGTAATTATATAATTATAGATACTGCTGGTAGACTTCAAATAGATGAAAAACTGATGCAAGAAGTTAAAGATGTAGAGGATTTTGCTAAACCTCACGAAAAACTTTTAGTAGTAGATGCAATGATGGGGCAAGATGCCATTAATGTTATAAATGGTTTTAATGATAAATTATTATTAACAGGTGCAATTATTACTAAATTGGATGGATCTACTAAAGGTGGAGTAGCATTGTCTATTAGACATCTAACTAAAGTTCCTATTAAGTTTGCTGGTGATTCAGAAAAATTAGATGGTCTATCAGAGTTTTATCCAGAAAGAATGGCTGAACGTATACTTGATATGGGTGATATATGGGCTATAGCTAATAAAGTTGAAGGCATTATAGATGAAAATGAAGCTAAGGATCAAGCAAAAAAAATGAAAAGTGGTAAGTTTGATTTAGAAGATTTTTTAAAAACATTAAATCAAATAAAAAAATTAGGTCCACTTGAAAATATACTTAAAATGCTTCCAGGAGCTAGAAAAATGGGACTTAATAATATTAGTATTAATCCAAAAGATTTTGCTAGAGTAGAAGCTATAGTTTTATCTATGACTGTTAAAGAAAGAAAAAAACCTGAAATACTTAAAGCGTCACATAAAATTAGAATATCTAAAGGTAGTGGGACAAGTGTCGAGGAAGTAAATAGATTATTAAAACAATTTGAAGAAATGAAAAAAATGATGAAAATGATGTCAAATGGAAATATGAAATTACCATTTTAGGGGGCTAATATGATTATCGAAAATATTGTTGATGGAAAAGAAGTTAAATATATTCAACTAATGGATCTACTGCATATACTTGAAATAAAAAAAGGAGAAGTACCTGATTATCTAGTTGATATGGTTATGACTTTATTTATGAAATATTCTGAAACTAAACCTGGAAATTATACTTTTTTTAAATTTGAATCTGATGATGTATTTGAATATTTTAGAGATTCTCCAGCTATCATTGATTACAGTAAATATAGGAATTTATCTTTGAAGGAAATTAAGAATGAATTAGCTAAATATTTTTTACTAGCTTTAAATAATAGTGATAATATATTGTATAAATATATGCTTGGGAATATGAGATATTTACATAATTATAAAGAAGATAAAACAAAAATTTATTTTCCAAATGATTTTTATTATTACGATCCTTTATATAAAACTTTATTAAAAGATGAAACATACCATATGATTGAAACTTATGACTTATCTAGTTACTTTGTAAAAAGAGTAGATGATAAAGATATAAGTAAAGACAGTCCTTATCAAATAACATCTATGGCTGTAAATTATGTTAAAGATAATTTGTTGAAAACAGATGATTCTGTTTTTAAAACTACAGTGCATTATATAAAAGAAAGTAATTCTTATTTAGTTAATATAGATAAATCTGTTTTTATTAATGGTATTGTTCGAAAAAAATTGTAGGTATTTATGAAAATATATAACAAGGTAAATGGTTCACCTGTTTATTATATTCAACTTAAAGATATAAAATATTTGATTGATAATCAATTAATAAGTGATGAAATGAATTTTTATATTAATGAAATTTTAAAAAAAAGATTAATTGTAAATGATTTTGAATTTATTGATATAAATGATATTAACTTAATTAACAAAATCAATAATATGCAGGAAATAGTAAATTATTCTGATTTAATTGATTTATCTGTTGGAGATCTTAAATATATTATAAATATGAAATTAAAAAAAATATTTGAAATATTATATTCTCCAGTAGATACAAATAACCTAATTATTGCTTTTGAAAAAACAAAAATAATAAAAACAATAATGTTTGAATTAGTAGACTTAATGAATTATACTCTTCATTTAATGGGTGATCTTAAAATTATATTTCCTGATGAAATATATGCATTTAAATGCTATGATCAAGTATTTAGTAATTATAATGATTTTGTTAAATTGTATGATAAATTAGATCCTAATAAAATGATTTTTGAATCTGATTTTGAAAATTACAGTAAAAATAGTAGTTTAGCTATGTATGTTTTTACTGAAAATAAAATGAATTTTTTTGCAACTGATAGTGTGAACAGATCTATATATTTAAATATTGATTCAGAAAAAAATGATAATACATTTGAAATTAGTTGTAATATTACAAAAATCAGAAAAAAAGATGAAAGCATAGAATGATAACTCTTGCTTTTTTTATTTGTACTTTTATAGTATAATAATATCGGTGTTATTTATGAAACAAACAAATTATAGAAATT
>CAYJNH010000039.1:0-10190 GCA_964371705.1 uncultured Muribaculaceae bacterium
TTATTGTTGTATTAAATATATAGGGACTTTGAGTAATGATAGATATATTATTTCGCAGTGATTTTTCTGATAAATCATTTATATCATTATTATCAATAAAAAGCATTCCATCTTTAACAGAATAAAGTTTTGATATCAAATTAAATATAGTAGATTTACCTTGACCACTTTTACCAACAAAACCTACTGTACTATTTTTTTTAATTTCTAAATTTATATTATTTAAAACATTTTTTTTATTATAAGCAAATGACAAATTTTTAAATTCAATATTGCCTTCTAATTTTTTTACATTTTTTTTACCAAATTTTTCTCTTGGATATAATCTATCATCAGTAAGTTCACATAACCTAACAATAGACAAATTAATTTTAACGAAACTTTCGTAAATTCTTGATAATTCATCACCCAAACTAAATGCTCTACTTAAATACATGTAAACAACTATTAAATTAGAAACTTCCATTCTATTTAAATAAATTAAATATATACCTAAAATCATGACTAAAAATTCAGAAAAATTACCAAATGTAAAAGAAAAATTTGAATGGAATCTTGTTTTTTTCATATGTTCAAGTTCTTTGTTCGCTAAATTTTTTTGATCATTATATATTTTGTTAATAGCGTACTTTGTTATATTAAGAACTTTAATATCTCTAACACCTCTAATAAATTCATGAAAATCACTAGATTGATTTTCATGTAAAGCATTTCTTTCTATATCATAAGCCTTCCATAATTTAGTTCTATGTCTATCAATAAAAAAAGATACTGTTGACAGTAAAACTATTAATAAAGTTATCTCCCAGCTAATAACAATTAAAAAAACAAATACACCAATTGAACCTAAAATAGTAGTTATTCTGTATCTAAGTTGAAATAATGATAACGCTATTAAACTAGGTTCAGAATTAATTCTTCCAGCAAATAAACCAGTTCCTTCTTTGTCAAAATTTTTAATTTCTAATTTATATATTTCTTTAGCAAAGTCATTTTGCAAATCTAGTGTAATACCATTTTCTAGTTCTTCAGTAGCCAAAGAACTAAAATAAGAAATAATACTTTCAAAAATACTAATTAACAAGGCTACTAACAAATAAATAATTATTTCCACAGGAACATACTGCGTTATGGCATTTAACACCTTAGAATTTACAAAAGGCATTATTGTACCAAAAGCAGTAGTTAAAAGTGCAGTCAATATCCACCAAAATACCAAAATTTTTTTATTAAAAATATAACTTAATACTATTTTTAAATACTTTCTTTTTGTTTTTTTATCTATTTTTACTTCTTTTTCCATGTACCCCCCAAAAAAAATTCAGTAATATATTAACATAGTATATAATTTAAAACAAGAAAAAAAGTAAAATATTCTTTACTTTTTGTGTCCATTAAATCCTATCGCTTTTACTATAAAAACCAAAACTACTACCCCTATTAAAGCTAAAACTAAATCACCTAGCTGTCCTGGAAAGATACCATATACAAATTCAATCGTTCCTTCATATAAATTAACTATACCTTCCCATAAACTAATAAAGGCCTCTGCTATGAAATTCCATACAGCTACAAAGAAATTTTTAATACTATCCCACATCTTCTAGATCTATCCCTTCACTTATTATCATTTCTTTAAATAATTCCTTAAATCTTTCTATTTCTTTTATTTTAGAATCTTCATATATACTTTTTGCATTGCATATTGCTTTATAAAAATGTTTTAACTTAACTTCCTTAGTATTATCAAATATAGCATATGTAAATGCATTAGATACTAAAGCTAAACATATATCAGGATATCTACTAGATATTTCATAAATTCTTTTATATTCATCTGTTAATTCAACTATAAATGAAACTATTTTTTCAGTTATATATGGAGCATACCCAATCTTAACCCCCATTTTAGCTTCTATTTTAGGTATAGTTCCCATAACTATTTTAACAGTGGTAGGATGATCTGTTTCAAAAACATCAACCTTTTGAAATCTTCTTAAAAATGCTCTATCCCTTAAAATATATTGTTCATACTCTTCAGTTGTAGTAGCTCCTATCATTTTAATTGAACCTCTATCAAGTCCAGTCTTAAGCATATTAGCAAAATCCATACCACCTGATTTATTAACAAGTAAATGAGATTCATCCATAAATACAATTGTTTTATCTCTAGACTCTAATTCTCTAACTAGCATATCTATCCTATTTTCTGATTGACCTTCACTTACTGAAGATCCTATTAAACTTGATATATTAATTTTATAAATTTCATAACCTTTTAAAGCGTCAGGAACCATATTGTTTTTTATTCTATATGCTATTCCTTCAACTATAGCAGTTTTTCCTATACCAGCTTTACCTACTAATAAAGCACTTTTTTCTGGAGAAAGTAATATAAGCATGGCTTCTTTTATTTCTCTATCTCTTGCTATCGCAGGATCAGTTATATACTCTTTAGCAGTTAAATTAGATCCATAACGTTCTAATATTTTTATAGTCAATTGATTATCATCTAAATTTTCAATCATTTTTATCACCACATTAATTGTATCAAATATAAAATACTATGTCTATAAAATAAAAAAAAGTTCCATAGGAACTTTTATTTCAAATTGGCGCTCGATGTAGGACTCGAACCTACGACCTAACGGTTAACAGCCGTGCGCTCTACCAACTGAGCTAATCGAGCAGTGCAAGTTAATTATATTAAATATTTTAATGTTTGTCAAATATTTTTACTCAAAAAGACAAAAAAAAGTAATTATATATACTTTTTTAGTTCTTCTAAATTATTTTCTAGCGTTTGTTTCAATGTTTTTGCTAATTTTTTAACTTTTATATCACTTATTTTATAATTATTTAATTTATCAGTAATATCTAATATACCCATGTTTGTTCCTCTTAATAACATTCTAGTAATTTTTGATATACTAGTTTCCTCATTTATATTAAATTTCATACTAGTAGTAGCAAGTAATTTTGTAAACAAATTTATTTCTTTTACTTTTTCTTCATATTTTTTAAGTATATTTTGAGATTCCAAAGAAATATAATCATATTCCTCTTTATGCATTTTTAGCATATTGCAAAATTTCTTACTTTTACACTTTGATAATATATAATTAATACTAATTTTCCCCATTTGAACATTTTGATATATGTAGTGTAATACACTTACATTTTCATTCATAAAAAATCACCTATTGATAGTATAGGCGATTTTTTAATTATTATACTTCTTGAACAACTGCTATAATCATAGGTTTACACTCAGTTTCAGCATATAAAAATTTTGATAATTCCTCTCTTATTTCAACTTTAATATTATTATAGTCAACATAAGTAGGAGTAACATTTCTAGTGATAATATCTTCACTAATTTTTTTAATTTCTACAATTAAATCATGAGAATCTCTAATATAAATAAATCCTCTAGTAGTAACCTCAGGTCCTACAATTAATTTTTTTTCTCTTCTTGATATAGTTGCACTTATTAAAACTATACCATTTTCAGATAACATTTCTCGATCTTTTATAACTAAATCACCAACATCATCAGTACTATTACCATCAATTAATATATCATTAACTTTAATAATTTCTTTTTTATCTAGTAATGCACCATTTTCAAAATTAACTACATCACCATTTTGTTTTAAAATTATATTATCAGGATTCATACCTAAACTGTTAGCTATATTTGCATTTCCAACCATGTATCTGTATTCACCTTTAATAGGCATATAATATTTAGGATTCATAAGTTTCATCATAAGCATTAAGTCTTCACTTGAAGGATGATGAGATATAATTTTATCTTTAGGAACACTTATAATATTACATCCAAATCTTGATAATTCATTTTCTAGTTTAACTAGTAATTTTTCAGTACTATCGTGTCTAGGTTCAGCAAATACTACAGTATCATCCTTTTTTAAATTAATAAATTTATCATACCCACTTAATATTTTATTCAAATTAGAATATGGATTAGTTCTATCATCAGAAATTAATATAATAGTATTAGGTTCATTTAAATGACTTAAATCACCCAGTAAATCATCAGGAAAATCCATATATCCATTAGCCTTTGAAAAATTAATAACATTTTGTAATTTTTTTCCCATAACAACTATTTTTCTATGTTTATTTATGGCTGCCTGAAAAATTTCATTAATTGTATACAAATGATATGGTAATACAGAAAATATTATTCTCTTATCATTATGATTAATAGCGTCTTTAAAAAATTCTATTAAATGATGTTTAGGTGAAGTATGCCCTTTCTTTTCAGAAAACATTGATTCACTCATTAAACATAGAACGCCTTGCTTACCAACATATGCTATTTTGCCTAAATCCATATCATAAGCACCATTCATAGATGGATCTATAACAAAGTCTCCAGTGTAACATATCGCACCATCTTTTGTGTTAATAACAAACATAACCGAATCTGGTATAGAATGTGAAACTGCTACAGGAAATATAGATACTGTTCCAAAATTTATTTTTTTATGAACAGATATTTCAATTATATTTTTAGGATTCACTCCGTCTTCAGTAAGTACAAAACTAGTATATTTAGTTGCATATATTTTAAGTTCAGGTATTTCTTTTATCAAATCCTTAACTGATCCCATATTTTCTTTATGCCCATGAGAAAGAAAAAGACCTTTAATTCTTTTACGATTTTTCACCAAATATGAAAAGTCAGGTATTATATAATCAATACCTAGTAGATTATTGCTAGCATATTTAAGTCCAGCATCTAATATAAAAATCGAATCTTCTATTTCTACTATATATGTGTTTTTTCCATCTTCATCAAGTCCACCCAGACTAAAAATTTTAATTTTACTCATAATTATCACCTCTTAAATTTTATAAAGTTAATTCAATATGACAATTATACCAAATTTTTAGCAATAAATCAAATTTATTCTTTAATGATATCCCCCACACTAACTATATTATATCCCTTGAAAATCATTTCACTATATAAAGTTCTAAAGTTATCTAAAGATAAATTATTAGAGATAATAAAAATTTGACCACTTTTTAAATGATTTTTAACATCCAAATAATTTTGATTATCTACTACAATTTTTGGTTTAATCAAATAATATTTATACTTTTTACATATATCTAAATTAGTATCATTTATTACACATATTTTATTATCTAGTATGTTATCCAGTTTATTAAAATTATTTAAATCATTATTAATTTGCTCAAATATAGAATCTTTATTATACTCTAAATAATTTATTAATATACTAATTTTAATATTATTTATTTCTAAATATTTCTCTACATATTTATTATTATCTAGTATTATTGCTATATTTCTATTAAGTTCATTTCCCCCACTAATATACTTATCCTTATTTTCCATAACTGATATTTCAGGTAACACTTCTTCATATACTAAATTATTTTCATTAAAAACATTAAAAATTTTCATATTATAATAACTTTCTAAAACATCAACGCTTCTACCTTTCATTCCAGGAATAATATAATCTCCATCAATTATTGCATTAACAGGTAACGTATTATACTCATTTTCAATAACACTTATTTTTTTCATAAGAGAACTTTGAAACATAATTACATCATTAATTTTAAAAGCATAATAAAAAGAAAAAATTAATAATGTAAATATGCCTGTTAATTTAAATATTTTTTTCAAAAAACCACCTATAAAATAATATGATAATTAAATTATTTTTTGATTGTATTTATTATACATTAGTCTTATAATACAATTAGTGAGGTAACTATGAATAAAACTTTAAATATAAAAATAGAAAAAGAATTAGAAAAAATATATTCACTATTTAATTATGAATATGAAATAAACGAAGAATATAAAAAAAATCAAGAATTAGAAGAAGATTACATTCCTGATGAAATTGATGAATACAATGAAGAGTTAGCAGTAGATATAGAAAATGAAGTATTGTATAGCTTCAGGAAATATATTTTTAAAAATGAAAATATGATAAATCACCAAAAAGAATTAATAATACACTTAATTACATACAATTATGCTTATTACAATGCCATTGGAAAAAATTATGAAGCTAGTAAATTATATAAGTATTTAAACATGGATTTCGAAACTGCATATTTTAAAATATCCCCTAATAGTAAATTATGTGAAAATTTAATACTAAATTATTTTATGATAATTAAAAATACTGATACAAAAACTTTAGTAGAAGAAGAATTAGATACTATTAACAAACTTCCAATATCATCTTCTTTGAAAGAAGAAAATATATTTATACTTGATTATTTAAATATATACGTTCATGATTTAATTAGGTTTTATAGAGAAAGTTCTAATGACACGGATGATACATATTTAACAGTAACACATATTTTATTTGAAATAGATAAAGATAATGTTTTGCCTATGTATATAAACGGGGAAATAAACGATTACTCTACTTTTGCAAAAACATTTCAAAAAAAATTGTACATTGATGCTTTTTGCTATTTAGATATAAAACAAGATACTCCTATTGGATTAACTGAAGCTGAACTTGAATTGTATTCTTCTTTAGAAAGCATTTTACTTTTTAATAAAGAAGATATTGTAGCATTAACAGAATTAGAGCAAAAAAAAATAATAGAATATTATGTAGCATTGCAAGAAAATACCGTAAAATTAGAAAACTACATGAAAGAATTAAAATACTTTATAAATAACTCTAAAGATATCAAAAACATTGAATTTTATACACTAGATTATTATAGAAAAAGATAGGTTTTTTAACCTATCTTCTTTTTAATTAATTCCATTCCTTTTTTAGGATCATTGAAAAGAATATGATATAACATTTTATCTTTTTTTAATTCATCAATAAACATAACTTCTTCTTTTGTCATAGCCTTATATTTAGGATTTTCATCTACTACAACTTTAATTATAGCATCTGAACCAAGTAAATAATCAGCACCTACACCTAAAACTTGTATAAGTTCAATTATATTTTCTAGTGTAGGATTTCTAGTTTCTTTTTCATAACAACAAATAGCTGATTTACCTACTCCAATTAGGTTTCCTAATTCTTCTTGAGTAAAGCCTAATTCTTTTCTTCTACCCTTTAATCTACTACCTATAAGCATGGTTTTCACCTCTTAATTGTAGTATACCTATTAATATATTATTAATGCTTGTTTTTTACCTTGTGTAAACTATTTCTTATCGCTAGATAAAAAAGTTATTTTTTCAGCTATAACTTCAGTTACATATTTTATTTCTTTTTTATCATCTTCATAACTTCTTGTTTCCAATCTTCCTTTAATTCCCACTACATCACCTGAGTGACAATATTCGCAGGTATTTGAAGCTATAGCATTCCATAAAACACATCTTATAAAGTCAGTTTCATATACACCTTCTATATTTTTATAATTACGTGATACTGCCAATGTTATAACAGTTCTTTTCTTATCAGAATCCTTACATTTATTAATTTCAGGGTCTTTAGTAAGTCGACCTACTAACACAACGTTGTTTAACATAATTCCTCCTTTCAAAATGAATTTATCACTTTAAAAAGATCAAGTCAAAAAACAAAAATAATAGTTTGAAATATAGTTTCTTTTATTTGATTACGAAAATCATCAATTTCTACAATGGTAATTGAAAAATATCGTTATATATGTTATTATTTATATACTAGGAGGATATATGAATAATACAAATCAATTTAACACAAATAACATAATTCTATCTCCTCAAGAAGAAAATAAAAATTATTATGAAAATTTAAAATCACATATTTATACAGATGAAAAAACTGGTAAGATAGTTCATGTGTTTAAAGCTCTACAAGATATTCATTTAGAAGATAATAAACTAATATATAATACTGATACAATTGATTTAGATAACACATCATTAAAAAATATAGATTCTGAAATATTTAGATTAAAAGCAAAAGATTCTATGGATATATTAATTACTTTAAAAAAACATGTAACAGATCCTTATTATATAAATAAGATTTGTAACCGTATTAATTTTTTAATATTATTACAATCTCCGAGCGAATCAGACTATGAAGAAATTAATTCATACATTCAACTTTATTTTCATAAAGATGCTCTAAACAAATTATATTCAAATGATATATTACATAATCAAGTAGAAAACATAAGACAGTATTTAAGTTTATGCTATCACGAAGAATATGCAAATAGAGAAATAGCAAAATACATAAAACTAGAATTTGATAAAAAAGTACTTGAATTAAATGACAATACTAGTAATAGTAATAATTTAACAAAAGTGAGAAAAAATCAATATAATATGATAGTATTACCTTCAGAGTCAGACAACTTAGAAAAATTAGCAGGTTTTGCATCGACTACATTAGTAATTTCAATAACCGTTAGTTTAGGTATAGTTATTGCAATATTAACATTATTTTTATAATAATGTTTTTTATTGAAAAAGAAGCTATATAGCTTCTATTATAAGTTTAATTGCAGTTTTCGTTTCTCCATTTATTACTACATCATTAAATGCAGGCATTATTACAATGTTTTCTCCAGTTGGTGCTAAAAATCCCCTAGCTATAGCAATTGACTTAACTGCTTGATTTAAAGATCCAGCTCCGATTGTTTGAATTTCTAATTTTTTTTGTTCTCTAAATAAACTAGCTATTGCTCCAGCTACTTTATTTGGATTTGATTTAGATGATACTTTTAACATTTCTTTCCTCCTATTAAAATATATGCAAAAAAAAAGCAATATAATTGCTTTTATTTTTCCTTTAATTTATCTCCGTCTACTATTCTAGAAATCATCATAGCTGATGAAGAATCTCCTACTACATTTAATAGTGTAGCCGGTGCATCTATAATTGTTGCAATAATTGTAAGAATTGGTAATGCTGCTACTGGATATCCCATTAAAGATATTATTAATAATTCAGATATAGTACCTCCACCAATTGGAACAGCAGTTACAAGAAGTGTTGCTAGAAGTGATATTCCAAGAACTTCCATAGATGCTCCAAAAGTACTAATATTGGTACCAAACAATGCTACTAAAAACATTATTTTAAATACACTTCCTATATTAGAACCATCTTTATGAAAACTAGTTCCTAAAGATATAGTAGTTTCTGCTATATCGTCACTAATCCCCATTTTTTTAGTACATTCAATATTAGAAGGAACGCTAGCTGCTGAAGAACAAGTGCCTAATGCTGTTACCGATGCAGGTATAATATTTCGCCAAAATATTTTTACGCCTTTTTTTCTATAAGCTATAAAAGCATATATAGTATATATAACAAAATAGAAAAACAAAGAAACTACTAAATATAATACAAAAGTTTTCAAATATCCTACTGCTATACTAGGCCCTATTGTTCCAACTAATGCAGCAAAGTAACAACCTAATCCAATTGGGGCATAATACATAATAAGTTCAATAAATTTACTTATAACATGACTCATTGAATCAAGTAATTCTGCAACTTTTTTTCCTTTTTCTTTGCTTTTATTAACTGCTATACCTAATAATATAGAAACTACTATTAAAGCTATAATATTATTTTTAGAAAGAAGAAGTGCAAAATCATTAACAGATAAAACTTGTACAGTTCTTTCTAAAATATTCATATCAATTTTTTCTTCAGCTATTGAATAATCTAAAGTTTCCATAATTGCAGCACTGTCAGCTTCATTAACCAGTGGTATGTACTTAGTAACAAAGAAACTAACTAATACAGCTACCAGTGATGTCAATGTAAATATAACAATAGTAGAAACTAAAATTTTACCTAATCTTTTTGGTTCTTTCATTTTAGTAATTGAAGATGCTATAGACACAAATATAAGAGGAACAATACTAATTAAAAGTAGATTTAAAAACAAATCTCCCAGTGGACTTAATACCGCAGCATCTTCTTTAAATATTAATCCTATTATTGCTCCTAAGATAATTCCAATTAACAAAAATAATGTTAATTTATAATTTTTAAAAATTTTTTTCATTTTACCTCCATTAAATTATATTAAGAATATATATTATGTATTATCATCTCCCAACAAATATTTACAATTTGATTATAATATAATTAAAAAAAAAATACAAGATGAGTATTTTTTTTATAAATGGGTATAATATAAAAGTAATATATAATATATTACATAGAAAA
>CAYJNH010000040.1:0-9751 GCA_964371705.1 uncultured Muribaculaceae bacterium
TTAATTTTAGAGGTTTTTATTTATATAGAAAATGAAATTAATTTTTCATCTAATAAAGAAGAATCGGAACTGCAAATTTTAAAATTGAAAAATATTATTGCTAAAGGTAATAAATTTTTAATGCATGCTGTTTTGAAACATCCAAAAGTTAATAACAATATAATAAATATATATGATGATTGTCTTGAAAATAATAATGATTTTATTAATTATGTATTAAAAAAATATATGATTCATAATTTGAAATATAAATATAATAGTTATGATAATATATCAGATGATTTTTATAATTATCCATTGTTAGATGCTCAAGATGAAGATTATTTATTCAGAAGATGTGATGGTTGTAAAAATGATAGTTATAGAAATTATATTGTCAACTGTAATTCTGGTTTGATTTTTAAAGCCTTATCTACTAAGAAAAATATAAATCTGGAAAAAGAAGACTTATTTCAAGCAGGATATATTGCACTTATAAATTTGGTTAATAACTTTGATATAAATAAGGGATTTAAATTTAACACATATGCTTATGAATCAATTGATAGGCGCATTACTAAATATTTTTATGATTATGGTAATATTATTAGAATACCTGAGTTTAAATATAGGGAATTATATTCATTTAACTCTAATGAAGATAAAGAAGACTTTAGAGATTGCTGTAATCTAAATGATCGTAAAAGTCTTAATACATATAAAGCTTATAATGCAATGAATGTTGCTAGTTTAAATATAGTGGTAGGTAAAAGTGAAACTACAGAAATGTTAGAGTTGCTTCATTCAAATGAATCTTTAGAAGAACAAGTTGAAAATAAAATAGATTCTGAAAATTTATTATGTAAATTAAATATGCTATTAAGTGATAGAGAATACGATATTTTAATTAGACGAAGTGGTATATATAGTGAAATACAATCTCTAGATCAAATTGCTGTTATTTATGGAATTACTAGAGCTAGAGTTAATCAAATTATGTTTAAAATAAGAGAAAAACTTGATATTATATTTGATAATAAAAATGAAAAATCTATAGTTTCTGATCCTATAATTATTAATGATAGGCTAATGGAATTTGATAATGATATGCAAAAATTTAAATTCAGTAAATCTAATTTAACAGCTTTTAAAATTTATAATGGTATGTATGAGCATCTTGATATACCATATGTTTACTTGGATACTTTAAAAAATAAGTTTAATACCTATTACTATAAAGCTATTGAAGATATCTTCGAAATAATACAAAATGATTTAGTTCTATCTGAAAAATATAGTTATCTTGTTACAAGAAAATCATATCAAGAAAAAAATGTTTTAGTACATATTTATAATAGTCTACAAGATGAATTTCCTGGTTATTCTTTAAATGATATCTTAAGTGTTATAAATAAATTAGACGAAGTAGTTAAGCTATTTTTAATGGCTATATATGGTGAAAATTACGAGAAAAAACATTTGACTATTAAGTTATCTCAACAATTAAAAATGTTTATAGATAGAATAATTATTTCGAAAATAAAATTAATGCTGGATGAAAATAAAATAATGCCTCTTAATTATGTGAAATTATATCAGAAAAAAAATTTAATTTTAGAACATTTAAATATGGTGAAAAAATATAGTGAGGTTTTAAATATAGTTAGAAAAGATTTAAAATTACATGATGTTGGTGTGATGTATATTGATAATTTAAATAAGGAGAAAAATAATGTGTTTGTTAGAACAAAAATTAAAGGAGATGTGTAATTATGTATGACAAGAAAGTATTCGAAGGAGTTCCTAAAGAAAATATAAAAATAATATTAAAATTTATTAAAGAAAGTTATGATGAAAAAGAAATAATTTCTCCTACTATAAGAAATATTTTTAAATCATATGAAATGATAGATATAAATAATGTTAGAGTAGCTATATTTGGTAAAGATCCTTTTCCTAATCCGAAACTTGCAACTGGTAATGCGTTTTCAACACCTGTTGATGTTTTTTCAGAAACTACTGAGCATATGTTAGAAAAGTTTCTTTTGCATACACCGGATGATTATGTAAGTAAATTAACTAATGGTTTATATGAAGATGCAAGTTATAGTAATATAAATAGTACTAATATTGATTATTTAAATGATCAGGGAGTACTTTTAACCAATTTGGCATTAACTCTTAGAGCTAAAAGAAAAATAAATACTAAAAAAGAACTTGATATGTGGTTTGAAAATTTTACCAAATATAAAATGCAATATTTACTTAATTCAAAAAATTCGGTAGCTATTTTAGCATTTGGAGCACAAGCTAATTTTTATTTAGAAAAATGCTTGCCGGATAAGGTTTCTTGTAATAAATTTATTTTACAAGCGTCTCATCCTGCACGTAATGGAAGATCAGTTGATATTAATGATGGAACTATTTGTTCTTTTAATAATACTGATTTTAGTTTACTTCAACAATTTTATTTCGAAAGCTTTGGTACTTATTTAGATTTTAGAAATTCTATTGATATTGAATATAGTAGAAAAAGAAATAATATAATATAAGAATATGTCATATATTCTTTTTATTTGAATAAATTTAAGTAGTAAAGAAAGTGTTGGTGTTTTTATGAATAAAGAACAAATCATTTCTGCGATAAGTAAGAAAGGTAACGGAGAAATATACTTAGGTGTAGTGGGCGCTGTTAGAACTGGAAAATCAACTTTTATTAAAAGGTTTATTGAAAATTTAGTTGTCCCATCTATCGAGGATGAATACGAAAAGAAAAAATGTTTGGATGAAATGCCTCAAAGTGCAGAAGGTAAAACTATAATGACTACTGAACCTAAGTTTGTGCCTTCTTCTGGAGCAGAAATAAAAGTTAATGAGTTTAAAACTAATATTAAACTTGTGGATTGTGTAGGTTATGTAGTACCAGAAGCAAATGGATTTGTGGATGAGGATGGAAATCCTAGAATGGTTAAAAGTCCATGGTCTGATGAATCAATGACATTTGTTGAAGCTGCAGAGATGGGTACTGAAAAAGTAATTAAGGATCATGCAACTATTGGTATAGTTATTGCTACAGATGGATCTTTTGGTGAAATTAAGCGTGATTCTTATATAGAAGCAGAAGAAAAAGTAGTTGAAGAATTACAAGAAATAGGTAAACCATTTATTGTAGTATTAAATAGTAATAATCCAAATAGTAATACAACTATAAATTTAGCAAATGAATTAGAAGATCGATATAATGTTCCTGTTATGCCTATGGCAGTTGATAAAATGAATGAAAAAGAAATTATGGATATCCTTAAAACTGCTTTATATGAATTCCCAGTTTTAGATATTAAAGTATCTATTCCAGAATGGGTACATATTTTGCCTAATACAAACGTAATTAAAGAAAACTATTTAGATATGATTAGAGAAAGTATAGTAAATGTGAATAAAGTTAAGGATATTGATTATATTACAAGTTATTACGAAAATAGTGAATATATATCTAAAGCATATATTAGTAATTTAGATGCATCTAATGGAGAAATAACAATTAATTTAGAAAGTTCTACTGATTTATATAACGAAACATTAAAAAATATGCTCGGTGAAGCGGTTATTAATAAAGCAAGTATATTAAAAATGTTTAGTTCATATTCTGATACTAAAGAAGAGTATGAAGCAATGCGTAGTGCAATTAAAATGGCTAAAGCTACAGGTTATGGAATTGTTTATCCGACAACTAATGATATGAAACTTACTGCGCCAGAAGTAATTAAACAAGGATCTAGATATGGTGTTAAATTAAAAGCAGTAGCATCTTCTATACATATGGTAAGAGTAGATGTTGAATCAACATTTGAGCCTATTATCGGTAGTGAAATTCAATCAAAAGAACTCATTGATTATCTAATGAAAGATTATGAAATTAACCCTAGTAATATATGGAAGAGTGAAATATTTGGAAGAAGTTTAGAAAATGTGGTAGGAGAAGGTATTAAAGCTAAACTTAGTATGATGCCAGATAATACTAGATTTAAATTAGGTGATACCATAACTAAAATAGTTAATAAAGGCTCTAATACATTAATAGCATTTGTTTTATAAAAATTAAACTAGAGAAATCTAGTTTTTTGTGTTAAACAAATTGTGTTATAATTAAAATGTAATATTTTTATGAATTAATGAGAGGTAGAAAATGACAATTTTAAATGTTAATAAATTATCAAAAAATTTTGGATATGGAACTTTATTTGAAAATATTTCATTTACCCTTAATGAAGGGGAATCTATTTCAATTGTTGGTCCGAATGGTTGTGGTAAATCTACTATATTAAAAATAATTATGGGAATTGAAAATAGTGATAATGGAGTAGTAAGTATCAAAAAAGGGGCAAAAGTTTCTTATTTAGATCAAACGGGTTCAGAGCAAAAAGATGAAAGATTAGTTTATGATGTACTAAAAGAAACATTTAAAGAACTTAATGTAATTGAAAATAAGTTAATTGATTATCAAAAAAAATTAGAATCAAAACCAAGTAATTATGATTCTATATTAGAAAAGTATTGTAATTTAATGGAAAAATTTTCTTTACTTGGTGGATACGATATGGACGTTAGTATTAATGCCGTTATTTATGGACTAAAATTTGATAAATATTTATTAAATAAAAAATATTGTGATTTAAGTGGTGGAGAAAAAACTTTAGTACAACTTGCAAAAGTTTTGATTACTAAACCAGATTTAATTTTATTAGATGAACCAACAAATCACTTAGATATAGCGAAAATTGAATGGTTAGAAGATTACATCAAATCATTTAAAGGTGCTTCGATAATAGTTTCGCATGATAGATATTTTTTGGACAGAATGTCTAATCAAATTTTGTCTATAGATGACAATGGAATAGGTAAAGTGTATTCGGCTAATTACTCAGGATATTTAATAGAAAAAGAAAAAGAGATAAGAAAACAAATTGATGAATATGGTAACCAACAAGAAGCTATAAAACAGTTGGAAGTAAAAGCTAAAGAATTTATGAATCTTGGAATGACAAGAAATAGTTCAGCTTTAACAAAACAAGGAAAAAATCTTTGGGAACGTGCTCAAAGAATGAGAAAAGTAGCTGTTAAAAAGCCGAAAGTGCAAAGAAAATTAAAAGCAGAATTTTTGGAAGAGAAAAAATATAGTAAAAAAATAATAATAACAAAAAATTTAATGATAACATTACCTAGCGGAAAAAAAATAATTGATGGAATTGATTTAGAGATATGTGCAGGGGAAAAAATTGCATTACTTGGTGAAAATGGAACTGGCAAATCTACTTTGATAAAAACAATTATGGGAACACAAGGTTTACTTGTTAAAGGTGAATGTATAGTGGGACCTAGTGTTAAAATTGGTTATATTCCACAAATTATAGAATTTTCAAATGTGAATCAAACATTATTAGAATATTTTAGACAAGCTATTTCTTTAGGAGAAGAAGTAGCAAGGAGTATTTTGGCTCGCTTTGGATTTAATGTTTCTGATGTCAATAAATTGGTGAAAAATTTATCTGGTGGAGAAAAAATGCGTGTTAAACTAGCAGAATTATTACAACAAGAAGTTAATACTTTAATTTTTGATGAACCTACTAATCATATAGATGTGCCTACTAAAGAAATTTTAGAGGAAGCTATAGAAGAATTTAATGGGACATTAATTTTTATTAGTCATGATAGGTATTTTATAAATAAATTTGCAAATAAAATTGTTGAATTTAAAAATGGCAAAATAGCAATACATACGGGCGGTTATGATGATTATAAAAATGTTTGTTCGATGTAAGAATAAAAAAATCATTGTATTTTGTTAGTAAATAACTGTAAATAGACATATTTATACAGTAAAAATAAAGTAAAATCATAATAAATATATAGAAAATATAAGAAAATGTGTGATTTGTATTGATTTTATTTTTTTTTTTTGTTAATCTTAATTTGTAAGTAAAATAATCTTACACATTTAGAATGTACGGGAGGTAGAAACATGTCTAAAACAGAATTAGTAGAATCAGTTGCAGCTGCAACAGGATTAACAAAAGCAGATGCTGCTAGAGCAGTAGACGCTACAATGGCTGGAATTACTGAAGGTCTTAAAAAAGAAGGAAAAGTTGCATTAGTTGGATTCGGAACTTTCTCTGCTAAAAAAAGAGAAGCAAGAGAAGGAATTAATCCATCAACTAAAGAAAAAATTACTATTCCTGCTAAAACAGTTGCTTCATTTAAAGCTGGAAGCAAATTAAAAGAAGCTTTAAACTAGAAAAAGTTAGCATGCATATGCTGCTTTTTTTTGTCAAAATGTTATTTCCACCTTTTAAAAATAGTAAATAAATGTTAAAATATTACTAGGTGATAAAGTTGAAAATAAAAAATAAAAAACTTTTTAAAAATAAATTACACATGATAGTGTACATAATTTCATGTATATTAATATTAATAGCTTTCGTTTATATAGGTAATATTAACTATTATATGGATGAAGCTGATAATATAAAGTTTAATGTTCAATATCCTAGTGTTTCTAAAGAAAATATTTATGTATATTCTGATGCTAGAGATATTTTAAAAGCTCTTGAGGGGGATAGTGTTATTTTATTTGGAAGTCCTCAAAGTGACTGGACTGAGTCATTAGCACTATATACTAATGATATTGCTATAGAAAATAAAATAGAAGAGATTTTATATTATGATTTTTATGATGATAGAACTATTAATAATGGTAATTATGAATTAATAGTTCAAAGAATATCAAATTATCTTTATACTGATGATACTGGAAGACAAGATATTAATGCACCACTGCTTTTAATTGTTAAAAATGGTAAAGTAATATATACATTTGATGATACAGTCTTTAATAAAGGAAATATTGAACCTGAAGATTATTGGAATTACACTAATATAGGTTTTTTTGAAAATAATTTTGAGTCAGCGTTGAAATATTATATGGAAATAGGGTAAAAATGGAAGATATAAGAAGTAAATTTGCGGTAACAATATTTTTGTGTGTAATAATTATATTTGTTGTTGGTGGTTATTTTGGTATGAATTACATGGTCAATCGACCTAAAGATAATAAAGATGATATTACAGAAATTAGTGCGCCTACTGATATGCGTATTGATGAAACTAAAGATCATATTTATGTGTCTGAAAACAATTATGTGATAGAAGAATATGCAATAGGTCATCCTGATATAGTTATAAATTATACTAAGGGTAGTGAACTTGCTGAACAGTTGAATTCTGAAGTTAACTCATATACTACTTCAACAGTTATGCTTACTGAAGAAAATAAACCTGCTGAGGAGCTAGCATTTGCTAACGAAGAAGGAATTTTAAGTACTAAATATAGAGGTTATGAAATTATTGAATATGATAAATATGTTACACTGATTTCTGAAGATTATGATTATAGTGCAATAAACTATACTACAGCTACTAATGTTAAATCATATACCCTTAATAAAGAAACTGGTAATATAATTACTGAAGAAGAATTATTAAAAATATATAATTTGAATATAATTGATATTAAAGAATTAGTGAAAAAGAAATTAGAAATATTGAATTTAGATACTAATATTAATAAAGTTGATGAGACTATGAATGATTTTAATTACGCAGTTTATTTAAATAATTTAGGTAAAATGGAAATAAAATATTTAGTTAAATCGACAAAACAAAATTATTATGATAAACTAGTTATTAATTAAGGAGGATAAAATATGTATAATGAAGAATCAAGAATGAATAAAGCTATTGAAAATTTAGATGAAAAATTAGCTTCTATTAGAGCTGGTAGAGCTAATCCAGGAATACTTAGTGGTATAATGGTATCTTGTTATGGTAGTGATACTCCAATTCAAAGTGTTGCAAATATAACAGTTCCTGAAGCAAGAAAATTATTTGTTAAACCTTTTGATAGATCTATTATAAAAGATATAGAAAGAGCAATAAATGAAGCTAATATAGGTATTGCTCCTAGCAATAATGGTGAAACTATTATTTTAACTATTCCTGATTTGACGGAAGAAAGAAGAAGAGAATATGTTAAAATGTCTAAAGCTATTGGTGAAGAAGGTAAAGTAGCTCTTAGAAATATTAGACAAGATGTTAAGGATTCAATAATAAAAGATAAATATCCGGAAGATGAAGAAAAAATGCTTTTGGAAGATTTACAAGAAACTGTAAATAAATATAATAAAATAGTTGAAGAAAGAATTAGTATAAAAGAAAAAGAACTTATGGAAGTATAAGTTCTTTTATGTAATGGTGAGGTGGAATTATGTTTAAAGATTTAAAAGTTATATTTATGGGAACTCCTGAGTTTAGTATTCCTACTTTAAAAATGTTGTACGAGAATACTAATTTAAAACTTGTAGTTACTCAGCCAGATAAAATATTTGGTAGAAAAAAAGAACTTAAATTTAGTCCAGTTAAAATATTTGCTAATGATAATAATATTAAAGTATTTCAGCCAGAAAAAATAAGAAATGATTATCAAATGATAGTTGATTTGAAACCAGATTTAATTGTTACTGCTGCATATGGTCAAATAATTCCTAAAGAAGTATTAAATTCGGCTAGACTAGGATGTTTAAATATTCATGGTTCAATTTTACCTAGTTATAGAGGAGCAGCTCCAGTACAATATGCTTTAATAAATGGAGAAGAAAAAACTGGTATAACTCTTATGTATATGGATGAAACAATGGATACTGGAGATATTATTGATATTAAAGAAATTGATATTGATTATGAAGATAATTATGTTACATTGTTAAATAAACTTAGTTATATTGGTTCGGATATTTTATTTGACAACCTAGAATCTATAGTTAATGAAACAAATAATAGAATTAAACAAAATGAAAAAGAAGTTACATATGCAGGTATGATTAAAAGAGATGATGAATATATTTCATTTAATGATTATGCTAAAAATATTCATAATAAAATTAGGGGCATTTACCCTAATGCATATACTTTAATAAATGGTGAAGTTTTAAAAATTTTAAAAACTAGATATGTTGAAAAAAAAGTAGATTGTTCATCTAAAGTTTCTGTAATTAATAAAAATGAATTAGGAATAAATGCTTTGGATGGAATTATATATCTAGATTTAGTTAAACCGTTTGGAAAAAAAGAAATGGATGTTAAAAGTTATATTAACGGATTAAAAAACAAGGATAATATAATAGTGGGTAAAAATGAGTAAGATACTACTAATTAATTTAATAACTACATTAAGAATTATAGGGGTTATTTTGTTATATCCAATTTTTTTAACTTTTGGATCTAGTGCAGCGGCAATAATATGTTTGTTATGTTACTTTACTGATTTTCTAGACGGTTTGTTTGCTAGAAAATTACAAGCTTCTACTTATTTTGGTAGTTTATATGATAGTGTTGCTGACAAGTTATTAAATATAGTAAGTTTAATTATTTTATACAATATTACTAATTTAACTATAATATTAATAATATTTGAAGTTTTAATAATTGTAATTAATTTGTTAAGGTTTTTAGCTAAACAAAATTTAAAAACTCAGCAAATAGGAAGAATTAAAATGTTAGTTATGGCAATTTGTATAATTTTACTTTTTGTTCTTAATGAATATGACTTAATATATAATTCTCTAATTTTTGTATTATTGTTTGGGATTACTGTTTTATTTGAAGTACTGACATTCACTTCTTATACTACTAATTTTATTATAAATAAGAAAAATTTTAG
>CAYJNH010000041.1:0-9722 GCA_964371705.1 uncultured Muribaculaceae bacterium
TAATACACCGGAATTAATTTTAACAATAACAGATCCAGAAGGTAATGTATTGCAAAATTTAACAAATCATCCAAAACTAGAATATAAAACAGTAACAGGAAATGTATCTGGATTTGATGTAACAGAGTATGAAGGATTAATATTAATAGATGATAATTACACAATAAGTACAACAGATTCAGTATCAGGAACATCACAAGAGTGGAAAGCAAAACTAACGTTTATAAATTTAGATACAATACAAACATTAAACGAAGGAAAAGTATTTGAATCAGAATTAGTATTAAGTAGTGAAGAGCCAAAAATGCCGATTAAAGAGGCTGTACTATTACATAATGGGGGAATAGATTATATAGAATCAAGACCGGAACCGGATTTTTCACAAATAGCAGATACAAATGAAGGAATGTTTGCAGCAACAGATGATTATGGGACAAGTTATTACTTTAGGGGAGCCGTGGATAATAACTGGGTAAAGTTTGCTGATTTTTACTGGAGAATAATCCGAATAAATGGTGATGGTAGTGTAAGAATGATTTATTCAGGAACAACACAGCCTAACGAAACGCAAAAAGTGGTTATGGATTATGTTAATGATATTCCTTTATCTCAAGTTAATTTATCAGCAAAACCAGCTGAAAATTCAGGATATATGTATACAATAGGAGAGCAGCACGGATTATCAACAAATAGTACAATAAAAACAGCAGTAGATAGTTGGTATTCAGCAAATATATTAAATACAGACTACCATAATATGATCTCGGACACACTTTTTTGTGGAGATAGAACAGCTTACACAAGTACTGCAGGAACAACAGAAGCAAGTGGAATAGGAAGTTCTTCGGTAAGCTTTTTTGGTTCTGCTGTAAGAAAAATTTCAAAAACACCAACATTATTCTGTCCTATAAAAGAAGATGCTTATACAGTTACTGATAATGAAAATGGAAATGGATCTTTAATTTATCCAGTAGGATTAATAAATGTCGATGAAACTTTGTATGCTGGAATGACAGCATATGAGTCAAACCAGTACAATTATTTGTATACTCATCTTACTTACTGGACAATTTCTCCGAACTCTGCAAATTATGATGTTACATGGGGTAGTATATTTTTGACTGTTTCCGCAAAAAATTCAAGAGAAGAATCACTTGAAAGTGTAAGACCTGTCCTTTCGCTTAAATTTGAGACTTTAGTATCAGGAACAGGACAGTGGAATGACCCATACGTTGTAAATTAACATATAAAACTAGTTTTAACTAGTTTTTTTCTTTGTTTTATTTTATAATTAGATAGTAGGGAAAGATTAATATGAATAAAAAAGGATTTGCTCTTTTAGAAACTTTGATAGTAGTAGTAATTATATCTACTTCTTTAGTAACATTATATCATGCATATAATTATTCTGTAGTTAATGAAAATATTAGATTACATTATGATGATGTTAACTATATATATAAAACACATTATTTGAAAAATAATTTAGAATTAACAGAAGATGATTTTTTAGTTATAAATGATGAAAGTATAACAAATACATTAGAAAACAACGATATAAAAGAAACTTTTAATGTTAAACAAATGCTTATAATTAAAACAGATTTTGATTTAATTAGTTCTTGTACAATGGATTTGATAAAAGGTACGTCTTCAAGCAGTGATGAGTTATGTGAAAATTCATTTGGAAACTATGATGAAAATTTAATTAAGTATATAAAAACTTTAGGTTCAGATACTAGCTTAACAGAAAATGATTACTTGTTAGTTGTTTTATATGAAGAAGAAAACTTACTAAATTATGCAAGCTTAAAATTAGAGGTGCCTAATGAATAATAAAGGATTTATATCTACTTCATTAGTATATTCTTTATTTATTGTCTTTATATTAATGATAACATTAGTATTAAGTTTATATACTAACAATAGAGTTTTATTAAATAAGGAAAAAGAGGCTTTAAAAGCTAGTTTATATAATATTACAGTAAGTAATTCATCTGAATTACTAATAGGAGATGAAGTTACAATTAGTAACAACAAATTTATAGTTGTTGATATTATAAATGATAATTATTATTTATTATATAATGATGAAAATTTATTAGTAGAAGATCATTTAGTAGAAGGTTATGTAGAAACTTTAAATTTTACATATGAAACTAGATTAATGACTTCAGAAGAAGCTGTTAAATACAAAACAAAAATTAACACAACAGGGAATTACTATACAAAAGATCAAACAGAATATTTAATATATGATGATGAAAATAATATAAATAATATAGTTGCAGAGGCTTTAATAATTCCACTAGTTATAATTAGTACTGATGATGAGGTGACTTATGAAATTAAATAATAAAGGGTTGAGTATAACTGAGTTATTAGTATCCATAGTGTTAGTCTCAGGAATAATGATATTTTTATATAGTTTACTATATAGTGTAAATGAAGATTATTATAAAAATGATATTGCGATAGATAATCAAACAATAAGATTTGAAATAATTAAAACCATTCAAAAGGATTTACTCGAAAATGATTTAGTTGATATCGAAGTAATTAATAATGAAATAAGTTTTGTATATAGTCAGTCTACTGCTGTATTAAATGTATATGAAGATAAAATAACATACACTTCAAAAAACGGAGCTAATAATACTTTCGAATTTAAAAATGCAGTAGCATATTCGGATATAAAAACATCAACAAGTAACATATATGAAAATAAATATTTAGTAGAAATAAGTATACCAATTAAATCAACTGGTAGTGATTCAGAAAGTTATATGGATGATATAACATTAACTTTTGAAACTTCATTTGATCCTCTTTTTAAATAATTATAATAATCAAAAATGATAGTAAGGAAGATATTAATCTTCCTTTTAAAAATGATAAATAGCTTAATTTAGAATTATAAATCATTGAATAAACTTGACTGTGAATAGATAAACCGCCAAAAGAAATTATAATTGTTACAAGAATTTTCTTTATTTCAAAACCTATATTTAACGAAGAAAGCATTTCGATTCCACTTGTAATTTCAAATATACCCGTTATTATACTTTTTAAGTAAATATTATCTATTTGTAAAGTTATTATTTTACTTAGTATCATAAAAAAAGTAATTGATCCTAGAATCAAAATAATATTATTGATGCTTTTTTTTAAAGAATTAACTAAAAATACTCCAAAGGTATCATGAGGTGTACTAGCTAAAGCTTTTTTTATAATAGTATAATTATTTTTAATTGCAAAAGCTAATAAAAAATTGCTTAAATAGACACTGAAAATAATTTTAAAAACAACAGTATTGTTATTAAACATAATCATTAATATATTATATAAAAATAAAGGATTAGCAAAATAAGTGAAAGTTAAAAGATGATTTGCTTCTTTTTTACATATTTTTTCAGTTGAATACAAATCATTAATAATATAAGCATTAGCAGGACTTCCACTTATAATAGAAAGTATAAAACACATCATTGCATTATCAGATAATTTGAATAATTTATTTAAAGCATGCCCTATAACTTTGTTAAAATAATAAGCAAAGTTATACTTGATTAAAAAATCACTTAATATGAACATTATAAATAAAGTAGGGAAAACTTTTGTTAACCAAATGTATACAGATTCTATTGCGGTATCAGTAACTAAAACTCTATTTAAAAATATATAAGTAATTAAAATTGAAATAAATAAAATAATTAAGAAATTTAGTAAGTTTTTTTTCATATATTCTCCAATTTTTGGTATAATTAAAATGGTGATAAAATTGTTTAATAAAATATATGCTAAAGTTAAAAGATTTATAAAAGAAAATTATATATTTTTAATATGTTTAGTGGGAATATACTTACTATTTACTATAGAGCTTCCTTATGTAATTTATACTCCCGGAGGTAACATCAATTTAAATGATAGAGTAGAAGTAGACGGATCAGAAGAATCAGAAGGAACTTATAATATGGCTTTTGTAACTATGTTTAGAGGTTCTATACCATTTGTTTTGCTGTCATATGTAATTCCGAACTGGGATTTAGTTAGTGCAGAAGATATAACATATGAAGGGCAAACTTTAGAACAGTTATTTGAGATAGATAAAATTTATATGGAATCTTCAGTTAATTCAGCAACTATTTTAGCTTATGAAAAAGCTGGAAAAGAAATTGTGGAATTAGAAGAATATATGAATATTGTATATATTGATAAATTATCTAAAACTAATTTAGAAATAGGTGATAGAATTATTTCGGTTGATGATACATATACAACATATGATGAAATTATAGAATATTTAACAACTAAAGAAGTAGGTGAAGATTACCAAATAACAGTACTAAGGGATGGAAAAGAAGTTAAAACAACATCTGAAGTAATAGAGTTAGATGGTGAACCAAAAATAGGTATAGTATTTATTTCTACATATGAATATAGTACATCCCCACAATTAGATGTAAAAGTAAAATCAGATGAATCAGGTCCATCTGGAGGGTTAATGCTTACATTATCAATATATGACGCTCTTATTGAAGAAGATTTAACAAAAGGTTTAAAAATAGTGGGAACAGGAACTATAGACATAAATGGAAATGTTGGTCAAATAGATGGAGTTAAATATAAAATGTTAGGTTCAAAAGATGCAGATATATTTTTGTGTCCAGAAGAAAATTATGAAGAGGCTATAAAAGTAAAAGAAGAAAATGATTTAACTATGGAAGTTTATAAAGTAAAAACTTTTGATGAAGCAGTAAAAATATTACAATAACGTAATATTTTTTTATAACAAAAAGATAGACTTTACTTGGTATATTTGATAAAATAGGCATGTGATTAAAAATGAAGTTAAATGAAGTAAACAGAAGCGAATTAAGTCCAATGATGCAGCAGTATGCTGAAATTAAAGATAACTATATAGAAGAGTTAGTTTTTTTTCGTTTGGGAGACTTCTATGAACTATTTTTTGAAGATGCTGTAACTGCATCTAGGGAACTTGAGTTAACATTAACAGGTAAAGTTGCAGGTCTTAAGGAAAGAGTTCCAATGTGCGGTGTTCCTCACCATGCAGTTAAAAATTATTTAGAAAAATTACTTAATAAAGGATATAAAGTAGCAATAGCAGAGCAACTTGAAGACCCTAAAAATGTAAAAGGTGTAGTTAAAAGAGGAGTTGTAGAAGTAGTATCAAAAGGTACCATTGCAGACTTTGAATTATTAAATGCATCTGATTCATCATATATAGCAAGTATTATAAAATCAGTAGATATGTATATTCTTACATATTTGGATATATCAACTGGAAGTTTAAATAGCACAAAAATCAGTTTAAACGAAGAAGTTCTTATTAATGAAATTTTATCTTTGAATATAAAAGAATTAATTTTAGTAAATAATTTAGACATAAAATTTATTGATGTAATAAAAAATAATTATGGAGTATCTATTACTTATCATGAAAAAATATTGGAAGAAAATATTCCTGAATTTTTAGAAAATTATGATGCCAGAACAGTTTTAGGTGTAAAACATTTATTTTGTTATCTTGAAGAAAAATTGTTGAAAAATTTAGAACACATAAATTCTGTAAATATAATTGATAAAATAAAATATCTAGAAATGGATGTTCATTCAATAAGAAATCTAGAATTAGTTGAAACTATAAGATTAAAAGAAAGAACATATTCTCTATTATGGCTTTTAGATAAAACTAAAACAGCAGCAGGTTCAAGAAAGTTAAAATCATGGATTTTAAGTCCGCTTAAAGATAAAAATATTTTAAATGATAGATACGAAAAAATTTCTAAACTAAATACTGAATTTATTCATAAAGAAAATTTAAGAAATGCATTATTTGAAATTTATGATTTAGAAAGATTGATTGGTAAATTAGTAAATGGTTCGCTAAATGCTAGGGATTTATTACAACTAAAAAACAGTTTTGAATATTTACCAGAAATAAAAAAAATAGTACATGAATTAAAATTTGATTATGATTTCAGTACTCATAAAGATTTATTTGAACTATTAAATAAAGCTATCAATTTGGATGCTCCGATTACAATTAAAGACGGAGGAATGATAAATAAAGGATATAATGAGCAATTAGATGAACTTAAAACTATTCGTTTTTCAGGAAAAGAATTTGTAGCTAATTTTGAAAAGGAAATAAAAGAAAAAACAGGGATTAAAACTTTAAAAGTTGGTTATAATAAAGTTTTTGGATATTACATAGAAGTTTCTAAAGGTAGTGTAAAAGATATAAAAGAAGAATATGGATTTGAAAGAAGACAAACTTTAGCAGGTGCTGAAAGATATATATCGCCAGAACTTAAAGAAAAAGAAAGTATAATTCTTGGAGCAGAAGAAAAAATAAATGAATTAGAATATGAATTATTTTTGGAAATAAAAGAAATAATAAAAAAAGACTTAGCAGAAATAAAAAAAACTGCTGAAGTTATAAGTGAAATAGATGTATTAAGTTCATTTGCACAGTGTGCAGATGAATATAAACTAGTTAGACCTATTATTTCTGATAATAAAAAAATCAATATAGTAGAAGGAAGACATCCAGTAGTTGAAGCATTATCAAAAAAAGAATATGTTCCAAATGATTGCTATATGGATGAACTTACATCTACATTATTATTAACAGGACCAAATATGGCTGGTAAATCTACTTATATGAGGCAATTAGCAATTATAATTATTATGGCTCAAATAGGTTCTTTTGTTCCTGCGAAAAGTGCAGAATTTAGTATAATAGATAAAATATATACTAGAATAGGTGCAAGTGATGATTTAGTTTCAGGAGAATCTACATTTATGGTAGAAATGAAGGAAGCAAAAAATGCAATATGCGGTGCAACGGAAAATAGTTTAATATTATTTGATGAATTAGGTAGAGGTACTGCAACATATGATGGTATGTCTTTAGCTAGAGCTATATTAGAATACACTACTGAAAAAATAAAATGTTTTACTTTATTTTCAACTCATTATCATGAACTTACAGTATTAGATAAAGAAATATCTAACATAAAAAATATTCATGTAAGTGCAGTAGAAGATGGAAATAAAATCACATTTTTACATAAAATTAAAAATGGCCCAGTAGATAAAAGTTATGGTATTCATGTTGCACTACTAGCAGAATTACCATCAGAATTAATTAAAAGAGCAAGCGAAATTCTATTTGAATATGAAAGTGCTCCTAAAAAAAATAATAGTAAAAATAATATTCAAATGGCCTTGCCTCTTGAAGAAAAGAAAAAAGAAGATGAAGTAGAGAAAATGATTTTAGATATAGATATTATTAATATAACACCTATGGAAGCTATGAATAAATTATTTTTAATAAAAGAAAAGATTGAAAGGGATAAAAAATGAAAATAAAAGAGGTTGTAAATTTTCTTAAAAAGTATATAAAAACAGAAAAAAAATTATTTATATTAGCAATGTTTATGATTACTATAAATGCTACATTAGGAATATTTTATGGTTTTATAGTTGGACTTGGTACAGAATATGTAACAACAGAAAGTTATAAAATAGCTTTATATACATTTGGAATATATATGATAATTGCTTTAATAGACACAGTTATTTTTGAAAGATTAGGGCGAAGATATATTGGTGTATTTTATAATAAAATTATGGAAAAAGTTAGTTTTGATGTATTTAAAAAAGTAGCTAATTTACCAGCTAAAGCTTTTGAAGAAAAAACTAGTGGAGAACTCATAAATAGAGTTACTAGTGATTCTAGCATTATTTCTGAAGCATTAAAAGGACTTATAAATACATTTATTTCACTTTTAACCGCACTCGCAATATTCATATTTATATTATTTAATTCGTGGATAATAGCGTTAGAAATTGTAATATATAGTTTAGTAACTTATTTTGTTATAAAAAAATACATGCCTATTATAAAAAAACAACAAAAAGAAATTACTGTTGAAAAAGATAATACAGTTTTAGAAGTAAATGAAACAGTTAGAGGAATAAGAGAAATAAAGGCATTAGGAATAAAAGATAAAATAATTGTTTCTATAGGAAACATTGTTAAATTAGTTTATAAAAAAACTAATGACCAACATATTTTAGAAACAAATTATAATTCGATCATATATTCTTTTTCAACTATATTAGAAGCTGGAGTATTTATGACAGCAATAATATTGTTAATGCTAGAAATGGTTACTTTTGCATTTTTTATATCATTAACATATTATATCTATAGATTTATGTATACTACTGAAGCTTTAATGAATATATCTTCAACTTATCAAAAAATGGTAGTAGCTATTGAAAGAATAAGTGAAATTAGTGAAAATAAATTATATAAGGATGAAAAATTTGGAAATATATCAAACACAAATATAAAAGGGAATATTAAATTTGACAATGTTAGTTTTAAATACTCTAATGAAGAAAAAAATATATTTGATAAATTAAATTTAGAAATAGAAGAAAATAAAATCACAGCTATAGTAGGAAAATCAGGTCAAGGAAAAAGTAGTTTATTTAATTTACTTCTTAGATATTTTGATGTTACTGAAGGTAAGATATTAATAGATGATATTAGTATAAATGATTTTGATGAAACTTCCTTTAGAAAAAATATAGCAATTATTAGGCAAGATCCATTTTTATTTAATAAAACTATTTTAGAAAACTTTAAAATACTAGATAAAAATATAACTTTAGAAGATGTGAGGAAAGTTTGTAAAAAATCCCAAATAGATGAATATATTATGAGTCTTCCAAAAAATTATGATACAGTAATTGGTGAAGGTGGAATCAATTTATCTGGAGGACAAAAACAAAGAGTTGCAATAGCAAGAGCATTACTTAAAAATAGTAAAATAATTCTTTTTGATGAAGCTACTAGTGCACTTGATAACTCAAATCAAGAAAAAATAAAGGAAGTAATAAATAGTTTGGCTAAAGATCACACAATTATAGTAGTAGCACATAGACTTACAACTATAGAAAATGCAGATATTATACACGTCGTAGACAAGGGTAAAATTGTAGACAGTGGAAAACACAAACAATTAGTCAAAAGTAGTAAAATATATAAAAAATTATATAGTGAAGAAGAAAATTGAAAAACATTTTCTTTTTTTTATGCTTGTTTATAAATATCACATTTGATATAATTTATCTATAATAAAGGAGACTAATTTATGGAAGAGAATGTAAAGCGAATAAATGTAAAAAAAGAAAGAATCAAAATAGCAGTATTTGTAGTATCTATTTTACTGATAGTATCAAGTGTATCTTATGCCTTCTTTGCAGCGGGAGTAAGTACACCTGCTAGTACCGATGTAAATATAGGTTCAGAAGTAAGTGAATCATTATCTTTTACACCAGGAACTCCAATAAACTTAACGGCTAATTTAACTAATTTTGCAGAAGGAGATGGATCGCTATCAGGTGAAACAATTACTTCAGCAAACATAAAAGCATCAAGTAGTGTAGGAAGTGCATCACAAAATTATTATGTATATTATAATGTAACAAGTAATAATTTTGTATATACAGTAGATAATAATACACCGGAATTAATTTTAACAATAACAGATCCAGAAGGTAATGTATTGCAAGATTTAACAAACCATCCAGAACTAGAATATAAAACAGTAACAGATGCAGTAATAGGAAATGTATCTGGATTTGATGTAACAGAGTATGAAGGATTAATATTAATAGAT
>CAYJNH010000042.1:0-331 GCA_964371705.1 uncultured Muribaculaceae bacterium
AATTATTTAACAATTAGTAAAGAAAATAAAATGTTTAATTTGACACTAAAAGAAATACAGTTATTAGAACTTTTTTTTAACAAACCTAATATTATTATTTCTAAGGACACAATAATTAATAAAATCTGGTCTTATGATAAAATTGTAATAGATAACAATGTTGAAGTATATATATCTTTTTTGAGAAAAAAATTAAAAAGTTTTGGTGGAGATGTTTCTATAAAAACTATTAGAGGTATAGGCTATAAGTTAGTAGGTGAAGAAGATGTTTAATAAACTTAGAAATAAATTGTTATTAATTAATTTAATTATAATATCTATTGTAATGTTT
>CAYJNH010000042.1:341-2682 GCA_964371705.1 uncultured Muribaculaceae bacterium
TTTGTAGCTTTTTCTCTTATATATATTATTACTTATAATAATGTTAAATTAGAAAATTTAAAAGAGATTGATAAATTACCAATGTCATCTTTATCATCTTTTCGCATACCTACTGAAAACTTAAATAAAGATGTTGTAGATGAATTTTTAGCAGGAAGAACAGATTCATTTAATCTTTTATTAAATGAAAATAAGAGTATAGAAAGAATTGGTTCATATTTAGATTATGAAGATGATCAATATGAAAAAATATTGGATTTGGTTCTAGAAGATAATAATGATATTGGTGAAATAACTTTTGGTGATAATGTGTGGATGTACAAAATTACATCTATAGATGAATATAAAACTGATAATACTTTAAATGAATATGAATACAGAATTGCTTTTGTAGAAATTACTAATGATAAGCAAATGCTTAATACATTATTATTGTCACTAGTATCTATATTTGTCTTTATGATTGTAATTATATATATAATTAGTTTATATTTTGCAAATAAAGCTATTAAACCATTAAATGTATTATGGAATAAACAAAAACAATTCGTAGCAGATGCATCGCATGAACTTAAAACACCATTAACAATTATTAGCGCTAATACTGATTTATTACTCCTAAATAAAGAAGAAAAAATAAAAAACCAAATGAAATGGCTTGAGTATATAAAAAGTGAAACTAAGGGTATGAATAAATTGATTAATGAATTATTAAATAGTGCTAAGGCTGAAGAAGATAAATATAATTTTGAATCAATAAATATAAGTGAATTAATAAATGAAATTGTTTTATCTTTTGAAACAATAGTTTTTGAAAAAAATATTAAATTTAATATTAATGTAGACGATAATTTAATTTTAAATACTGACCCTAATAAATTTAGACAAGTTGCTATTATTCTTTTAGATAATGCAATTAAGTATGTTGATGAAAAAGGTAAAATAAATATAAAGTTATATAAAGATAAGAAAAATATTATATTAGATATTACTAATACAGGAATAGGTATAGATAAGGAAGATCTTCCGCATATATTTGAAAGATTTTATAAAAGTGATAAGGCTAGAACTAATAATAATTCAAATAGCTTTGGTTTAGGATTATATATTGCTAAGACTATTACTACAAAATTAAATGGTAATATTAAATGTATTAGTGAAAAAAATAAAAATACATCATTTATTATAAAATTTTAAGTTTCGTTAAAGAATTATATTATATAATTAATACATGAAAGGAAGAGTGATATATAAGTAGTAGACAAATCAAAATAACAATAATTATTAAATATAAATAAACATAATCTTTCTAGAAAGGACTTTAGGTCCTTTTTTTGTTGACAGTATACTCTATTAACTTTATAATTATTATAGGTGATAGTAATGGAAAAAAACAATCCTTTATATAAAAATCAAGGTATACATGGAATAGTATCTATTTTTACAGTTGAAAAAGGTACTGTTAAAATTCTATTGATTCAAAGAAAAAAAGAACCATTTAAAAATATGTGGAGTTTAGTAGGTGGTGCCATATATAATAATGAAGATTTAATTGATGGTGTTAATAGAGAAGTAAAAGAGAAAACAGGAATAGAAAATATAGATATCTTTTTTTCAGCTGTTTTTGGGAAAAAAAATAGAACTCCTAATATAAGAATGCTTGCTACTTCATTTGTTGGAATAGTAGATTCTAAAAGTGTATCTATTTTAAAAGAAACTTTTACAACATCAAATGCAGATTGGTTTGATATAAATGAAATACCAGATTTAGCATATGACCACAAAGAAATTATTCCTCATTCACTAGATACTTTAAAAAATTTAATTAATACTTCAGATATTTTAAAATCATTATTTCAAGATGGTTTTACATTACCCGAACTGCAAAAAGTATTTGAATCTATTACTGGTGAAGAATATGATCGAAGAAATTTTAGAAAAAAACTTTTAAATGTTGGTTTAATAACAGCTACTAATAAAACAAAAATATTTGAGGGAAATAAACCTGCAATTGTATATAAATTCAAGAATATTAAAAAAAATAAGAATGTATTTTAATACATTTTTTTTGTTTTTAAGGTTTCTTTAAGGTTAAATTAATATAATAATTAAGGAAATGAGGAAATATGAAAAAAAGTATGTTTAAAAGGGCTTGGTTAAATATAACTAGAAAAAAGAGTAAGTCAATTGTTCTTTTTATAATTATGTTTGTTATTGCCAATTTAGTACTTGCTTCACTAGCTATATCTAATTCAGTTGAAGAAAGTACTAACTATGCCAAAGAAAGTTTGGGTAGTGAAATTTATTTGTCAGCTGACATGGAAAAACTAAGAGGCGAAAT
>CAYJNH010000042.1:2782-8715 GCA_964371705.1 uncultured Muribaculaceae bacterium
ATGAAGGCAGTTCTTCTTTATCTATGTTAAGACCAGAAACAAATATTCAAATGGTTTCTGATATAGCTGAATCAGAATATGTAAAGGATTATACTTATAGTATTAGTTCTAATTATGAAGCAGTTAATTTTAGTTTAGTTGAGGTAGAAGAATCTTCAATGGGAAATAGAATGGGAATGGAAATTCCTGATAGAGTAACTGGTATTAATTCATATGCATTTTTACCTGGTGTTGAAAGTAATGTAATAGAAATTTCTGAAGGTACATATTTTGATGAAAATACAGATAATAAAATTATGATATCTTATGAACTTGCGGAACTTAATGACTTTATAGTTGGTAGCGTACTAGAAATGAAAAATACTGAAACTGAAGAAATATATAGTTATGAAGTTATTGGTATATTTATGTCTAGTGAATCTGGTTATGAAAATGATTTGTATATGAATATTGAAAGTGCTACTAATTTAATGGGAAGTACGCAATATAATTCTGGTGACTTTTCAGTTAGTAGTGTAGTATATTATTTAAATAATCCTGAAAATGTAGATTTATTTATTGAAGAAGCAAATGATAAATATGATTTAGATGAACTTAGTTTAATTTTAGATATTGATAATTCTGCATATGAACAAATGGCTGGACCACTTGAATCAGTTGGGTCATTTAGTAATACGATATTAGTTGTTGTAATAATTGCAGCGATTTTGATTATTGCTTTGATTATTAACAATAATATAAAAGATAGAAAATATGAAATGGGTGTACTTATGAGTTTAGGTGCAACTAAAAAAAATATCATTGGGCAAATATTTGTTGAACTTGTAATTGTGGCAACTGTAGGTTTTATATTATCAATAGGTACAAGTTCGTTAATAGCTGGAGGATTATCATCAAGTTTGCTTGAAAATCAACTTGAAATGAGTGAAGAACAAAGTGATAATAATTTTGGTAGGCCATCAATGGGAAATATGAGAAATCCAGTTAGTGTTAATAATAGTGATGTGGAAGTTATTGATGAAATTGATGTAAATGTTACAGCTGGTGAATATGTAATGTTATTTACAATAGGATATGTAATTATTTTAGTGGCAATGGGACTTCCATCAATAAATATCATGAAATACGAATCAAAAACTATTTTAACAGGGAGGGAATAAATGAATAAATTAATTATAAAAGATTTAAAATATTCTTATGAAGATGGTAATAAAAAAAATATTGTATTAAAAGGAATAAACATGACATTTGAAGCAGGAAAATTATATTCAATTATAGGTGAATCTGGTTCAGGTAAAACTACATTAATATCACTTTTATCTGGCCTTGATAATCTTCAAGAAGGAGATATTTTATACAACGATATTTCTATTAATGATATAGGTAATGCTGATTTTAGATTACACTATGTTAATATTGTTTTTCAGTCATATAATTTAATAAACTATATGACCGCGAAAGAAAATGTGGAAATAGGTATTGATTTTTCTGGAGTTAAACATGAAAATGATTATGCATATAAAATGCTTGATACTGTAGGAATAGATAAAAACAAAGCTGACAGAATGGTTTTAAAATTATCTGGTGGTGAGCAGCAAAGAGTAGCTATAGCAAGAGCTCTAGCATCAGAAGTGCCAATTATAGTAGCAGATGAACCAACAGGAAATTTGGATGAAGAAACTGAAAAGAAAATAATGGGTATATTTAAAAAAATGGCTAAAAATGGAAAAATTGTTATTTTAGTAACTCATTCAAAAAATGTTTCTAGTTATGCAGATAAAATATATAAAATTAAAAAAGGTGTAATTGAAAAATAAGTGAAAAGCTATATTGTAGCTTTTTTATATGATATAATAGTGTTGTTAGGGAGTTATGTATGAATCAAGAAAAAATTGGTAAATATATATTAAATTTACGTAAAAAAAATAATATGTCACAAGCGCAGTTTGCAGCTGTTTTAAATGTAACAAGTCAAGCAGTTTCTAAATGGGAAAATGGTAGAGGTATTCCAGATGTAGAAATTTTAAGAGAAATGAGTAAGAAATTTAATGTTAATATAGAATCTATTTTAGATGGAGAAGAGAAAAAAAATATTTCAAAAAAAATAATGATTATAGGAATATTTCTAATATTAATAATAATTAGTATATTTGTTTTTTTTAAGCAAGATAAAAGTTTTAATTTGTCAGATGTCCAGTCAGATAATGAATTATTTGAAGTAAGTGGTGTTGCTGCTTATCAGGAAGATAAAAAATCTATCCATATAAACAAATTAGAAATAGATGATGAATCTGAAGAGTTATACGTAATTAAAGAATGTACACTGTACGAAAAAGAAAAAGATTTAACTGCTAAAATAGTAGATTGTTCTAAGGTAGAAAAAATGGATGAATATAGTGAACTTGAAGCTAAAAAATTAAGTGATTTATTAGATGGAGCAGAATTTCATAAAGATAATTATTTATCTATATGTGAAGATTTAAGCAATGCTAATTTGTATATTTCTTTAAAATTATTAGATGAAAATAATAATGTTATTACTCATGAAATTCCACTTAAATTTAATTATTCGTGTGAAGTAAACTAATCGTTTATATAATAAAACGGTGTGTTTATTTCTTTTTTTTTATTGGTATTGTATAGTTGATTTAAGGAGTTGAATTTATGAAAAAATTTATAATGGGGATTATGTTTATTAGCATGTTATTTATAACAGGTTGCGAAAATGAAGAGGAGGTAGTAGCTACTAAAACAGATGCAGAACTTTTTAGTGAAGAATATGAAAGTGTATCTAAAGATAATTTATTTGAATATAAAACTATAGATGAAACTATTAATATTTTAAAAAATGGTACTGGTGTTATTTATATTGGATATCCAGAATGTCCTTGGTGTGTTGAATATGTACCTATGCTTAATGATGTAGCAAAAAGTTATGGTATTAGTGAAATAAATTATTTAAATATTAAAGAAGATAGAGCAGATAATACTGAAAAGTATCAAGAGATAGTTAGTTTATTAAGTGAATATCTTGGTTATGATGCAGATGGTAATCATAGAGTATACGTTCCATCAGTAGTAGTAGTAGTAAATGGTGAAATCAAAGGTTTTGACGACGAAACAAGTTATGATACTAAAGGATTTAGTGAACCTAGTGATTACTGGACTGATGAAGAAGTTTTAGATTTAGAATCAAAATTAGGAACTATGCTTGAAAATTTGTCAAGTTATAGTTGTAGTACTTGTTAACAAATAACAAAAGATATAAAATAAATATAGGTGATAAAAAATGCAAGGGAAAATAATTATGAATTTAGCTATGAGCTTAGATGGCTTTGTAGCTACAGAAGAAGGAGATTTTGACTGGATTGAAGGTCATCCTACTCCAAAACTAAATACTAAAGAATCTCATGATTTTAAAAAGTTTTTAGAAGATATTGATATAGTTGTTATGGGTAAAAGATCTTATGAACAAGGATTTGCTAAAGATTATATGGATAAAAAAGTATATGTGGCTACTAATGACATACCAGTTGATGAACCATTTAATATTAATTTTATTGGTGGTAATATAGTAGATATTTTACTTGAAGAAAAATATAATGGAAAAAAAATATTTTTGTTTGGAGGGGGACTACTGGTAGATAATTTTATGAAAGAAGAAGCAATTGATACATTTATAGTTGGTATGATTCCAGTTATTCTTGGTAAAGGTAGAAAATTATTTTTTGACAATAATCCTTCGGTAAAATTAACATTAGAAAAGTATATTGTTGATAATGGAGTAGTTGTACTTGAATATAACAAAAAAATAGATTTTAAATAATCTTTTTTTTATTATGTGATATAATAATATTATTATGAAGAAAGTAAATATTAGAAATTTTAATTTATTTATTGTATTAGGAATTTTTTTGTCAATTTGCTTTATTACTGTAGGATATTCTGCGATAAATGCGGAATTAACTATTAGTGGAAACGCCTCTTATATTCCTCCTGGTAGTATATATGTTTCTAGTGTAACGTTAATTGAAAGTGCTAATGCTACTGAATCTTTTTCTCCGACTTTTACTGATTCCAGTACTAATATAGGTATAAATATACCATCTAGTGATTCAAGTTTTACATATGAAATAACTATTACTAATTCTACAGATAATTATTTTCATTTGGTGAATATAGATAAAAATGCAAATAATAATGATGTATTATATTTAATAAATAATTTATATATATATGATGAATTTCCACCTAATTCTGAAACTAAATTTTATATTACTTATGAAGCTGCTGGAGTTGTTAGTAATTCCAACTTAGTAATTAATTTAGAATATGTATTTTCTGCAGGTGGTATTTATAGAGATCCTACTTTAAATGGGGCAGATCCTGATTTAATAGATGGACTTATACCTATTGTTTATAATGATGATATTGATAAATGGGAAAAAGCTGATGTTGTAAATAATCAGTGGTATGATTATAATATTCAAAAATGGGCAAATGCTACTTCGGTTATCGCGTCTACAAAAGATTATTATGTAGCTGCTCAGCCAGGTATTATAGTAGAATTAGAGCATATGACAAGTATGATGGTTTGGATACCTAGATATTCATATACATTTAGAGAAACATATGGATATCAAGGGTATGGAGGAAATGCTATTAGTAAAAATACTCCTGGTGCATTTGATATTAAATTTGGCGATAATACCATGCTAGATACTGGAAGTGCTAAATACACAGGAAATTATCCCGAAAATTATTACACTTCGCCAGCATTTTGTTGGGGAAATACTTGCGATGATCCAGTGACCAGGGGAAATGTTGAAAATGTTGAAATACCTGGGTTTTGGATAGCGAAATTTGAAGCATCAAAAACAGGGAATTTACTTTATTCTAAACCTAATGTTACACCTATGAATTATATGAATATTGCAAGCACATTTTACTTTGTTCAGGATTTAATGAATGGAATGAACGGGTATAATAATTATGGATTTGTTGGTTATGTTGATGCTCATTTAATTAAAAATACAGAGTGGGGAGCACTAGCTTATTTATTTCAATCCAAATATGGAAAATATGGTAATGAGGATTATACTGGTATTTATAAAGAAATTTATCCTAATAATTGTAGTAATTATGTAACAGGCATTGGGGCAAACGCTCCATCAGTTAGTAGTTCAACTGCAACGTGTTTAGTAAATACTTATGATACATACGAAGGAATGGGTGCATCAACTACTGGTAATATTTATGGTGTATATGATACAGTAGGTGGTACATTTGATAGAGTTATGGGAACTATTTTAAACCCTTCTGGTCAATTTGAACCTGAATATTCTGGCTTTTCTAAATTGCCTGAAGGAAGATATATTAATGTTTATGAATATGGTAATTATGGTTTAGCCACAACTGCATCAATAAAAGGTGATGCTTTGACAGATACTTTAGGTTTGTATGGAGATAGAGGAATTACTTCCAGTTATTTAACTTATAATTGGATTTATAGAGGTGGTAGTTTATATGGTGATGCAACTTCTATTAATGGTATATTTTCATATACTACGTATAATGGTATAGGAGATGTTAATCACTCATCAAGATATACTATTACAATTTATTAAAACTGAGCTTTGTGCTCAGTTTTTATCTATTTCTTTCCATATAATGTCGTAGTACATACTGAAATTTTTGGCTTTTCTGTTTTGTAGTGGAGTAGCTTTATTTTCTAAATTAATATCTAATATTTTTTTTACTGTTCCTGGCCTTTTAGAAAGTACAATAACTCTATCTGATAAACTTACTGCTTCAGCTATATCATGAGTAATCATTACTGCAGTTTTAGATTCTTTTTTAATTATATCAAATACATCATCTGCTACTTTTAATCTTGTTTGATAATCTAATGCTGAAAATGGTTCATCTAATAA
>CAYJNH010000043.1:0-8630 GCA_964371705.1 uncultured Muribaculaceae bacterium
TGAACCTATTACAAAAATTTTAAATGATGATGATTATAAATCGTATTTAGAATTAAAACTTGAAGAAGAAAAGAATGAAGTTATTAACTCTAATGGGATAGAAAGATTAGAAGAATTAGCTGATTTACTTGAAGTTATTAAATGTTTAGCGAATTTGGAAAATAAGAATATAGGTGATATTTTAAAAATTGCTGAAGATAAAAACAAAAAAAGAGGATCATTTAAAAATAAAATTTTATTAGAAAAAGTAATAGAAAAGTAATAACAGTATTTTGTTAAATGTTATATAAAAAGAGTTTTAATAAACTTTTTTTTAATGCATATATTTTCATAGGAGAGTTTATGAAAAAATTTGTGTTGTTGTTTATATTATTTATTATTCCTATAAAAGTAGGTGCAATTAGTGCTTCTAGTTATGTAGTATTAGATCAAGATAGTGGTCAAGTATTATCTGGATCAAATATTCATGAAGAATATTTAATAGCTAGTATTACTAAGATAATGACTGCAATTATAGTTATTGAAAATAGTGATTTGGAAAAAGAAATAATAGTTAGTGAAGAAGTTTTAAAAGCTTATGGGTCTGCTATATATATTGAGGTGGGAGAAAAAATATCAATTGAAGATTTATTATATGGTTTAATGCTTAGAAGTGGTAATGATGCTGCTATAATACTTGCTAATGAAATTTCAGGAAGTATGGAAGAATTTGTCAAATTAATGAATCAAAAAGCTAAAAATTTAAATATGAATAATAGTGTATTTTTTAATAGTCATGGTCTTGAAGATGATATTGGAGAAAATAAATCTAGTAGTTATGATATGGCTATTTTAACAAAGTATGCTATGAATAATGAAATTTTTAAAAAAATATTTAGTACTAAAAGTTATTCGACTGAAAGTAGTTATAAAAAGTATAGTTGGACAAATAAAAATAAACTGTTACATAATTATGAATATATAACTGGAGGTAAGACAGGATATACTAAAAAGGCTGGGAGAACACTTGTAAGTACTGCTAGTAAAGATAATATGAATTTAATTATAGTTACAATCAACGATGGAAATGATTTTAATGATCATATAAGTTTATATGAAAATGTGTTTATAAATTATGAAAGTATTAAAGTATTAGATAAGGAAATATATAGTGTAAAAGATGATTTACATATAAAAAATGATTATTATGCTTTGATAAAAAAAGATGAAGAAGATAAATTAAAAGTTAATTATGAAATATACGAAGATTATATTGGTAAAATAGGTGGTAATGTTAAAGTTTATTATGAAGATACATTATTGTACGAAGATAATTTATACGTAAATGAAACAGTAGAAGAAAAAAAAAGCTTATGGGAAATAATAAAAGGTTGGTTTAAATTATGGTAAGTTTTATATGGGCCTTTTTGATTATTGTTGGAATAGTTTATAGTTTGTTAAGTGGCAATATTGAATTAATTAATGAAAGTATATTAACTAATGGTAATAAGGCTTTAGAATTAATGATATCTATAATGCCCCTTATTATAATATGGACTGGTATTATGAAAATAGCCGAAGATAGTGGTTTGCTTTCAAAAATTTCTTCTTTATTTAGACCTGTTTTGAGATTTTTGTTTCCTAAAGTACCTAAAAATAATCCTGCTCTTGGTTATATAGCGTCTAATATAGCTGCTAATATGTTAGGTCTTGGTAGTGCTGCTACTCCTTTTGGATTAAAAGCTATGGACGAGTTACAAAAAATAAATACAGATAAAAAAAAGGCGTCGTCATCTATGATTACTTTTTTAGTGCTTAATACGGGTGGTGTAACAATAATACCTACAACTGTCATTGCTCTTAGAGTAGCATCTGGAAGTGTCAATCCAACTGAAATTGTAGTTCCAGCTATAATTGCAACTCTTTTATCTAATATATGTGGATTAACTTTAGATTACTTTATAAGGAGAAAAAACAATGAATAAAATATCTATAATAATAATACCTTTATTTATTGTTTTTATAATTATATATGCTTTTAAGAAAAAAATTGATATATATGAAACTTTTTTAAAGGGTGCTAAAGAGGGTCTTGATATGTCCATAAAAATATTTCCAGCAATTCTTGCTATGATATTTGCTATAAATATATTTTTAGATAGTAATGTTTTAATATTTTTTATAAAAGGTATTACTCCTCTTTTAAATATTATTAATATACCTCTTGAAATTATTCCTATGGCAATTTTAAGACCTATTAGTGGAACTGCTACTTTATCTATAATGAATGATATATTTTTAGATTATGGTCCAGATTCATATATTGGAAGGTTATCTTCTATACTTCAAGGTTGTACTGATACTACTTTTTATGTACTCGCTTTATATTTTAGTAGTGTCAAAATTACAAAATCAAGATATGCACTTAAAGTGGGGTTATTCGCTGACTTTATAGGTGTATTATTAGCTGTTATATTAACTGGATTTTTCTTTTCGTAAAATATGTGGTATAATGTGTGTAGGTGTTTTATTTATGGAAAGACTTCAAAAAGTTATAGCAAATTACGGATATTGCTCAAGAAGAGAAGCAGAAAAACTAATTTCTGCTAAGAAAGTTTATGTTAACAACACTTTAGTTACTGAATTAGGTACTAAAGTTTCTTCTAGTGATTTAATTATGATTAATGGTGTTACTATTAATAATGAAATAACAAAAAAATATTTTATTTTAAACAAACCAAGAAGTGTTGTTAGTTCAGTTAAAGATGATAAAGGAAGAATAACTGTTGTTGATTTAATTAATACGAAAGAAAGAGTTTATCCTATAGGTAGATTAGATTATGATACAACAGGTCTTATTTTATTAACAAACGATGGTGATTTTGCTAATCATTTAATGCATCCATCTAATAATTTCAAAAAAACTTATATAGCTAAATTAGAAGGTAATATAGATGGAACTGCAATACACAGATTAAAAAAAGGTGTAGTAATTGGTGAAAGAGTAGTAGATGTAGTTAGATTTAAAATAGGAAAAAAAGACTTTGAAAAAAATACTACTATGATTGAACTTACAATAATAGAAGGTAGAAATCATATAGTTAAGAAAGTATTTGAAAAATTAGGATATCCTGTTATTAAATTGACAAGAACAAATTACGGACATTTAAGTGTTGATAAACTTAAATCTGGTGAATACAGAGAACTTAGTATTAAAGAAGTTAAAAAATTTTATGCATAAAAAAATCGTTATTATAAACGATTTTTTTATTCACCACATTCACAATCTTCACTGCATTTGTCGTCTTCTGTGCAATTGCAATCATCGCCACATTCGCAATTTTCACCACATTCACAATTTTGAGAACTAGCTTCTTCTAAATAAATTGCACTAGTAGGACAACTAGCAAGTGCATTATTTACCGCGTTTGTTTCTATATTATCATTATTAGTGACAACTGCAAATCCATCCTCATTGAAATCAAAGTGCTCTGGATCTACAGCTATACATGCTCCGCATCCAATGCAGGCATTTTCTCTTATTACTATTTTATTCATTGTTCCTCCTCGTATAATTATAGTAAATATATTCTGAAAAATCAATGAATATATTTTAAAATATTGTAAAATATGGTATTATTTATGTGGAAGGTGCCTTATGAATAGTAGAATGTCAAAATATGATAATATAAACAACGAAGAATCAAGAGTTAAACGTAATCAAGCTAAATATGATAATTTGAATAAAAATGATTATGAAAAATTTAACGTGCTTAGTAATGCTACTGTTATAGGTGAAAATAAAAGAAATGAAATTGATATTAATAAGATAAAAAAAATTTTAGATAATAAATATAATGATAGTCAAAAAAGAAAAAGTATCAGATTAGACGATGAGTATGAATCAAAGTATAGTGACCCAGAAATAGAAAATACTAAAGAATATGATATAAATACTATACTTAATAAGGCTAGAAGTGAAAAAGTTATCAATTATGAAGAAGATAGATTAAAAAAAATAAGAGATACTCAATATAATATATTAAATAATTTAACTTTGGAAAGTGAAGTTGTTGATAGTAAATCAGAAGAAAAAGCTAATTTGATGAATTTAATTAATACGATAACTATTAATGAGAAAAAATCAGGTGTTTTTGAAGAGTCAGAAAATTCGGCTATTGATTTATTTGCCGAATTAAAAAGCAGCGGTAAAACTGAAGTAGTAGAACCTATTTCAAATGATAGTACTGTAATTAATAGTATAGAAAACATAAAAAAAGACGAAAAAACAAGTACTGATATTGATGTTAAAAACGAATTTTATACTTCTAGTACTAAATTTGATAAAAATGATTTTGCAGATTTGGAAATAGATGAAAAAGGTGGAAAAAACGTAATAACAATTATAATAGTAATTATTATTTTATTAGCTTTTATTATAGGTATGTATTTGTTTGCCAGTTCTATATTAAATTTTTAGAAAATATTCATATAATTAATTATGAATGTTTTTTTATCAAAAAAATCTAAATTAATTATAATATTTTCTATTATAATTATATTAATATTTACCACAACAAGTAGTATTTTTAAGTGGTATTTTGATAGTGTAACTCCAAACATAAATGAAATAGTTGTTACCAAGCTTGAAAAAGTAGTTTATGAAATATTAACAAGTGAATTAAATACTAAGGAAATTAATGAAAATAATATGTTAGTTTTAACTAAAAATAAAGATGGGGAAATTATAACGGTAGATTATGATTTAAAAAAAGCTTATGAAATAAATAATAATATAAATAATTCTATTAGAAAATCGATTAATAATTTAAATAATTCTACTTTAAGGAATTCTGAATTTGAAAATATTAATAATTCTTTATTCATTAATATACCATTATTTATAAATTCGAAATATTCAATAATATCATCTTTAGGACCATCAATTCCAATTAAAATAGATTTCGTTGATACTATTATGACAAATCTAAAAACTAAAGTTACTAGTTATGGAATGAATAATTCTTTAGCTGAAATTTACGTGGTGACTGAAGTAAAAATAAAAATAATTACTCCTGTTACAAGTAAAGAAATTGTAATTAATTATGATATATTAATAGATGCTACTATGATTAATGGTAGAATACCAATGTTTTATGGAAGTGATATTACTAGTGAAAGTAATATATTAGATGTTCCATTAAAATAATTATTATGATATAATATATTATAGGTGAAACTAGTGAATATATATTTTATAAATGAATCAATTGATAAGGCAATAAAAAATTATATAGAATCTAAAAATAATCCTAATGGGATTCTTTTTAATTCTTTTTTAGTCGTTGTTATTAGAACTTTGAATGTTATATATGATGAACTTGATGTGGTTGGACCATACTTAAGTAAAAATCCAGAAATATTTAAGCAAAATTTAATTAAGTATGGTTATTCGGTAGATCAATTTAATTTATTTTGCAATGAAATGCATAATTTTATGATAAAAGAAAACAATAAAATACTTCCAAATGATTCGTTTATAAATTTAGAAAAAATGTTGATTGATATGTTTTTATACAAAAAACAAAATTTTGATGTATCTGAAGAAGAAGAACTTGAATTTAAAAATTTATTATATTCTCCTAGGTCAAAAAATGAAGTGATGATATCTTTTAATTTTTTAAATAGTAAAGATGAAAAGGAAATAATTAATTATTTTAATTTAAAATATAAATCTATAGTAAAAGTAGAAGATGTTGAACCTAAAAAATTACTTTCTCCAGAAGCTTATAGAATAATAAATAAAAATTACACTGATGTCGCACTTTTGTCGTCAAAAGATGTAGAATTAATTAATTCGGAAGTTTATAATAAATTGGAAGTAAATAAAAATGCAGTTAACTTTGAATTTTTATATGATAAGGCTTTACAGAAATTTTATTTAGATAATTCAAAACCAATTACAAGTGGAAATGGGTATGTTGATATATTGCTTATACTAGGAGTTATTGTAACTATTGTGATGATTGTCATAATAATTATGGCTTTTATATAAAGGAGAATTATGGAAATAAATAATATTAAATATGAAATAATAAAAAATGAAAAAGATTCAATTGATATTGAAATTTTGAAAGATAAAATTACTGATTATTTTAATTCTTATGATTATATTGTTGGAGACTGGGCTTATGGTAAACTAAGATTAAAAGGTTTTAACGATAAGAAAAATAAGAATTACAAAAAACTAAATGATATAAGTAATGTTGATAAATATATTAAAGATAAATGTGCTTTTGGATGCAAACATTTTATACTAAAAAAAATTGAAAAATAAAATATAATATGCTATAATTATTTCAGAATAAAGAAGGGATTGATAAAAAGTGGGGAAAATCAAATTAAATTTAGCAGCAGGAAGTAGTATGGAAAAATCTGTATTAACTGCTTTTACTGTTGAAGAAAATACATATATTGTGTTAGATAATGAAAGTGTAGGTTCAATGGGATTGCCTATTATTTTAGTGTCTAAATTAGTAAGTAATAGATTAACAAAAATATTGGATCAAACTGAATGGCAAAAAGTAAAAGAAAATTTAAAAACAATTATTTCTGGAGCTCCGATGTCATATATTAATGTTAATGCTTCTTTGGAAGCTGACGATGTTTTTTTTACACAATTAACATTACCAATTGCTTCTTTTAATGCTTTAAAAAATAATTATGTTCCAGTAGGGGAAACTACTGGTGGAATTAATAGTGAGCCAGTAACTTCGGCAGTGCCTGAAATTACTCCGGCACCAACTCCAGTAGTTGAGCCAGTAACTCCGGTAATGCCTGAAGTTACTCCAGCACCAACTCCAGTAATTGAGCCAGTAACTCCGGTAATGCCTGAAGTTACTCCAGCACCAATACCAGTAGTTGAGCCAGTAACTCCGGTAATGCCTGAAATTACTTCAGCGCCAACTCCAGTAGTTGAGCCAGTTGTTATACCAGAAGTTGTAATATCACCAATAGAAATACCTGATAATAGTGCTAGTAATGAAGCAGCTGAAATAAATTTTGACGAATTAAAAAAATCGTTTATGGAATCATGTGAGAATATGTTTGATGCTTTAGTAATTAAATTTAAAAATAAAGAATAGTTCTTAGAGAACTATTTTTTTCATATATTTTATTAGTGATATTATGAAAGAATCAATTGAATATTATTATGATATAAATATTGTAGAATTAAATGAGAATAATAATGTTTATTCTTTTTTTCTAAATGATACAAAATATATATTTGTATTATTTATAAGATCAATTAATGATATTGATGATATTATTAATGTCAGCAAAGAATTGAAGTTAAAAAATATTCCAGTAATGGATATAATGTATAATAGAAAAAAAGAAGTTATTACCAAAATAAATGATAGTAATTATATTATGTTAAAAGTTCAAAATAATTATATGGAAGAAGTAGATTTTTTTGAAATGATAAATAATAAATGTGTCACAAGTAATCATTTAAAAAATTATAAAAATAATTGGGGAGAACTCTGGAGTAGTAAAATTGATTATTATGAATATCAAGTTAGTGAATTAGCTAGTGATAAAAAAATAATATTAGATTCATTTAGTTATTATGTTGGTTTAGCAGAAAATGCTATATCTATTGTTAATAAAGTAAATGCTAGTTATGAATATGGTGCAAATGAAAATATTGTATTATCTCACAGAAGAATATTTTTTCCTAATATTCAACTTAATTATTATAATCCGTTAAGTTATATATTTGATTTAAAAATAAGAGATGTAGGTGAGTATATTAAATCTATGTTTTTTTCTAGTTCTAATGCTTTACTAGATTTATCTTTATATTTAAAATGTGTAAAATTATCTATTTATGAATATAATATGCTTTTTGCTAGAATTTTATATCCCACATATTACTTTGATATATATGAAAAAGTTATGCTAGAAAATTTGTCTGAAAATGAACTTTTAAAAATAATTAGTAGGGTTGATGAATTTGAAATGTTTTTAAAAAAAGCACATATAGAAATATCTAAATATGCTTTGATAGAAAGTGTTGAGTGGCTTTACTAATTTGATAAATAATTTATATTATGTTATAATGCGCTAAGAGGTATGTATGAAAAATTATAAAGAAGGGGATATTATAAAATGCATGGTAACGGCGATAGAAAATTATGGTTTCTTTGTTAGTACTGAATTTTGGTATTCTGGTTTAGTCCATATATCAGAAATAACTGAAGGATATGTTAAAGATATAAACAATTATGTTAAATTAGGTGATGTTATATATTGTCAAATAATTGAAATAGATGAAAATAATGCACATTTAAAATTATCAATAAAAAATATTAACTATAAGTCCATAAAAAATGAAAAAATAGATAATAATATAGAATTTAAATCTCTTAAAGAAGCATTACCTAACTGGATAAATGATAAATTAAAAGAAATTAAGTAAAAAAAAATACAGTCGTAAGACTGTGTTTTATTTTTTCTGGTGGCTCCAGCAAGAATTGAACTTGCGACACAAGGATTTTCAGTCCTCTGCTCTACCGACTGAGCTATGAAGCCAATTGGCGGTCCCGACCGGGTTCGAACCGGCGATCTTCTGCGTGACAGGCAGA
>CAYJNH010000044.1:0-8356 GCA_964371705.1 uncultured Muribaculaceae bacterium
AGGAAATAGAAATATTTACTATAGCTAAAGATATCAAAAATAAAGTAGAAAACAGCTATATTATTTTTGATAAAGATGAAAATATAAAAAGACCAGCAAAGTATAATGATTTCGCAGTACTGCTTGATCGTACATCTTCTTTTAATTTATATAAAAAAATATTTGAATATTTAAATGTTCCACTTTCAGTTTATAAAGATGAATCTATCAAGGAATCTATGAATATAAAAATTATAAAAAATATACTTATATTTATAAGTAAAATTTATAAAAGAGAATATGATAAAAAATTTAAATATTCATATTTATCAATTGCAAGAAGTTATTTATTTAATATAAGTGATAATGATACTTATAAAGTTATAAGTAATAATGAAATATTTAATACTGATATATTCAAATTATGTAAAACTATATCAAATGATTTAGATAATCACAATATATATACTTTGCTTGATAAAGTTGTAAAAGAGTTTAATATATATGAAAAATTAATTACTATAGGCGATATAAATAATAATTATGTTGTAATAGACTATATACTTAAACTTGCTTATAATGCTAGTAATATTTATACACTTGATGAATTTATTAATTATTTAGATAATATCACTATAGGGGATTTAGATATAAAATATTCTTTATCAAAAGAAGATGAAGAAGGTGTTTATTTAATGACTATTCATAAATCAAAAGGTCTAGAGTTTCCAGTTGTATACTTTGCGGGTTTGGATAAAGCATTCAACATCTTGGAACTTAAAGATAAATTTTTATTTAGTAATAATTACGGCTTAATAATTCCTTATAATGATCCTAATATGAAAACATTATTTATTAAAACACTTCTTAAAAATGATTATATTAAAGATGAAATTAGTGAAAAATTAAGATTATTTTATGTTGCCTTAACTAGAGCAAAAGAAAAAATGATTTTTGTTATGAATTTTAAAAATGATAAAGATTATCCTTTAATCAATGAAGTAGTAAATGATTTTGATCGAATAAATTATCGTAGTTTTGCTGATATTATGCACTCAATTAATAAAGAGTTAATACCTTATTTAAAAAAAGTTGATATAAGTGATATTAATCTAACAAAAGATTATAATTTTGCTAAGAAAACAACTTATAAAGATAAAATAACTTTGACAAATGAAAAAATAGAAGTATGCGAATATTCTTATGAAAAAATATGTAAAAAAAATGCTCATTTTTCAAAATCTGTTAATAAATTATTTGACAATAAAACAAAAAAATATATAAAAGATGGAATAGACGTACACTATATTATGGAAAACTTGGATTTTAAGAATCCTAATTACTTACTTGTAGATAGTAAATATAGATCATTTGTAGAAAAATTTATGAATTTAGATATTTTTAAGGATGTAATTAATATTTATAAAGAATATGAATTTATATATAATATAGATGATAAAGAATTACATGGAATTATAGATTTGTTACTTGAGTACAGTGATAAATATATAATAATAGATTATAAATTAAGAAATGTTAATGATGATGCTTATATAAAACAGTTAAGTGGTTATAAAGAGTATATTGAATATATAACAAGTAAACCATGTGAAATATATTTATATTCATTTATAGATGGTAAACTTTCAGTAGTATAAAAAAGAAACAAAATGTCGATTATTGTAATATAGATATTTTGTTTTATTTTGTCGAATTTGTTTTAATTTTATTTATTATAATTTATTATTTATATAGAAGGTGATAAGATTTTGCTTAAGATGGATTTGGAGTATAATGACGGTGTTCTTTTTATGAGATTAAAAGGTTCACTAGAAAGAAAAAACACTTATAAATTACATAATTATTTAATACCTATTTTATTAAAACATAAAGTTAAGTATTTAGTATGTAATTTATATGACTTGGAAAGGGTTGATGAACCAGGGATTAATGCACTTATTAAAGCTAAATGGGCTTTAAAAGTTAATAAAGGTAAATTTTATTTATGCGATGTCCCTACAAATTTAGTAGACGTTTCTAAAAGATTAAATATTAGAGCTTTAAAAGATGAATTAAGTGCGAAAAGATTAATCTCTGTTTAAAATGAATAAAGAAAACATAAAAATTATTTATAAGTTAGCTTCAAAATTATATGGAGCTGAAAAAGAAGATTTAATACAAGCAGGATATATAGGTCTTTATAAAGCTATGGAAACTTATAATCCTAATTTGAATACAAAATTATCTACTCATGCTTATAAATATATATTTGGTGAAATGTATTTACTAGCTAGTAAAAATAGGAATTTAAAAATTAGTAAAGATATTCTTAGGTTATACAAAGTAATAGAAAAAACAAGATATGAGAAAGCTCAAGAATATGGATATATACCAGATAACTATGAAATAGCTAAAATACTTGATATGAATGTTGATTCAATTAATTTTGCAGTAGCTTCAATGTATAATGCTTACTCTATAGATGAATCAAATGGTCTTGATAGACCTCTTTCAGAAATTATAGCAAAGGAAGAAACTGTTTCACAAGATGATAAAATTTTGATAAATCAAAGTTTAGAATTTTTGTCTGACGAAGAAAGGAATATTATTTTAAATAGGTATTATAATGATAATACACAAAGTGATGTAGCTAAGAAACTTAACATGACACAAGTTAGAGTTTCTAGATTAGAAAAAAAAGCTGTAGAAAAAATGAGAAATTATATGCAAGTATAATTTTTTATTTGATTTGTATAAAAAAAGGTGTAATTTATGTAAATAATTACATAATATAACTGGTGATATCTATTGGATAAAGAAGAATATAAAAAATTAGTAAAGTATTATAAGCCAAAGGAAAAGAAAATTAAAAACTTTTTTGTTTCTTTTTTAGTAGGTGGGTTAATTGGTTTTATAGGCGAAATAATAGTGGATATATGTATGAAAATATTTGCTCTTCCTGAAGTGTATTCTTATGCTATTTTAGTATTAATTATTATAGGCTTTGGTTCTTTATTTACAGCTTTAGGTTTTTTTGATACATGGGTAACTAAAATAAAATGTGGTTTAATAATACCTACAACTGGCTTTGCACATTCTGTTGCATCAAGTGCACTTGATTACAAAAAAGACGGTTTGATAACAGGTCTTGGAGCTAACTTTTTTAAACTTGCAGGGTCAGTTATTTTATATGGTATTATTTCTTCATTTATATTAGTGATTGTGAGGGTGATAATTGGTGTCTAGTTTTTATTATAAAAATGTATATATAAAGGATTATTTTTCTGTTGTAGGTCCACTTGAAAAGGAAAGTAAATTAAAAAATTTTGATATAGCTTTAGATGATTATTATTTTGGAGAAAAAACATTTGAAAAAGCTGAAATTAAAATGCAGAAAAATGTAATAGATAATTTATTATCCAGAAACAATTTTGAAAATGAAGATATAAAATTATTGGTTGGTGGTGATTTAATAAATCAAATATCAATAACAAATTATACTATGAGAGATTATAATATACCATTCATGGGCGTTTATAGTGCCTGTTCTACTTTTACTGAAAGTTTAATTATTTCTTCTTCTTTTTTAGATAATTATAAACTTAAAAACACTATGTGTATTACTAGTAGTCATAATTTAACAGCTGAAAGGCAGTATAGATATCCTGTTGAATATGGTTCACCTAGACCTCATACAGCAACTTTTACAGCAACAGGATCAGCTGGCTGTATACTGTCTGATAAAGGTAATATAAAAGTTGAAAGTGCTACGATTGGTAAAGTTGTAGATATGGGAATAGATGATGTTAATCATATGGGAGCTGTAATGGCTCCAGCTGCAGCTGAAACTTTAATCAATCATCTAAAAGAATTAAATAGAGATTCTAATTATTATGATCTTATTTTAACTGGTGATCTTGGGTGTGTAGGCATAGAAATTTTTAAAGACTACTTATATAAAGTTTCGAATATAAAATTGAAGAAGGTTATGGATTGTGGTTGTGAATTATATTTAGATAGTCAAGATACGTATGCTGGTGGTTCTGGACCAGTTTGTATGCCTATAGTTTTGTTTAATAAAATATTAAAATCTAAAAAATATAAAAAAATATTATTATTAGCAACAGGTTCACTTCATTCTCCAAATTTAGTTAATCAACATAATACAATACCTGCGGTATCTCATGCAGTTAGTTTGGAGGTAATATAATGAATTTTTTATATGCATTTTTAATTGCTGGCACACTATGTGGTATAGGGCAAATAATATTAGATAATTCAAAGTTAACTCCAGGACATATTACTTCTATATTTACTGTACTTGGATCTATTCTTGCATTTTTTAATATTTATCCTAAACTAATTGAAATAGGTGGGGCAGGAGCAACAGTTTTAATATCTAATTTTGGTAATATGTTATATCAAGGTGGTATTACTGGATTTAAAGAAAATGGTTTATTAGGTATCTTTACAGAATTTTTGTCAAAATCATCTGCTGCTTTAATAGGTGCAGTCGTATTTGCTTTTATATTTGCAATTATATTTAAACCTAAACAATAATATCTTTTACAAAAAAAGATATTATTTTTTATTGATATATGATAAAATAAATTTAAAGTAGGTGTGATAGTGGATAATAACGATAACAATGTAAATGTAACTAATAACGAAACTAGTGATAATTTACCACCATTAAATAATTTAGATGAAACTAATAGTAATTTACAGTATGATGAAGTAACTAATAAAGAAAATGGTTTGAAAGCAAAAAAAAATATAGGATTAATAATTACTGTTATTTTAGGTATAATAATTATGTATTGGTCTTTTTATACTGTTTATTATGTTTTTTTTGTACCATCTGAATCTAGAAACTCTAATAATCAAATTGTTGAAGATGTTAGTTTATTAATAGAAAAAGCAAATGATTTACTGGATTTGGTGCCTTCGTTAATAAATCATGAAAGTGCGTACCAATATAGTCCAGCAATATATGATAATGTTGATAGTGAAACTCTTTTTTATACTTTATTAAATTTATATGATAAAAAAGAAGATAAAACATATGTAAATGATTTAAACTTTAGTGAATTTAAAACTGAAAATTGTTTAACTGAAGATTATTGTTTCGGTGTTAACTATAATAATTTAGATGAATTATTAAAAATACATTATGGAATTAATTTAGTTTTAGAAAAAAAAGATTATATTTTATCTGATACAAATAGTTGTATTTATGAAAATAATAGTTTTTATTGTGTGTATAAAAATTATGATGAAGAAGTTTATAATGGAATTATTAGCGTTATAGAAAATGCACGTGAAAGTGAAGAAACTTTTACCATATATGAAAGTGCTATTTTTGTTGAAAATTTTATCATGAATCAAAATAATATTCAAATTGGTTCAGTTAATATATTACCAGATATTACATCTAATATTGATAATGATGTAATATTTACATATAAATCTGATTATGAAGATGAATTAATAAATAAATATAGTTCTCAAAAGAAAATGTATAAACATGAATTTAAATTAGTGGATAACGAGTATGTATGGATTAAAACTTCTCCCGCTAATAGTATAGAATATTAATATGATTAATATTCTTTTTGTCTAAAATACATAATATTGAAAGAATTATAAAATTATAGTATAATTGGAATAGGTGAAAAAAGTGAAGAAAATAAAAGAAATTTGGCAAAATAACAAAATATTTATATTACTAGGGATTATATTAGTTGCATGTTTAGTTGCGATCATAGTGGTAATGTTAACATATTTTTTTGGTGGAAGTGATTCTGTTTATGGTGATAGATTAAGTGGCCAAGAAAATTATGAGTTTACTTCTAAGATAGAAGATAATTACATTTCTTTTTTTAATGAAAAAGAAAATGTAATTGATGTATCTATCAATGTAAACGGGAAAATATTATATATTCATATAAATTATAATATAGATACTAGTTTGGAAGACGCAAAAAATATTGCATCAAGTTCTCTTGAAAGTTTAGATGAAAAAATGAAAGAGTTTTATGATGTAAATTTTGTTTTGAAATCTGAAAGTTCAGATGAAAAAGAAGGTTTTACAATTTTAGGTGCTAAAAATATAGTTGCTTCTTATGTTACTTGGAATAATAATACACCAGTTGTAGAAGATGAAGGTGAGTAAAATGAAAAATTTTTTTAAAAAGAACAAGAAAATAATAATACTGGTAATATCATTAATAATTATTGGTATTAGTGCATTTATATTATTTATTATTTTTAATAATGAAAATGTTTTAACTGTAGATGAAAGATCATGGGTAGATGATAATTCTAATTCAGTACTTAATGTAAATATAATAAACGATGTTGATGTTTTTGGTATTAATGGTGAAGGAGTTTTTTTTGACTTTGTAGATTCATTTTCTACGGAATATGCTTTAACAATAAATCCTATTACTTTTAATTATACTGAAGAAATGAGTGGTTTAACTTTAGGTGTTAAAGATAATATAGATTCTGATGACTTAGTATTTTATGAAGATCATTATGTTTTAGTAGGTAAGGATTATGAAAATGTAATTGATTATAATTATTTAAATGAAAAAGAAGTAGGTATAATTGATACCGATAATAACAAATTAAATAATTTAAGTGATTATGGACTTGAGTTTGTTGAATATGAAACTGAAAAAGAATTGTTAGAAGCTTTTAGTGAAGAGCTTGAATATATAATTGTTCCTTTAAATATATACTTAAGTGAAATACTATCTAATAATTATGAAGTTTTATATCATTTTAGCGATATTAATTATTATTTTGTACTAGAAAATGATGGTAGTGTATTATTTAATGTAATGAAAAAGTTTTATAATAGAACATGGAATGAAGAATTGTATTATTCATATAAAACCAATGAATTTGCTGCATATACAACTTCTTTAAATATAACTGAAACTGAAATACATGAATTAAGAAGTGTTGAATATACATATGGTATGATTGATAATTATCCTTATGAAATAATAGCAGCTGGTGAGTTTGGTGGAATTTCAGCGGTTTCTGTTAAAGAATTTAGCGATTTTTCTGGTGTCGAATTTAATTTTGAAAAATATAAAAATATAAAAGAATTAAACTCTGCTATAGAAAAAAAAGAAATAGATGTTTACTTAGATAATTATAATTTTACAAGTAACTACAAAAATTTAAATTCTGGTTTATCTCAAGAATATGAAATTATAGTAAATAAGAGCAATAGTATGGTTATAGATTCATTAAATGCTTTAGAAGGTAAAGATATTTATGTAAAAGAAAATTCTAAATTATATGATTATGTTAATTCAATAAAAAACATTAATGTATTAACTTATGAATTATCTGAATTAAATAAATTAAATAAAAATGATTCAATAATATTAATTGATAAAAATGAGTATGAAGTATATAGCAAAGATCAGCTAGATGAATATACTTCTAGATATAGTGGTTTGTTATCTTATGATGTAGTTTACAGTGTTTCAGATTCTGAACCGGTATTATATCTACTATTTAATAAATATGCTAGTTTACTTAGTGATAAAATTTCTATCAATGAAGGAATAAATAATTATTATGAAACAGCAGCTGCTGGTAATATTATTAATTTAATATCTAGATATATAATTATATTAGTTATTGTAGCGACTATTATTTTATATCTTGTTATTAGAAAATCTAAAAAAATTAAAATAGCTAAAAAAATAAAAAAAGATGATAAAATGAAATTTATTGATCAATTAACATCACTTAAAAATAGAAATTATTTAAATGAATGTATTAATTCTTGGGATAATAATACTATATATCCTCAAGCAATTATTTTAACTAATTTAAATAGTATTCAAAAATTAAATGATCAACACGGTTATAATGAAGGTGATAGACAAATTAAATCATTTGCTAATGCACTTATTAAAACTCAATTAGATAATAGTGAAATTATGAGAACTGATGGAAATGAATTTGTAATTTATTTAATTGGATATTCTCAAAAACAAATTACTAATTATATTCATAAATTAAATAAAGAGGTTGAAAAGTTACCATATGATAATGGGGCAAAATTCGGATATAGTATGATTTTAGATAATTTAAAATCTATTGAAGATTGTTTGAATGAAGCATCTAGTGATATGAAAGAAAAAAAGAATAATGAAAAGGGTAAATAAAAAAGTAAAAAAATTCATAAAAAATTTTAAAGCTGTTATAACAAGGCCAGAGATGATGATTCTTCCTGGCCATTTAGCTTATTTTTTTGTTTTAGCAATAGTTCCAACTTTAACATTAGTATCTATGGGAGCTGCATTTTTAGATTTTTCTACTGAAAATATATATAGTTTTTTGGCTA
>CAYJNH010000045.1:0-8046 GCA_964371705.1 uncultured Muribaculaceae bacterium
TTTGTGTTTTTAAATAATTTCTCTGATCCTATTAATTTTTTGCCTATATTGACTAGTGATATAAATAACATATTTATATGCGCTATTATATTTGCTGTTTTTTCCTCTGTGTCAAATATTTTGTTAATTGAGTATAAAATTCCTTTAAAAACCAAATTATTTAGTTACTTTTTAGTATTTTTAATTATATTTGGAATTAATTATTTTATAACTACTGTTTTAGGTGAATTTTTAATACAAGCTTATACTTATCCTGAATATATGGTATTAAGAAGAATTAAGCTATTAAATTTTATTGAAAACATAGAAAATTTTGCTTCGATCATTTGGTATTTTGATGTCTTTATTATTGTTAGTTTAGCATTATCTAAAATAAGAAAAATGTTTTATACTAAGAAAAAAGATTTTATTATACCTATTATATTATTTACTTTTATAGTTATAAGTTTTGGAGTATTTTCAAAATATTATACTGCAGTAATTAATTTTTTTGGACTTGGAATAATTATTCTTTGTGTATTACTGTTACTTACTGGACCTGCTTTGTTATTTATAACAAAAAAAAGAAGATTATCATCAAATTAATCTTCTTTTTTACTGAACATACATCCACAATATTCTTGTCTATACAAATCATATTTTTTTGAAAATTCTATACTTTTTTTGTATCCTTCATTTTTTTTGAAATCTCCATAAATATATTTAATATTATATTTAATTGATATTTTTTCACATAACTCATTTATCACTTTACTATTTTTATGAGGACTAACTGTTAGTGTTGTTCCAAAAAAATCATAATTATTAGAAACTGCTATTTGTGCTGTTTTTTCTAGTCGTAGATCAAAACATTTTTCACATCTTCTACTTCCTTCTGGTAGTAACTCCAACCCTTTAACAATTTCTCTATATTTATCATTTTCATAATCACAATCAATAAAATTTAATTGATTGACTGAATTATATTTTTTTAAAAATTTTACTTGTTCTTTTTTCCTTTTTTCATATTCTTCTTTAGGTTCAATATTTGGATTATAAAATAAAACTGTAATATCAAAATGCTTTGTCAAATAATTTATCACCTGAGTTGAACATGGTCCACAGCAACTATGTAATAATAAATGTGGAACTTCACTTAAACTATTGATTAATTCATTTAATTTATTCTGGTAATTCATTGCTATTTTCCTCGTATATATCAAAAATATGTCCACTGTTATTGCTATCTAAATATAGTGTTCCCTTATCTTTTTGTATTTCCATGATATCATTGTACATATTAAATTTTTCGAAATTAACTAAATTAACATGAACTGTATTTTGATCATTCATTTTAAATATAAATCTTACTTCATCTAACACTTGACCATCTTTTATATTTGGGGCATACTCTATCTCACTTATTTTATTTATTAAAGATTGATCTAATTCAGATAGTTTTTGAATTAATTCTTCATATATAACATCTGGTGTATAATTTATAAGTGTTGGAACACCTAATATATCATCAGTAATTTCTATTTCATTATTGCCTTCTAAAATAACTTTATTAGAAATTGCATTAATGAATAAAATTTTATTTTCATCAATAGTTATAGTAATATCTCCTGTGAATGTTTTCTTTACAAAGACTGTTTTTATCAAAGGATTTTCTAATAAAATTTTTTCTATATCTTTTTTAGTTACACTAAGAGTTGTAGTTTTTTCTGTAATATTTGTTAACTCTAATATTTGTGTATCCGTTATATAATTATTACCTGTTATTACTATATCATCTACTTTTAATGTAATAATATAATAAATACTCATATAAATTAAATATCCAACTAATAATATACACAAAAGTAATTTTACTCGTAATTTTCTTTTTACTTTTTTATCTGTTTTCATAATTTATCCCACTGCACTATTTTAACTTCTGGAATAAGTTCAACATTAAACTTTTCATTAACCACTTTTTGTGTGTAGTTTATTAAATTTACTATATCATCAAAATTGGCTTTATTTTCATTTATTATAAAATTAGCATGTTTTTCACTTATTTTCGCTCCTCCTATAGAGTATCCTTTAAGACCGGCATCTTCTATTAATTTTCCTGCTGCTACCCCTTCTGGATTTCTAAACGTGGAACCAGCACTCTTTTTATCAACTGGCTGGAATTTATTTCTATAATTTTTCCAGTTAGATATTAATTCTAATGTATTATTAATATCTTCTTTTACAATATTAAACTCTGCAGCCAATATTATTTCATTTGTTAAATTACTACTTCTATAATTAAATATTATGTCTTCTTTTTTTAGAATTTCAATTTCATTATTTTTTAATACAGTTATACTAACTAAGTCATCACTAATTGATGATTTATGTGCTTCAGCATTACCAAAAATACTCCCACCTATTGATCCTGGAATATGAGATGACCATGCAAAATTAGTATATCCCTCATTTAGTAATTTATTAGCTAAAACTGGTAATAATACTCCAGCTTCTACAACGCATGTTTTTTCTTTTATATCTATTTTATTCATTTGACTTAATGATACTATCATTCCATCAAAATTTTTATCATCAAATAGTATATTTGATCCATTTCCTAATATAAAGTGTTTTATTTTTTTTTCTTTTATAAAATTCATGCAATAGATTAATTCATCACTATTTTTAGGCACAGCAAAATATCTAGCTGTCCCACCTATTTTGAATGTTGTATATCTTGCTAAATTTATATTTTCTAAAAGAAAACTATTATTCACTTTTAAGCACCTTCTTTATATTTTCGTATATTATATCTGATGACGAATCTATTTTTATATTCTTTAAATTATTTTTTATTTCATCATATTTTTCTTTTTTCATAATATCAGTTATAGTTATAAATAATTTTTCACTTGTTAATTTATTCTCTTCAATAAGAACGCCTATTCCTTGATTGACTATATCAAGTGCATTATGATATTGATGATTATTAGCTACATATGGTGATGGTATTAAAATACTTGGTATTTTAAGAGCTAGTATCTCACTTATTGTTGATGCTCCTGCTCTTGAAATCATTAAATCTGATACTTTCATTAACCCAGCTAAATTATCAATGTATGGTTTAACAATTACATTTTTAGGAAATTTAGAATCTTTAATGAATTCATCATACAAATTTTTACCTGTAACAAATAATACTTCATATTCTTCTTTTTCAACTAAATTTAAAAATGTTTTAAATTTTGCGTTTAATGTTGAGCTACCTAATGATCCACCTACTATAACTATTAATTTTTTATCATTGCTAAGACCTAGTGTTTTTTTATCCACTTTTTTTGCAGATAATGCATTTGATGAACAAGGATTACCGGTATATATTACTTTCTTTGCGCCTTTAAAAAATTGTTCGCTATTTTTAAAAGACACTCCTATTAAATCAACATTGTGAGAAAGCGCTCTGTTAGATTTTCCAGGTATGCTGTTTTGTTCATGGATAAAAGTTTTTATACCTAATTTTTTTGCAGCTTTAATTACCGGGTATGTTACATAACCGCCAACTCCTATTACTATATCTGGTTTAAAATTTTTCATTAATTCTATACATTTGTCAGTATTCTTCTTTATTAAAAATAAATTTTTGAAGTTTCTTATCATATTTTTTTTACTTAATCCGTAAATTTCAAGTGAAATATATTTTATTCCTCTTTGTGGAACTATATCTTTTTCCATTCGATTATGTGTTCCGATATATATTACTTCTAAATTTTTTTCTTTTTCTTTGAATTTGTCTATTATTGCAAGAGCTGGATATATGTGTCCACCTGTTCCTCCTGCACTTATAATGATTTTCATTTTTATCACCTATTAATAATTATACTATAATTTTTATTATTTTAATATATTAACTTTATTTTAATGGCTTTTGTTGATTAGATATTTACATCATGTTATAATTTATTTGGTGATAATATGAAAAAAAGAAAAAAACTAAAAAAACTACCTATTATACTATTTTTATTTGTCATAATAATTGGGGTATTCACATTTATTTACTTTAACAAAGAAAATACTACTTCTTCAAAATATAGTGAAAGTGCGCTAAGTGTTGCTAAAGAAATAGGAATAACAGAAAAAATAAATTCTGATGAATACTCTAAAACATTAGAAGAAATATTAATAAATAATTTATATAATGACAAATTTTACGATGATTATCTAAAAATAGTTTATCTTGACGAAACTGATTTTATAAAAAATATTACACTTTTTTTAGATAAAGGTTATACCGGAAATGAAATAAACAATATATATTCCTTAAGTGATATTAATAAAACTAAATTATTAAATGTAGATTATATTGATTTTAGTAAATATATAACAATTTCCAATTTTAATGTAGACAATTATGATAGATATGAAAAATATTTAAATAATGAAAGCAATGTTCAATCTGCTGTAACTTATGTAAATATAGGTTTAGATTCAGAATTTTATACTAATATAGAGGAAGTTAATAATCCAAGTGATATAGATGTATTAATTAATAAATATTACAAATTACCTGATGATTATGCTCCAACTAATTTAGTAAGCATTCCTGGTTATTACGGTGAAGTTAGAATCATAGAAGAAGCTGGTAATAAATTTACTGAAATGATTGAAGCTGCTAAAAATGATGGACATAATTTCGTTCCTACTACTGCATATAGAGATTATGATTGGCAAAATACATTATATTCTAATTATGTTAGTACTGATGGTCAAGAGGAAGCTGACACTTACTCTGCTAGAGCAGGTCATTCTGAGCATCAAACAGGATATGCTATAGATATCGCTAATAAAGATTTTTATACAGGATCTGGTACTAGACTTAATGATGAAGACTATGCTTGGATACTTGATAATGCTCATTTATATGGTTATATTGTAAGGTACCCTAAAGATTCTACTAAAATAACAACATATATGGAAGAACCTTGGCATTTAAGATACTTCGGAGTAGACCTTGCTATGAAGATAGTTGAATCTAATATTACGTATGATGAATATTATGATTTATATATTAGAGAATATTAAAAAGCGATTACTCGCTTTTTTTAATTCTTTGATATTCTTTTACCGCATCAAGTGGCAACTCTAATCTATTGTCATTTCCTGGATTATTTTTGTATATTTTATCTTCTGTATCAATAAGTTTTATAATACTAACATTATGTTCTTTTCCATAATTTACTGTTTCCTGATTATAATACTCAATATGGTTCTCTATTTCATTAAAATAATATTTTCCATTAATAGATTCTATTTTTTGTATTTCTTCTTTTTTATTTAACGGTATACTAGTTTCTAAAACTACTGTTCTATCACTTGCTAATACTTCAATTTTTATTCTTTCATTTATTACTAAAAAGTTTATATACATATTAGATCCATCAAGAGCAACAAATGATATTTTATTGACACAATTAAAATTATTTTTACTATCAATACATAGTATATATTTTTTACACAATTTTTTTATTAACTTTATTACATTTTTTTTCTGAATATAATCTACATCTTTTAATTTATCAAATAAAAATTTAATTACATAATTCTTATTAAGAACACTTTTTTCGTTATCATATTCAAATATATTATTAGTTCTTATTGGCTCTAATAATTTTTCTAATACCGTTCTTGATTTAAAATATCCTATATATTCTTTTTTATTTGGATTCATGCAATCAGTAGTGTTAAAAACTTTAGCTTGTTTAATTGATTCTTCATTATACGATCTTATATATTTTCTATCTAAAATACTTATAATTTTATTATAAATTTCAAGTGAAATTAATTTTTCATTAATAAGTATTTGATATGATTCATTATCTTTAGTAACTCCTTTAATACTGAAATTACGCTTTGAATCATTAGTAAAACAGACTTTTACTTTATTCTTATTTTCATCTAAAAAATCTATAAAACAATCATTTATTTGCTTATCTAATTTTAAGTTCAATAAATTTATAATACTAATAGTGTCTTCTTTAGAAACAAAATCATTATCATAAGTCATATTATCTATTAATTGCATTATTATATCTTCTTCATCTATCATATTTTTCCCACCCTAAATATTATTTTACTCTTGTAAATATTTAAAGTCAATAAAAAAAGTAGATTACTCTACTTCTTCAAATCTATATTTTTGTTTTATATCAGGATACTTTTCTTTATCAACTAATGAATTAAATTCATCTAAGTCTCTAACCCAAACTTTATCCAAATTATTAACATCTTGATATACTATTAAATCTTTTATATTTTCACTATCTCTAGCTATATATATAAGTTTATATGTATGACCTTTAAAATGTTTATATATACTATTTATCTTCAGTTTTCTTTTCATTTGTTGTTTTTTCTTTTTTGTCTTCAGTTTCTTTTTTTGCTAATTTAGGTAAACATTCTTTTCTTGATAAATTAAGTCTTCCGCGATTGTCATAACCAAGTGACTTTATAAGTATTTGATCTCCCACTGATACTATATCTTTAGGTTTATCCACTCTTTCATGCGCAAGCTGTGATACATGAACTAAACCTTCACATCCAGGCCAAAGTTCTACAAAACAACCAAAGTCTTCTACTTTAACTACTTTAGCTTCATATACTTTACCTTCTTCAACAACTTTAACTACATCTAAAATCATATTTTTAGTTTTTTCAATTATTTCTTGATCTGAGTGATATATAATTACTCTACCATCATCTTCTAAATCTACTTTAACAGCATCTTTATGATTAACAGTAGCTACATTTGATGATTCTAAAATGATTTTAGTAATCATTTCTCCACCTTTACCTATTACATCTTTAATTTTTTCTGGATCAATACTAAATGTTACTACTTTAGGTGCATATTTAGATAATTCTTTTCTAGGTTCATCTATAACTTCTGCCATTACATCAAGAATTTGCATTCTTGCTTTTTTAGCTTGAGCTAATGCCTCTTTTAAAATTTCTTTTGTAACACCTTGAATTTTAATATCCATTTGAAGTGCTGTAATACCAACTTTTGTACCTGCTACTTTAAAATCCATATCTCCCATATGATCTTCAAGACCTTGAATATCAGTTAAAATTGTATACTTATCTCCATTTTCAATTAGACCCATTGCAATACCTGCTACTGGTGATTTTATTGGTACACCTGCTGCCATTAAACTTAAACATCCTGCACATATTGTAGCTTGTGAACTTGATCCATTTGATTCAAGTACTTCTGAAACAACTCTTATTGTGTATGGAAATTCTTCTTCTGAAGGTATTACTTCTAATAAAGCTCTTTCTCCAAGTGCTCCATGACCTACTTCTCTTCTTCCTGGTGCTCCATATCTACCAGTTTCTCCTACAGAAAATGAAGGGAAATTATAGTGAAGCATAAATCTTTTTGTATCTTCAAGTCCTAGTCCATCAAGTATCTGATGTTCGCCTAAAGCACCTAATGTTGTAGTAGCTAAAGCTTGAGTTTCACCTCTTTGAAATACACCAGATCCGTGAGTTCTTGGCAGTATATCTATCCAAGCATCTAAATCTCTTATTTCATCCATTTTTCTACCATCAGGTCTTATTTTCTTTTCAACTATTAAGTATCTAATTAGATCTGCTTCTATTTGATGGATTGATTTTTTAACATCTTTCATTTTAGAATCAAAATCTTCAGATGTTGCAAAAAGATCTGTAAAATGATTCATACATTTTTCTTGTATTTCTTCTATTTTTGCATATTTAGATAATTTATCTTTAATTTGTATTGCTTCAAGCATATCATCTTCATAAAGATTTTGAACTGTTTGAAACACTTCTTTATCAATATCAAATATTTCAAGCTCTACTTTTTCTTCTCCAATTTCATCTATAATACTTTGTTGGAAATCACATAATACTTTAATATTTTCATGAGCAACCATAAGTGCTTCTAACATTGTTTTTTCAGATAACTCTGATGCACCTGCTTCAACCATGTTAATTGCTTTTTTAGTTCCTGCAACAGTTAACGAAAGAACACTTTTTTCTGTTTCT
>CAYJNH010000046.1:0-6409 GCA_964371705.1 uncultured Muribaculaceae bacterium
ACTCTTTGTTTCATACCACCTGAAAGTTCATCAGGATATTTATTAATAAATTCTGACAAACCATATTTTATTAATAAATTATTTGCATATTTAACATTTTCTTTAGTTTTAATATTCATAATTTCTAAACCTAATGTTGCATTATCTAATATGTTAAGCCATGGTAATAGTGCATCACTTTGAAACATATATCCTATAACTGGATTATCAACATTATATTTTATTTCTCCACTAGTCGGTAAATCTAACTTTGCTAAAATATTTAATAATGTAGATTTTCCACATCCACTTGATCCTACTATTGACAAAAATTCTTTGTCTTGTACATTAAATGTAATATTATCTAGTGCTTCTATTTCGCCATCAAGAGTATAAAAATTTTTATAGAGTTTTTTTACTTCTAATATATTATTCATATAAGTTATTAACTATATTATCATAATTCGTTTTGCCATCTAATAAATTAAATTTAATTAAAAAATTTTCTAAATTATTAAATATATCTTCACTTATGTATGGTGTGCTAAGCCATGAATCACTATCTTTATATCTTTTAATCATTAAACTTAAATCATCTATACTCATATCTGGAAATTGTTTAATAATTGCTTCAGCTGTAACTGTTTCATTATTTTCATTTACGAAATCTAATCCTTTTTTGATAGCTTGATTAAATTTTACCAATATTTCTTCATTATTTTTTATGTAACTATTTTTTGCATAAAAAGTTGTATATGGAACTTCTCCTGATAACTCTCCAACACTTGCAACTACATATCCATATCCTTCTTGTTCTAGTAAAGTAGCATTTGGTTCAAAAAGATTTACAAAATCTCCTGTTCCAGAAATAAATGCTCCAGTCATAGATGTAAAATCTATAGATGTGTTTATATTTATATCATTTGAATCTATACCAGCATTTTCAATTGAATTTTCAAAATTAAGTGCTGGCATTCCGCCTGATCTACCAGCTATTACTTCTTTTCCTACTAAATCCTCAATAGTAAAATCTTTAATTTCCTCTCTAGATACTATAAATTGTCCATCTCTTTTAGTTAAACCTCCAAATATTTGAAGATAATCATGTTCCCCAGCTTCATATATATATATAGCCGACTCAGCTCCAGCAAAACCAACATTAACATCTCCTGATAATACTGCTGCACTTACTTTATCAGCTCCTGGTGTTAGTACTAATTCTAAATTAATATCTACCTCTTTAAAGTATCCTTCTTCAATAGCTACATAAAGTGGAGTATAAAAAACACTATGTGTAACTTCTGCTAATTTTATAGTAGTAAGACCTGTATCATCTTTTTTAGTAAATAAATTAAATCCTATAACTATTAATACAGCAACTAATATACTTATTAAACAAATAATAAATCTGTTTTTCAAAATTTTTCCCCCTTAATGTATTATATTTATTAATACTAAAAGTGTTCTTATTTGTTTGAATACTAAAATTTTTTGTGATATAATTTTTATAAGTGAAAGCAAGTTGTAGGTGATTATGTGAGTAAAATAAGTGTAATAGTTCCATGTTATAACGCTATTAGTTATTTAGATAAATGTTTAGAAAGTTTGATCAGTCAAACTATGTTTAAAGATTTGGATATTATTTTAATAGATGATTGTAGTACTGATAATACTAAAGAAATATTAAGTAAATATATTAAAAAATATAAGAATATGAGAAGTTTATTTCTTAAAAAAAATGGTGGATTAGGTAATGCTAGGAACGAAGGATTGAAACTATCAGAAAGTGAGTATGTTTATTTTATAGATAGTGATGATTATATAGATAAAGAAACATTAGAGAAATGTTATATAAAAGCTATAAAAGACAAATCTGATATAGTAGAATTTGATTTTATATGGGAATATCCTAATAAAAGTATAATTGATAGTAGAACTCACTATAAAGGTTCTAAAGAAATGTTAAAACAAGTAAGAGTTATGGCTTGTAATAAAATATATAATACTAAATTTTTGAAAGATATTAATCCTAAGTTTGCTGTAGGTCTTAAATATGAAGATATATTGTTTACTTATCAATATGTACCATATGTTAATAAAGTATCATATATTAACAAAGCTTTTTATCATTATGTACAAAGAGATAACTCTTTATCTAATCATCAAAATGAAAGAGTTAGAGAAATTTATACAGTACTTGAAGAAGTATATGATTATTATAAAAACAAAAATATTTTTGATAAATATTATAGTGAACTAGAATATAATTTTATAAGAATTCTTTTAGGAAGTTCTTATAAAAGGGCTGTCAACATACCTGATAAAAAAGTAAGAAATGAGATTTTAGAAGAAGGATGGATATTTTTAAATACTAAGTTCCCTAATTGGAAAAAAAATATATATTTAAAAGGTAAAAGTAAGAAAAACATGTATTTTAGATATATGAATAAAACTTTATATAACCTTAATAAAATGTTTTTTAGAAAGTAGGTAAAATCATGTATGATTATTTAGTAGTAGGAGCAGGACTTTTTGGTGCGATTATAGCTCATGAAGCAAAAAAGAATAACAAGAAAGTATTAGTAATTGATAGAAGAAATCATTTAGCAGGTAATATTTATACTGAAAGTATTGAAAATATTGATGTTCATAAGTATGGTGCACATATTTTCCATACTAATAATAAAATGGTATGGGACTATATAAATGCTTTTGGTGAATTTAATAGATTTACAAATAGTCCAGTAGCTGTTTACAAAAACGAACTTTATTCTTTACCGTTTAATATGTATACATTTAACAAAATGTGGAATGTAATTAAACCGGAAGAAGCACAAAATATAATTGAAAAACAAAAGAAAGAAAAAAATATAACTGAACCTAAAAATTTAGAAGAACAAGCTATATCATTAGTGGGAACTGACATATATGAAAAATTAATAAAAGGTTATACAGAAAAACAATGGGGAAGAAAATGTACTCAGCTTCCTAGTTTTATTATTAGTAGATTGCCTGTAAGGTTTACGTATGATAATAATTACTTTAATGCTTTGTATCAAGGTATACCTGTTGATGGTTATACAAGTTTAATTGAAAATATGCTTGAAGGTATTGAAGTTAAATTAGAAACAGACTTTTTAAAAGAAAAAGATAAATATTTAAATATTGCAAGTAAAATTATTTATACAGGTCAAATAGATGAATATTATGATTATAAATATGGAGAACTTGATTATCGTATGGTGAAATTCGAAACTGAATTACTAGATGTTGATAATTATCAAGGTAATGCAGTGGTAAATTATACTGAGTTTGAAATTCCTTATACAAGAATTATTGAACATAAATGGTTTAATCATAAAAATCAAGATAAAACAATTATTTCAAAAGAGTATAGTTCTGAATGGAAAAAAGGTGATGAACCATATTATCCAGTTAATAATGATGAAAATAATGAATTATATTTAAAATATAAAAATGAAGCAGATAATGATAAAAAAATAATTTTTGGTGGTAGACTTGGCGAATATAAATATTATGATATGGATGTAACAATAGAATCTGCTTTAAATTTATGTGAAAAATTATTTAAATAGTGTAAGGTATTTACACTATTTCTTTTTTATGTTAGTATATTATCATAAGTGTAAATGATACACTTAAGGAGGAATTATGAAAGGAATAGTTTTAGCAGGAGGAAGTGGAACAAGACTTTATCCAATAACAGAAGGTCAAAGTAAACAAATGCTACCTGTATATGATAAACCGATGATATATTATCCTATATCTACATTAATGCTAGCAGGTATAAATGATATATTATTAATTACAACACCAGACGATCAAATTAATTTTCAAAGAGCTCTTGGAGATGGTTCAAAGTTTGGACTTAAGCTTACTTATGCAGTTCAGCCTGAACCTAAAGGTTTAGCTCAAGCGTTTACTATTGGAGAAAGTTTTATAGGAAATGATACATGTGCGATGGTTCTTGGAGATAATATATTTTATGGTTCTGGTTTTACTGGAACACTTAATAATGCAAATCTTATGGCAGAAGCTGGATATGCAACAATATTTGGAACTGAAGTACATGATCCACAAAGATTTGGTATAATGGAAATAGATGAAAATAAAAAAATATTAAGTGTAGAAGAAAAACCTAAAGATCCTAAATCTAATTTAGCTATTGTTGGATTATATTTTTATCCTAAAGGAGTATCTCAGTATGCTTTTGATGTAAAACCATCTGAAAGAGGAGAGGTAGAAATTACTACTTTAAATGATATGTATTTACAACGAAATTTGCTTAATGGTGAAATATTACCTGAAGGATTTATGTGGTATGATACAGGTTTACATGATACTTTATTAGATGCTGCTTTATCTATTAGAACAGTTCAAAATAATAAAGGTAAAGTTATATCTTGTTTAGAACAAATTGGTTATGATCAAGGTTGGTTACCAGGAGAAATGTTACAACATAGATTAGAATTAATGTCTAAAAATAATTATGGAGAGTATTTAAATAAAGTATATCAAAGAGGAAGAAAACCTATTAAATAAAAAAGTCTTATAAAATAAGGCTTTTTGTTTGAAAAGAAATATTATTTTGTGTTATACTAATAGTAATAGTTAGGAGAATATAAGTGATAAATGAAAATAATTCTATTGAAGTAATTGATATGACTAAAAATTTTAAGTTATATTCTGATAAACCTCAAACATTAAAAGAAAAATTGGTAGGTAAATTTAAAAATAAAACAGAAGTTAGAACAGTACTTAAAGATATTAACTTAGAAATAAAAAAAGGTGAAACTGTTGCACTTATTGGAATAAATGGAAGTGGTAAATCAACACTTTTAAAATTAATGACTAAAATAATTTATCCAAATGAAGGTGAAGTTATAACAAATGGTAAACTAACTAGTTTACTTGAACTTGGAGCAGGATTTCATCCTGATTTTACTGGTAGGGAAAATATTTATTTTAATGCTGCAGTGTTTGGTTTAAATAAAAAAGAAATAGATGATAGGCTCGAAGATATTATATCATTTAGTGAACTTGAAAATTTTATTGATTCACCTGTTAGAACATATTCGTCTGGTATGTATATGAGACTTGCTTTTAGTATAGCTATAAATGTTGATGCTGAAATACTTTTAATTGATGAAATACTTGCAGTAGGAGATCAACATTTTCAAGATAAATGTTTTAATAAATTAAAAGACCTTGCAAATAGTGATAAAACTATAGTTATAGTATCTCATAGTTTAAATACAATGAAAGAACTTTGTAGTAGAGCTATTTGGATTCATAATGGCGAAGTAAAAAAAGATGGTAAATGTGATAAAGTAATTGATTCTTATCTTAAGGAGTGTCAATAATGAAAATATTTAAAGAATTATTTCAATATAGAGAATTATTTAAAACGAATGTAAAAAAAGAAATTAGGGGTAAGTATAAAGGATCATTTTTGGGTATATTATGGTCATTTATTAATCCTTTATTAATGGTTGCAGTATATGCAATTGTATTTCCATATATAATGAGAGTTCCAATTGATAATTATTTAATATTTGTTATATGCGGAGTTATACCTTGGAATTTTTTTACATCTTGTTTATCTCAAGGAACAACTTCAATATCTCTGAATGGAAACTTAATAAAAAAGGTTTATTTTCCTAGGGAAATATTGCCAATATCAGTGGTAACAAGTGGATTAATTAATTTTTTAATATCAAATATTATAATATTAATTTTTGTACTATTTAGTGGCCTTGGTTTATCTTGGCATATAGTATTTTTACCACTTATAATTGCTATTCAATATATATTTACTTTAGCAATGGTATTTATATTAAGCGCGATAAATGTGTATATTAAAGATGTTGAATATATAGTTTCATTTTTGTTAATGCTTGCTTTTTATGCAACTCCGATAATATATAGTTCTGATATGTTTGCGGGACCAATTCTTTGGATATTTAGACTAAATCCAATGGCACACATTGTACTTTCATATAGGCAAATATTTTTGTTACATGAGATGCCTGTGATTACTAACTTATTAATAATATTAGCAATATCATTAATTGCATTATTAATAGGATATAAAATATTTAAAAAATTAGAAAAAAGATTTGCAGAAGAAATATAGAAAGGTTACAGATTATGATTATAGGAAATGCTGAAAGAAATGAGTTACATAGTTTAAATAAGAAAAATAAGTATGGTAATGTTACTTATGAATTTGATATAATTGATGAGAATATTTCTTATGCGATAATCTGTAAACAAGTAAAAGTAAAATCTGTTGTTTTAGATGTTGGTTGTTCAAGAGGAATAATAGGTTATACACTCAAGAATAAATTGAACTGTACTGTAGATGGTATTGATATAGATGAAGAAGCTTTAGAAGTTTCTAAAAATG
>CAYJNH010000046.1:6419-7466 GCA_964371705.1 uncultured Muribaculaceae bacterium
TATTTTAGATGATAATGATTATAAAAAGTTTAAAAAAACTGCGCGAAAGTATGATTATATAATATTAGCAGATGTTTTAGAACATGTATATAATCCATCATTATTATTAGATAGATATTCTGAGTTTTTAAAATTCAATGGAAAATTTATAATTAGTATTCCTAATATGGCTCATTTTGATATAATTCATAATTTGATTAACAATAAATTTAATTATGCAGAAATGGGACTTTTAGATAATACGCATATACGTTTTTTTACAAAAGATTCTTTTGTTGAATATATTAATTCTATTAATGTTACTAACACAAAATACAAGCTTGACTGTAAGCAAATAGGAAAAACTATAATTAAACCTGATTATATTGCTGATTATATAAAAAATAGCGAGCTTATAAAATTTGATGATAATCAATTTGTTTTTCAAAATATTTTTATGTTAACAAAATTAGATGTTAATTCTAAATTAGTTGAATTAGAAAAACAGTTAAATGAAATTAAACCTTTACCAAATAACGAAAAATATTTGTTAGTTGATAAAAAAGGATTAAGTAAACTTGAGCATATAAAAAATGAATATAAAAAAAGATGTGATCAAATAGATGAAGATATTGAAAATGGTCGTGTTTATATGTTAAACAAAGAAGATTATGATCAATATGTAAAAAATACGGAAGATTTAATTAAGTTTACTAATAGCTTGAGTTGGAAAATAACCAAACCATTGAGAGTAATTAAATCTATCTTAAATAAAAAAAAATAGTTTAAATAATTTGTTTTGCTTGTTATAATATTAAGCAAGTAAAAATTATATGATGGGAAGTGTAAGTTTTGAAAGAAAATGTATTAAAAAATGTTAAAGTTATGGGTATTAAAAATTCTAAAATAATGTTTGAAATTCATAATCAGAATAAAAATGCAAATATAATATTAAAAATAGATAATAAAGAAGTTTCGTGTAAACCTATTTCTAATTTTAGCAATATATGTTTGTATAGTAAAAATCTTGATTTAGCCAAAAATGTAGAAATATATATTATAAATGAA
>CAYJNH010000047.1:0-7439 GCA_964371705.1 uncultured Muribaculaceae bacterium
TAAAAACGTTGTTACTGTAACTTTTCTTGTTCTATCTATTCTAACGTAAATTACACCCTTAACGTCAGTTTCATATTCTAACCAAGTACCTTTATTCGGTATTACTTCAGCAGATACTACTCTTCTTCCGTTTTTGTCAATTTCTCTCTTACAATATATAGATGGACTTCTTACAAGTTGAGACACAATAACACGTTCTGCTCCATTTATGATAAATGTACCAGAATCAGTCATTAAAGGCATATCACCTAAGAAAATAGATTGCTCTTTAACTTCACCAGTTTCATGAATGAAAAGACGTGCATCTACTTTTAATGGTGATGCATAATTAACCATTCTTTCTTTAGCTTCCTTAATAGAGTATCTAGGTTCATCAAAATAATATTCACCAAATTCCAGTGAAATATTACCAGTAAAACTTTCTACAGGAAATAAATCCTCAAACACTTCCTTGATATCTTCTTCAAGAAATTTTTGATAAGATTTCTTTTGGATATCCAAAAGATCTTGTAATTCTAAGGTGTTCTTTGTTTTTGCGAAACTTCTTCTTTCACGGTAGTCTCCGAATTTTTTTAATTTATATGCCACGATATCACCCAAACCTTTGCTTTAAGACTATAAACTAATCATCTATAAAAGATGAGTTACCAATATAAAATTCTACCAAATTAACTATTCAATGTCAACGTTTTTTGCTTTAAATATGTAAAATCCTTTACTTTTTTCAACAATTTCCAATTCATAATAATTTTTCAGTAATTTTTCAAAACTTTTAGCTCCATGGTCTTTTCTCATTACAAACCATAATTCACCATTGATATTTAAGTGTTTTTTTGCTCCAACAAGTATATTTTCAAGTACAATTTTACCTGTTCTTATCGGTGGATTAGTAATAATCAAATCATATTTATCTACAATATTTTCATAACCATTACTTTCTAACACAGACGCATTAACTTTGTTCTCAATCAAATTACGTTTAGTTAAATGCAAAGCTCTTTTGTTAATATCAATCATAGTTACATCATATGATTTAATTTTATTTAAAACAATCCCGATATAACCATATCCACAACCTACATCTAAAACTTTTGAAAAATCATTATTACTTTTTTCTAAAAACGTTTCAACTAAAAGGCGCGATCCAAAATCTATTTTTTCTTTTGAAAAAACTCCATTATCACTAAAAAAGCAAAAATCATATAGTTTATAACTATATGTTAATTTTCTTATTTCGCTTATTAAATTTTCATCATTAGTGTAATAATGTCCCAAATTCATGCCCCTTTGGTAAAACTGTCAATATTATATCACATTTTATTTCGAATGACTACTATTATTTTAATAATTACAATATCTTTTAAATGTCTATTCTAAAAGGTTCAGTACTAGTTCCTCTTCCGCTTTTATAAATAGTTTCAGCCTTTAAATAAAATGTAGGCCTTATCGAAAGTAAACTATATTCATTTGTAGCGTAAACTAAGTTACCCAAATAATGAGAATATAAAACAGATGAACCATTAGTTGACATTGTCCACTCATAATAATCACTATATAAATCTAAATATAACCAATTATTATTTTTAACATCAATACTAGAGTAATTACTATAACTTAGACCCCAATATTGTTTATTTGCTGCAAATAAATAATCACTTGCATACATCAATCCTATATTATTTTCAGTTTCATTAACAACAGACTTTTCAGTATCATATATTGATTTAGCAAAACTTCCAGATACATTACCTACATAAAAATTATGACTTTGTATCATTTCTTGATAATTTGTATTTAATGAATTAAAATACTCATTATTTAAGTAAATATTAACATCTGATTCATTCCATAAGTGATTATTACCAAGATCATAAGTATACGTATCTGTACCATTAAAAGTAGGATTAATAGTTCCATCATTATTTATATCCAAAGGTGTATATTTGATTAGTTTAATTTTACCATCAAATATCCCTATAATTCTATACAAATTATTTTCTGGACACAATTCATCATCACTTCCAAAACATACAAAGTTTTTCACTGTATTATTACCAGAAAATCTATAATTATCATCACTAGCTCCAATACTATTAATACTGTCATGTTTAGTTAAAGATTCACTATAATTAACATTACCAGAGAAACAAGAAGCAATTTGTTTATTTTCACAACCTTTTGTTATATCAATATATTCTTTTTGAAAAGTAAGTTCAGCATTAAATTTATTTTGAACATTCAAAGATTGATTACCAGGTAAATTTAAATATATAAGCTCTATTTTCCATTCTTGAGTAACTCCTGGATCAGTACTAGTAGTATTTATAGATTGATCTTCTTTTATTTTAATTATTCCTTGATACGTTGTTATGTCATATCCAGAGACTACATTTCCAGTAATTTCATCAGTTGAAGTTACATAATTTGGTCCATACAAATCTATCATTTCGTTACCATCAATATCATATATTTTTAATAAAACTTCAGGTACATCACCTTCTTGTGTATACACAAAACTATTTTCCAAAATTTGAAAGTATACATTATAAGTATCAGAGGCTGATTCCCCTTCTTTCTTACTTTTTAAATTAACTTTTGAAGTAGATGACGTAATCAAATCATCACCATTTTCAACAAAATTAAATTGACTAGGATTTAACGAAAGTGGTTCACCATCAGTAAATGATAGTACTTGATTTTTATCTGTTTTTAATATTACATCTGTATTAGCAGGAGCAGCAACTGAAACTGCAAAATATGCAAAAGAAACAGTTAATATAACTATACTCAAAATTAAAACTATCAATAAAATAATATTTTTTTTACTATTAACTATTTTCATATATCCTCTAATATAATTTTACAATAATTACTTAAATATAGCAATAAAAAAAGAGTAGTTGCCTACCCTATTTGTTTCATAACTTCTTCAGCAAAGTTTTCTTCTTTCTTTTCCATTCCTTCACCAACTTCAAAACGAATCATATTAATTAGTTTTGAATCATTTTGTTTTAAGAAAGAATTAACAGTTAAAGAATCATCTTTTACAAACATTTGCTCATTCAAGCAATTTTCTTTATAATATTTTTTAATTCTTCCCTCAACCATTTTTTCCGCTATATCTGCAGGTTTACCTTCTTCAATAGCTTGATTTTTTAATATTTCTCTTTCTTGATCTAAAACTTCAGTAGGAACATCTTCAGGAAAACAATATGTTGGTTTCATTGCTGCAGATTGCATAGCTACATCTTTAGCCACTTCTTCATTAGAACCTTCTAATTTAATTAATACAGCAATTTTCCCACCCATATGTATATAAGAACCAAATACTTCATTATCATTTTTTTCAACAATAACAAATCTTCTTAAAGATAATTTTTCACCTATTTTAGCTATTTTACTAGTAATATATGCACCAATAGTATCTTCTTCATCACATGCAAGTTCTAAAGCTTCTTCTACTGTTGTAGCATTACTATTTAATATAGTGTTACCAACTACTTCAATCATAGTAGTAAATTCTTCATTTTTAGCAACGAAATCTGTTTCAGAATTTACTTCTAAGATAATAGCTTTATTACCATTTTCATAAACATTAGCAAGTCCTTCAGCAGCTATTCTTGAAGCTTTTTTCTCAGATTTAGCAATTCCTTTTTCTCTTAAAAAATTCATTGCTGCATCCATATCTCCATTTGTTTCAGTTAAAGCTTGTTTACAGTCAAGCATTCCTGCTCCACTAATTTCACGTAATTCTTTAACCATACCAGCAGTTATATTCATATTTTATTCTCCTTATTTATTTAATTCAGTTATAAGTTCATCTTTTTTCATTGATGAATAACCTTTAACACCAGCATCTTTTGCTAATGATTTAAGTTCAGCTAAAGTTTTATCATTTAAATCTTCTTTAACAGTTTCAGTTTTTTCTTCTACTTTAACTTCTTCTTTTTTTACAGTTTCAGTTTTTTCTACTTTTTTAGCAACTTCTTTAGCACTATCTTCTTCATTAACATAATTAACCATTTCTAAGTTAGTTGCTTCACAAATTGCATTATTAAGTACTCCAAATACTACTTTAATAGATTTAACTGCATCATCATTTCCTGGTATTACATAATCAAGTAAATCTGGATCAGCATTAGTATCAATTAAACCAAATACTGGAATTTTTAATTTTCTAGCTTCTAGTATAGCGTTGTATTCTTTTTTAGGATCAACAATAACTAAAGCTTGTGGTAATTTATACATTTCTCTAATACCACATAATACACGATTTAATTTTTCATGTTCTTTTTGAAGTCCAATTACTTCTTTTTTAGGTAACTTATCAAAAGTTCCTTCTTTTTCCATATTTTCGATTTCTTCAAGTCTTTTAACTCTTCTTCTAATTGTTCTAAAGTTAGTTAAAGTTCCTCCAAGCCATCTTTCAGTTACATAATAACTTTTACTTCTAAGTGCTTCTTCAACAACAACTTCTTGAGCTTGTTTTTTTGTACCAACAAATAAAACTTTCCCACCATTTTCTGTAATTGCTTTTAAAGCATTGTATGCTTCTTCAATTAAAGCATTTGTTTTTTCAAGATCAATAATATAAATATCTTCTCTTGTTCCAAAGATGTATTCTCCCATTTTAGGATTCCATCTTTTTGTTTGGTGTCCAAAATGTACACCAGCTTCTAATAAATTACTCATAGAAACTACGGCCATAAATCATTCCTCCTTCGTTTTACGTCTTAATACTTCTACTTATTATCTCACCCTCTTCGGGCACTAGAGATAATAATCCATATTAATGTTTATTTTTTCGCATTTACTGCCGAGGTTATTGTATCATAAAAAACACCATTAAAGCAAGAAAAATTACATCACAAATAAAAAAAGCAGTTAAGCTGCTTTATTTTAATCTATAAGGATTATTTAAACTACCAGTACCATTTGAATATAAAATATTTTCATTTAAATAAAACACTGGTCTAATAGCTAAATTACTATTTGCTGTTGTACCACCTAAATGACCCATATAATGAACTCTCCACACTTTATTTGAACTATCATTATAAGATGTTATAGTCCACTCTAAATAATTACCTACATCTTCTAAATATATCCAATTATTATTCATCATATCTTCATTTTTATAATAATCATTTGCAGAATTTTCAAACCCACTATAGGAAAATAGTGACCAAAATCCTTGACTGGCTCCAAACATATAATCACTTGCCTGCATTAAACCAATATACTGCATATTAGTGGTTTTTATTTTAATTTCTTCAGTATTAAAAGCTTTTGCTGTCATATTATTAGTTTCATTTATACTTCCTACGTTAAAATAACTACTTTTAATCATAGTTTTATACTTTGCATTAAAAGAATCGTAATATGTGGAATTTAGGTAATTACTTATATCAGAATTTTCCCATGAAACATTATTTGAAGAACTATAAGTAAAAGTATCATTTTGATTTAATTCAACATTTAATAAATCATCATTATTTTTATCTATTGGTTTATTTTTTATTAATTTAACACTGTTGTCATATATACCAAGTATCCTAAAAATATTTTCTTCTGGACAAACAATTTCATCACTACCAAAACAAACATAATTTTCAACATCAATATTAGATCCTGAATATCTATAGTTATCATCTGCTGCACTGTTAGATAATAAAGTTTCATGTTTTATCAAAGAACCATTTAAAATATCATTATTTATAATCATCTCATTTAAAGATAAAGAATCTTTTTGTAAAATTAATTTTGAATTCAGCTGTTTACCCATATTTAATGATTGATCAGCATCCAAGTTTATAAATACAACCTCTATAATCCATGAGTCTGTTTTACCATTTACTATATCTGTAGTTGTTATATTATAATTTTCAGCTATGTTAATAATACCTTCGTAATTAGTAATATCAAATCCTTTTATTACATTATTTTTTACATCAGTTACAGTATCATATTTAAATCCAGTTAAATTAGTAATTTCACCTTCTGGCCCAGTAACTTTTAATAAAATTTCTGAAACATCAGAAGACTGTGTATACTCAAAAGTATTTGAATCAATATAAAAATATACATTATAATTAGTTGTAGCGCTTGATGAAGAGGAACTAGGAATTAATTTAGCAGTAGTAGTCGTGGAACCTCTTAAAGTATCACTACCATCAACAAAATTTGCCATACTAGCATTTAAATTGATGTTATCTCCTTGCATAAAAGTTAAAGCTTCTGATCTATCTGAACCTAAATTAACATCAGTTAATGCAGGAGCAGCAACATTTACCGCAAAAAAAGCAAAAGAAACTAATATTGTTGTAATACTTAAACCTAATATAATTAGTAAAATAATATTTTTTTTAGATTTCTTTAAATTAAACATAATCTTCTCCTTTAAATAACAAATATTTCTATATCATCGCCATCAAATATAATTTTAAACATTTCAATATCTTCTTCTGTATTTTCCATCAACACTTCATCATTAAAAGTTAATACTAATCTATCATCTAAATTAAATCCTTGATTAGTATATTTTAATAAATAGCTAAGTAATGCCCTTCTAGGTAAAAAAACAGCAGCACTATCACAATTTTCTCTTATCTTATCTATTGACTTACTAATTCTATTTTGACATTCATTTAAAGATTCTCCGCCAGGTTGTTTAAAATCATAATCATGCTCTTGAAAAAAAGATAACATTTTAATACTTTGATTTTTTAAATCTCCTACCATACAATCATTTAAGTCTTCAGTAATAAAAACATTCTTATTCTTTTTTTCACAAACATACTTAGCAGTTTCAATACAAGAAGTGTAACTAGAAGAATATATATTTTCTATTTCACCTAAATTTATTTTTAAAGAAGCTTTCACACCCTCACTAGACAAAGGTCTTATTTCTTTTTTTCTTTCTATATTTAAATCTCTATCAAAACTCACATTATTTGATAATAAATTATTAGTTATTAAATATAACGTCATTATAAACTCTCCTCTAAAACTATGGTATCATTCTTAGAAATAAATTCCACCGAACTTATTGAATCAAACCTTTTAGTAATTTTTTCACTTGTGATGTGTAACTCATCTATACTACTATTAACACTTTTAACATTTCTAGCTAATTTTTCCCATCTGTCTTTATATCTACCAAACTCAGTTCCAAGTCTACCTAACTCTTCATGAATAACTTTAGCATATTTATCTCTTTCCATATTTTTAATAATCATACTAATTATAGACAATGTACTAATTAATGTAGTAGGTCCTGTTATCCAAACTTTTTTAGAGTAAGCATAATTAATAAGCTCTGCATGATAAGCATTTATTTCAGCAAATATAGCCTCTGCTGGTAAAAACATAATAGCTTCATCACTAGTTTCTCCTGGAATAATATATTTCTCACTAATTGCATTAATATGTTTTTTAAC
>CAYJNH010000048.1:0-7341 GCA_964371705.1 uncultured Muribaculaceae bacterium
TATCTGATGGACAATTTTGTACAGCTGGTTCAATAATTTATCGTCAAAGAGGAACAAAAATTCATCCTGGAGCAAATGTTGGTATGGGAAAAGATCATACATTATTTGCTAAAATTGATGGAATTGTTAAATTTGAACGTAGTGGTAGAGATAAGAAAAAAGCAAGTGTATACGAAGCAAAATAAAAGATTATAAATCTTTTTTTTTGCCTGAAATGAAAATTGTGATACAATATGTTATAATATAGAGATAGGAGTGATATAAATGTTTGTAGATGAATTAACACTTAAAGTTATTGCAGGTTCAGGAGGAGATGGTTGTACAGCTTTTCATAGAGAAAAGTATGTTCCGATGGGTGGTCCTGATGGTGGAAATGGTGGAAGAGGTTCTGACATTATTTTTAAAGTAGATGAAAATTTGAAAACTCTAATTGATTTAAGATATCAAAAAACAATTAAAGGTGAAAGAGGAGAACATGGTAAAGGTTCAAACATGTATGGTAGAGGAAAAGATCCAATATATGTTATGGTACCATCCGGAACTATTGTTTATGACGCAGACACTAATTTAGTATTATGTGATTTGACTGAAAAAAATCAAGAATATATAGTTGCTAAAGGAGGAAGGGGAGGTAAAGGTAATAAAGCTTTTGCTACACATGAAAACCCAGCCCCATCTTTTAGTGAAAAAGGAGAGCCAGGGGAAGAGCGTATATTAAAAATCGAACTTAAGATGTTAGCAGACGTTGGTCTAGTAGGAATGCCTTCAGTTGGTAAAAGTACTTTATTATCAGTTGTATCAAAAGCATCACCGAAAATAGCAGCATATCATTTTACTACTTTATCACCTAATTTAGGTTTAGTTAAACTAAAAGATAGTAGACAATTTGTTATGGCAGATTTACCAGGTCTTATTGAAGGAGCATCAGATGGTGTAGGCCTTGGAGATAAATTTTTAAAACATGCGATGAGAACTAGGATAATTGCACATATATTAGATATGGGTGCAATGGAAGGTAGGAATCCAATTGATGATTATGAAATAATAAGAAAAGAAATTATATCATATGACGAAAAGTTAGAAAATAAAAAAGAAATTATTATAGCTAATAAAATGGATTTACCGGACGGAAAAGAAAATTTAAAAAAATTCAAAGAAAAATATCCAGATACAGAAGTGATAGAAATAAGTGCAGCATATAGTGAAAACATAGATGAAATGCTATCTAAATTAGCAGATACATTAGATCAAATTCCTAAAACAGACATGTTTAAAAAAGAAGAGTTTGAAGACTATATACTATTTGAGTACAAAAGTGATAAACCATTTACTATACAAAAAGATAATAATACTTGGATAGTAACTGGAGAAAAGGTAGAAAAGCTTTTGAAAATGACTAAATTAAATGAATCAGAAGGTGTGAGAAGGTTAGCTTTAAAACTTAATAGAATGGGACTAGAAGATGAACTTGAAAAACTTGGAGCTAAACCAGGAGATGAAGTTTCTATTTTAGATTATATATTCATCTACAAAGCTTAATGCATCGCCAATTTTAATACAAGAACTAATATTATTAGGTAAAACTAATATATTAGTTTTTTTCTTTTTATTTTTAACTTCAATTAGTTTATTGGGTGGAGCATCAACATATTTATAAATAACATTATTTTGTTCATTTAATGCGATAATATTTACATTGGTTTTAGCAAAAAACGTACTAATTATATTAGTTTTTTCAAAAAGAATAATACTATCTATCTTTTTTTTGAATACTAAAGCAAATATATTTTTAATAATATTATCTTTTTTTTCGATAAATATTTCGTTATTGCCAAAATGTAGTTTCAATATTAATCACCAATAAATTATATAAAAAAACTTGTAATATATTCTTATATATGATATATTAATCTCTTAATGTTTAAGGGAAAGGTTTTTTATGGAAAGAAACTATCATATTATATTAGAAAAAAATAATAGACCAGGAGACTATGCAAGAATAGATATACATACATTAACAAAAGATTTGATTTTTGATGATACATTAAAAATAATAGATGAATTTACAGAAAAATATTCTTACAATGATTTACTTAATCTAATTATTAAATCAAATACAGTAACAGAAGATTATCTATCTGATAGCACTTTAAAAATTATTCAAGGAGACACTAAATATAAATTAGATATAATAACAAATGAAACAAAAGAAAATTTTAATTTAGTGGAATTTATATATAATAATATAAGCAATAAAGAAATAATGAATAACTTATTTAACAAAATTAACAGCTTAGATGAATCAAAATCAAAAAAATTAAAAAGTATTTTAGAAGAAGAAAATGTATTTGAAGTTGTACTTTTAATACAAACCATGAATTATTTCAACAAAAGACGTTTAGAATTATATATTATAGATAAACTACTTATTAAAGAAGTTCAAAGAGAAAAAAAAGCTGCATAGCTTTTTTATTTTAAAAACATTATAAATGGTGTATAATATAATTAAGAGGTGGTTTAATGAAAAAACTTAATGATTTAGATACAACCGGTGTAAATGATATCATATCTGTAGGAAAGAAAATTTTAAAATTATTTTACAGTTTTATGATACTAGCATTAATTATTGGTGCAATATTCATTTTAGAGAGATTAAATATTTTTGAAATAGTATTAGACATACTAAAAGTTTTATCTCCTGTATTTATAGGGTTTGTAATAGCATGGTTATTTAGTCCTCTTATAAAAAAGATGGAATCTAAAAAAATACCTAAATTAGCAGCGGCAGGTATAATATATTTAGGTATAATATTATTTTTATTCTTATTTGTAAGATTATTCATTCCAATAATCTATGATCAAATAAATGATTTTATCAATATTTTACCGGGTGTACTGGATACTTTAAATGACATATTAAATAGATTAGTAACAGCTATAGGTGCAAGCGGGGTTGATATAACTACAATTGAAGATAGTATTATAACTTATTTAGAAGATTTATCTAAAGGACTTGCTGGAGCAATATCAAGCTCTGCTATATCAATAGTATCATCAGTGTTCTCGGGAATAATTAATTTTGTGTTCAGTTTAATAATTGGGTTCTACATGCTAGTAGATTTTGAAAGTATAGAAAAAAAATTAGTTTCATTTGTTCCAGTTAAGTATAAAAAAGAAACGATGACTGTATTAAGTGAAATTGGCCAAGAAGTAAGAAAAGTAGTAAATGGAATTTTACTTATAGCCTCAATGGTATTTCTTTGTGATACAATAGGCTTTGCAATAGTAGGTTTAGATGCAGCCTTATTATTAGGTTTATTTTGTGGAATAACTGACTTAATCCCATTTGTTGGACCTTACATAGGTGGTGGACTTGCTGTAATAGTGGGATATACTCAGGGGCCAGTAGTTGGAACTGGAGTATTAATAATTGCTTTAGTAGTGCAGCTTCTAGAAAATTATGTGCTTCAACCAGTAGTAATGGGTAAAGCTACAAATTTACATCCGGTTATTATAATTGTGACACTGCTATTATTTGGATATTTCTTTGGTATAGTAGGAATGATACTTGCAACACCAATATTAACAATATTAAAAGTTATAATTAATTTTATAAATAATAAGTATAAAATATTTGAAACATCCATTGAATAAATTAAAAAAACATGATATATTATTAATGTAATCAAAGATGAAAGAAAAAATATATATTTAAATTGTAGAGAGCTAATATTTGGTGAAAATTAGTATTTGAAATATGTTTTGCTACTTTTTAAGATTAATCGGTAATCTCCGTTATAGAAAATGAGTTAAATAAAGGATGGTACCGTGCATTTATGCACTCCTTGGTATTGTTCTTTTTTTTGTTATAAGAAAGGAAAATTATGAAAATATTTTTAATTGCTGGAAAAGCAGAAAGTGGAAAAGGTGAGGTAGCTAAATATATAAAAGAATATTATATATATAAACATCAAAAATCAGTTATAACAGAATATGCTAAATATTTAAAGGGATATGCCACTGAACTTACTGACTGGGATGGAAGCAGTGCTACAAAACCAAGAAAATACTTGCAAGAAATGGGAGCGAAAATAAGAACTATTAACCCAGATTTTTTTGTAAATAAAATGATGCAAGATTTTGATATATATAAAGAATATGTAGACAATATAATAATATCAGATGTAAGAATGCCTAATGAAATAGATATAATAAAAGAAACTTTTGATAATGTAGTATCTATTAATATAGAAAATCAGTTTGCACCTTCAAAATTAAGCATAGAGGAACAAACTGACATTACTGAAATAGCTTTAGAAAATTATAATAATTTTGATTATATAGTAGTAAATGACGATTTAAATGTTTTAAAAGATAAAATATTTAAATTATTAGAAGGAATAGAATAATGAATATAAGAAAAGAATATTTAAAATATTTTGAATCAAAAGACCATAAAATAATACCATCCGCATCACTAATACCACTTAACGATGCAAGTGTATTATTTAATATAGCAGGCATGCAACCTTTAATGCCTTATTTACTAGGAGAAGAACATCCTTATGGAAAAAGATTAGTTAACTCACAAAAATGTTTTAGAACAAATGATTTAGATGAAATAGGAGATAAAACTCATCATACTTTTTTTGAGATGTTAGGAAATTGGAGTTTAGGTGATTATTTCAAAGAAGATAGCATTAAATACAGTTTTGAATTTTTAACACAAGTACTTAAATTAGATATAAATAAATTAGCAGTAACATGTTTTATAGGAAATGAAACCATTCCAAAGGATGAAGTATCTGCATCAATATGGAAAAGTTTAGGAATAAAAGAAGAAAGAATAGTATTTTTAGGCGAAAAAGATAATTTTTGGATAGCTGGGGAAACTGGTCCATGTGGTCCAGATACAGAAATATTTTATTTTAGAAGTGAAGAAGAAGTTCCTAGTGCATTTGATCCAGAAGATAATAGATGGGTTGAAATTTGGAATAATGTTTTTATGGAATATAATAAAGCATCTGATGGTACTATTACTGAATTGCCAGAAAAAAATGTAGACACAGGTATGGGTTTAGAAAGAATAACAGCAGTAATAGAAAATGTAAATGATAATTATCAAACATCGTTGTTTAAAGATGTAATTGAAGAAATAGAAAAAATCAGTGGATTAAAATATTATGAAAATGAAGTTTCCATGAGAATAATAGCAGACCATATCAGAGCAGCAGTTATGTTATCAGCAGATGAAGTAGGCATAAAACCTAGTAATACAGACCAAGGATATATTTTAAGAAGATTAATAAGAAGAATGATAAGGCATGCAAAAAAATTAAATATAGATGTATCAAATGGTTTTGAAAAACAAATTGCAAAATTATTTATAGAGAAATACAAAAAACAATATAAAGAATTAGAATTAAATGAAAATATAATATATGATGTATTATCTTCAGAAATAGTAAAATTTAATAAAACTTTAGAAAAAGGTTTAAAAGAATTTGAAAAAATCATAAAAAACAACTTAAAAAGCATTAATAAAGATGAAGCTTTTAAATTATATGATACATATGGATTTCCAATAGAGTTAACACTAGAATTAGCAAATGAAAACGAAATAAATGTTGATGTAGATGGTTTTTATGAAAAATACAAAGCGCATCAAGAATTATCAAGACAAGGCGCAAAAGAAAAATTCCAAGGAGGATTAGCATCAGATGGTACTATGGAAACAAAATACCACACAGCAACTCATTTACTAAATGCAGCTTTAAAAGTCGTAGTAGACCCTAGTGTATGTCAAAAAGGAAGTAATATAACATCAGAGAGGTTAAGATTTGATTTTCTATGTGATCATAAATTAACGCCAGAAGAAATTATTGAAACTGAAAAGCTAGTAAATAAATGGATAAAAGAAGGATTTGAAGTTACTTACAAAGAAATGAATAAAGAAGAAGCTATAAACAGTGGAGCAGAGTGTATGTTTATTGATAGATACCCAGATACAGTAAAAGTATATTCTATTGAAAATATATCAAAGGAATTATGTGGTGGACCACATGTTGAAAATATAAAAAATTTAGGAGAATTTAAAATTAAAAAAGAAGAAAGTTCTTCAGCAGGCGTTAGAAGAATAAAAGCTGTTTTAAAATAAATATCAATGATATTTATTTTTTTTGTTAAAAATTTACAGAATGTTAATATAAAAGATATAATTCATGTTATAATTTTTAAAATTAGTTATATAAATTTTATATTTGATAATTTGATTAATATATTGTTTTTGATATATTGTATTTGAAGGAGTTTTATGAAAACAATAATAAAATGTAATAATCTTAATCTGCAGTATAAAAACAAAAAAATATTAGAAAATATTTCATTTGAGTTACAAGAAAATAATATTGTAGCTTTACTAGGTAAAAATGGAAGTGGCAAATCCGAATTATTAAAAAGTATAATAGGAATGAACTCAAATAAAAAAGGAGAAGTTTATATAAATGGATTTGATGTTCATGATGATTTTGTTGAAGCAATAAAAAAAACAGGTATAGTGTTAAGTATAGTAGATTTGTACAATAATTTAACTGGATATCAAAATTTGAAATTAATTGCAGATATATATGATGTAAATGAGAATCAAATTATGGAAAAAGTTAAATTATTAAATTTAGAAAGTATAATAAATGAAAAAACAGAAAATTATACAATTAGTGAGAAAAAAAGTTTAATGATAGTTAGGTCTCTTTTAAATAATCCAAATCTATTAATATATGATGAAATTTTTTCTGGATTAGATTTTCAAAGTATTAATATAATAAAAAAAGTAATATTTAAATTAAAAGAAGAAAAAATAACTATGATTATTTCTGGACATCAAACTAGTGATTTAAAAGATGTGTGTAACAAGTACATGATATTAGAAAAAGGAAAGTTGATTGAATATAAAAATATAACTGGTAAAAAAGATTTAGAAAAAATATATACAGGTAAAATTGAAAAAATTAATAAAATATGAGTTGTTCAAATTTATAAAAAAACCGAAAAAAATATATTTTCTGGTATTCATTATGATATATATTGGTTTTTTGATTTTTTCATATACATTATCTAATACTCCAATAAATTTAATAATTAACAATTATTATAGTGATTTTTCGCTTATTTATTTATTGTTTTGTATGTATGTTTCTAGTAGTATATATACATGTGAAATATATAATAAAACCGAAACAATAATTTATATGTTACCCTATAAAAAAGAAAATATAATATATAGTAAATATGGTGTTTTCGTTTTATCTCTTATTATTCTTCAAATAATAATATATTTTTCAT
>CAYJNH010000049.1:0-1547 GCA_964371705.1 uncultured Muribaculaceae bacterium
GATTAGTTATATTTTCATTATACAACTAATTTTCCAACTTTTGAAAGCCATTTCATTTTCCTCTGGCACCTCCGTAGAGGTCGTTTGGAAATTATTTCCTAAGTAATTTCTAAATTAATTATATACTATATTCAAAAGAAAGAAAAGCAATTTTTATATAAAAACTTGTTATTTGTCACAAGATTTCAATATACTTTTATTTCTAACTTTAGAATGCATAATAGAAGTTTCTTCATACTTGTCTATATCTCTTGTAAGCGGGTCATTTGATTTTTCTTCAAAAACTTTTTTAGCTGCAAAATCAAAAATAGATTGTGCAGTAGCATCGTAAGCATTGCCAAACTTTTCTAATTCTTTCTCCTCAATTTTAAAAATCTTTTCTTTAAAGCTTGAAAACGCATTTGGATTCCTCAAAACAGCCAAATCTACATCAAGTTTATCAATTCCAAAGTATACATAATTTGTATCAAACTCTTTAAACAATTTTTTTCTAACATGCAAAGCAAATTCATTAATATCATTAAAGTCAACACCTTCATTATTAACATCATTTTTCAACAAATAAGCTAATACTGTTTCTGCATATATATGTAACATATAAAACCTCCGTAAATTTAGTATAGCACTAACAAATTAAATTTACAATGTAAGTATACTAATATTTAACATTTTATCATCCCTTTCTTAAAACAAAAAAAATCAGTTCATAAAGAACTAATTTATTTATAAGATGCGAAATGTTTCGCCTTAAATCATAAATGGCAGGGGCGGAGAGAATCGAACTCCCATCAAAAGTTTTGGAGACTCCTATGCTACCATTATACCACGCCCCTGTGGACAAAAATATTATAACATATAATTTATAAAAATACCATATTATTTTATTAGGTGATTTAAATGTTAGTTAATTACACTACTTCAGAACGTGATATTTTAGCAAGACTAATGAGAGCTGAAGCTGTTGGTGAAGGAGAAAAAGGAATGCTAATGGTTGGTAATGTTGTTATAAATAGAGTTTTAGCTAATTGTAAAACATTTAGAAACATTAATACTATTAGTCAGGCAATATATCAGACTAATCAGTTTGCTGCTGTTAATAGTTCATTATTTCAAAGTACTGCTACTACAAAGGAAAAATATTTAGCCAATAGAGTTATTAAAGGAGAATATTTTTGGCCAGCTTCTAATGCATTATGGTTTTATGCACCTAAAGAAAATGAAAGTTGTAAAAATGAATTTTACGGAGAAGAATTTGTAGCTAAGTATAAAAAACATTGTTTTTATAATCCTGATCCTAAAGAATGTCCTAGAATACATTAAAAAACAAGCTTTGCTTGTTTTTTATATTAATATTGTTTGACCTATTGTTAAAACTGTTGAAATCAAATTATTTTTAGCTATTATGCTATCTACTGTTGTATTAAACTTTATTGCTATTGAGTATAATGTATCTCCTGGTTGAATTGTGTATGTTTGACTAGTATTAGAATCATTAGAAGATGTTATTTTTAAAGTTTGACCTATTGTTAATATGTCACTTGTTAAAT
>CAYJNH010000049.1:1647-6705 GCA_964371705.1 uncultured Muribaculaceae bacterium
TATTTAGTGATTTAATTTCACTTACTGTTGTATTAAATTTTCTTGCTATTGAGTATAGTGTATCTCCTGGCTGAACTGTATATGTTTGTGATTCATTTGGTTCTTCTGGTAATGTAGTATCTTCTTTTAATTTTAATACTTGACCTATTGTTAATATGTCACTTGTTAAATTATTTAGTGATTTAATTTCACTTACTGTTGTATTAAATTTTCTTGCTATTGAGTACAGTGTATCTCCTGGCTGAACTGTATATGTATCAGTACTAGTTGGTGGAGTTGTTATATCATCTGATGGTATTTTAAGTTGTTGACCTATTGTAAGCGTATTACTTGTTAAGTTATTTAATCTTTTTAATTCATCTACTGTAGTTCCATATTCGGCTGCTATGCCATACAAAGTATCACCTGCTTTTACTGTATAAACTGTTGTATTTTCAGTATCCGGAGCTGCATTTTCACAATTAGATAATGGCGCATATAAATCAATAAGTGCACTCCATGTATCTGGACCTACTACACCTTCCGGGACTAGTTTATTTATAAATTGAAATGATTGTACTGATTTATATAATATTTCATCAAATACACCGTTTACATCTCCGTTGTAGTATCCTAAACTTTTGAGTATAGCTTGAACTTCTTTTACTTCTTCTCCTGCCATACCTACTTCTAAAATTGGTTTATTAAGTATACTTTTTTCTTTTTGTGCAGGTGTTGTTATTTTATATAAATATTCCCATGTTTCAATAGTGCTAGTTCCTGTTGTTTCTAACTTATTATCTTCTTGGAATTTTATTAACCAAGTTTTTGTATCTGGACCAAATACTCCAGTTGTTGACATTGGAAAATAATTATTAATTTTAAGAAGTTGTTGAAGTAGTGTTACATCTTCTCCACTATCTGTTTCTTTTAATATTGGTTTATTATTCATAAATTCCTCCTAAAAAATTATATGTAAGTTTTAAAAAATAATTATTAGAATATATTTAAAAAGGAGTTGATAAATAATGAATGAAGGATATTTATTAGTAAATGTATATGCAGACGATATTGCTCAACCTATCGAAGGTGCATCTGTTAAAATTTTAGAAACAAATAACACTTATCTCACAGATGAAAATGGCCAAACTAAAAGTATAGTATTAGATAGTGTTCCTCTTGAAAATTCTTTAAAACCCGGAAATAATAAACCTTACGAAACATATTCTATTGAAGTTACTAAAGATGGTATGACTACTGTTAATATTACTGGCATAGAAGTTTTTCCTGGTATTAAATCTATCCAAGAAATTAAAATGAAATCTAATGATGAAACAGGTAAAGAAATAGAAATAATCAATTTAGAACCTATTATATTAGATGGTAATTATACAAACAAATATAAAGAAGATGAAATAAATGGAAATCAATTTGTTTTAAATAATGTTATTATCCCCGAGTACATAATTGTACATGATGGAATTCCTGATGATAATACTGCACCTAACTACTATGTTAGATTCACTGATTATATTAAAAATGTCGCTAGTAGTGAAATATATTCCACATGGCCATTTGAAGCTTTAAGAGCAAATGTTATAGCTATAATGTCTTTTACCCTTAACAGAATTTATACTGAGTGGTATCCATCAAAAGGATATAAATTTACTATTACAAGCGTCACAGCATATGATCAAAAATATACTCCAAACAGAACTATATTTGATTCTATATCTTCGGTAGTAGATGATTTAGTTTTACAATATATTAAAAGGAAAGATAAAACGGAACCTCTCTTTGCACAGTACTGTGATGGGGATACTTTAAAAGAAGAAGGATGGTTATGGCAATGGGGATCTAAAGAACTAGCAGATCAAAAAGTACCAGCCTTTGATATATTAAAATATTATTACGGAACTAACTTAGAAGTTAAAACTGCAAAATATCAAACTGGTCTACCTACTTCTTTTCCAGGGTATCTTATTGGATTAGGTTCTTGTGGATCAGAAGTTAAAACTATTCAAAATCAATTAAATATAATTAGAGGTAATTATCCTGGGTTAATTCAAATAGAAAATCCAAATGGTGAATTTGATCAAAACACAGAAGATTCAGTTAAAAAGTTTCAAGAAGTATTTGGACTTACCAAAGATGGAATAGTTGGATATAATACTTGGTATAAAATTTCTTATATGCATATTGCTGTTTCAAGAATGATTTTTGGAGTTTATGACAGATAAAAAGTAGCATTGGCTACTTTTATTATGGTATTAATAATTTTTGTCCTATACTTAATATATCACTTGTCAAATTATTTAATGATTTTATTTCATCTACTGTTGTATTAAATTTTCTTGCTATTGAATACAAACTATCTCCTGAAACTACTATATATTCTTTTACTGAATTATCTCCAGGTAATTTTAATTGTTGACCTATTGATAATGTATCACTTGTTAAATTATTTATTTTTTTTATCTCATCTACTGTTGTATTATTTTTTAAAGCAATTCTATATAAACTATCTCCTGCTACTACTGTATAAATTTTATAATTTTCTTCTGGTATTAAATCATTACTAGGAACAATTAACACTTGGCCTATATTAAGCAGTGTACTTGACAAATTATTTAACCTTTTTAACTCGTCTACTGTTGTATTAAACTTTTTTGCTATGGAATACAAACTGTCTCCTGAAACAACTGTGTACGTACCCTCTGGAGATGGTTTTATATCAGGTTCTTCTGGTTCTATTATACCCGGAATTTTTAACACTTGGCCTATACTCAATATATCACTATTTAAATTATTTAATGATTTAAGTTCACTTACTGATGTATTAAATTTTCTAGCTATTGAATACAAATTATCTCCCGAAATAACTGTATAATCACTAGTTACTGGAGGCGATGGGTCCGTTGGAGTTTCTGGATCATAATTACCTGGAATTTTCAATACTTGACCTATTGTTAATAAATCATTAGTTAAATTATTTAATAATTTAAGTTCACTGACAGTTGTATTATATCTATTAGCTATTGAATATAAACTATCTCCTGCTACCACTGTATAAAGTCCTGCACCTTCAACTGGAGTATATGTTCCACCTGCATATTCTACAGTTGCCTTTACAACCGCTTCAGCAAGTTGTTCCCAATTATTCTTAAGTTGATTTACATCATCACCTGTCGAATCTAAAAAACCATATTCTACTATTACAGTTTCATTATTGGGAGTATCTCTATGCATATAATAATAGTCAAGTGATGGATCAGTTGTTCCTCTTCTTTGGTATGATTTACGATAGTTTTGACCTGCATTTACAAAATTTAATCCTATTTTATTTGCAAATGTGTCATCGTTTCTAAGTGCATATATTACTTCAGCACCATCACCACCACGTGATTAGAAAAATGTAGTTTCTTGACAAAAATACTGCTAATTAGCTTTTTATCCGTATTTTTGTCAAATTACACTCTTTTTTATCTATTATTTAATTCTCTTAATTTACTTGCAGTTTCTTTAGAAACCCATCTTTTTTCTCCTGTTTCTCTATTTTCACAAAGATAATCATTATTCCAATTATAATCATAAGATATTCTTTCAGAACACTTCCAAGTATCATCTAAACTACTTATCCAAATAATTATCGGAAAACCAATCATTACGGTCAACCACCCTATTAAAAACATTAGTCCTAAAATATGATTTTCTTTTTTCTTTTTTACCATAAATACCACTCCCAAATTAAATAATTTTATTTATTTCAACAAATCGGCTAAAAACAATTCGTTTTTATTATGTGATTTTACTCTTTTATATTCTATTAAATTCTTAACAAGCATTTCTACTCTTTCTTTGCTATCATAGTAATTATAATAAAAAGCACTCGAACAATCATATTTGACACCATTATATTTAATATTGATTTTTGCAAATGTTTTTGGTTTTATTTTAGATTGTACTTTTTTATATTTTTCCCATAAATCTTCATTAATAATTAGCAATATTTCTAATTCTGGCTTAGTATGATATTTATATAATCTTTCATTACTTAAAATATGATTTAAAGCCTTTGGGATTGCTACATTATCTTTCATAGTATCGCCGATTCTGTATAATTCCACTTTCTCGTTAACAGCTTTAATATCAGGTACTACATTTTTCAATTTTTTAACATTGTAGGGTTTTACTCCTACTAAATCTTCTCTTATTATATTTAATTTATTGTACTTAAGTAAAATGTTTATAATTGCTTGTTCATTCGCCCCTTCACACATCATAAATTTTCTCATTACATTAAGTCCTTTTTTAAATTCATTAAAGCATCATAATTCACATCAGTATTAAATGCATTTTCATAGAACTTTTTACTTTTTGATAATTCAGGACGAAAATCATATTTTAAGTACATATTTTCTATTTTTATATTTTTTTCAAATTTTGTTATGTAAATATTATCTCTTCTATTAAATATATCTAACAATTCACAATAATGAGTTGTAAAAATAAGTGTAGATTTATTTTTATTTACAGATTTATCTTTAAATAAAGTCACTATATTTTCAACAAGTGATTTATGAAAATGATTTTCAATCTCATCGACAATTAAATCACATCCAGTTTTCAATGAAAATATTATTAAAGAATACAACATTATACCTTTTGTAGTACCACTTGATAATATATCAAAAAGTTCAGCTTCTGATACTATCTTATCTAAATTATTTGTGTGAATAATTTTAAATTTATTAATATCTATCATTTCAATTTTTCTTATATGTTCATCAAATATTTTAATTATTGACTCAACTATTTTATAATCTTTATCTATAGTTTTATATATAGTAAATGCATTAGAATATTGCTTAATAATTTTATCTTCCGAAGGTCTAAATACCCCTCTATAAAATACTTTATCAAATAAATTCATTAACATTGAAGTATCATTTAATAATTTCGTATCATATTTAATTTCGTTAAACTTATCAAAATCAAATATATTTCTACTATGAATTTTCTTATATTCTCTTTTAAATAATTTTTGATTACTAAAATTTATTAATTCATTATCTAATG
>CAYJNH010000050.1:0-6557 GCA_964371705.1 uncultured Muribaculaceae bacterium
TCTAATCTATATAATTTATGCATATGTTTACTCCTCATATAAATTATACAATAAATGTTGAAAATAAAAAAGACTATTTAGCCTTTTAATATTTATTTATTGTTATTCCACTCATCTAAATATTTTTTTAAATTATGCACAGTATTTTCTGGTAATATTTCTAAAAGATCTTCTAAAGGTGCTTCGCTTATTTTTTTAACGCTGCCGTATTTTTTTATTAATTCTTTTTTTCTGACTGCTCCTATACCTTCAATATTATCTAGTACACTTGCAATTGAACCTTTGCTTCTTATTTGTTTATGATAATTTATTGTAAATCTATGTACCTCATCTTGAATCTTGGTTAAGTATAAAAATACATTATGATCTTTAGTAAGATTTATTTCTTTATACGTGTCACCATCAATTAAAGCTTTAGTTGTATGTTTATTATCTTTTTTTAATCCTACTACTTTAATATTAAGTTCTAATTTAGCTAGTATATCTTTAGCTGCATTAATTTGATTAACTCCCCCATCTACTATTATAAGAGATGGTAAATTTTCTTTTTTAGAATATCTTCTAAAAACAACTTCTTTCATAGTATTATAATCATCATTTTTATCTACACTAATTTTATATTTACGATATTCATTTTTGTTTGGTTTCCCATTTATAAAAACTACCATACCACTTACAGAATATGCACCAAATAAATTAGAATTGTCAAACGCATCTATTCTATGAATGTTCATATTTAATAATTCACCTAATCTAGTGTTAGCACCCATTGTTTTTTCTTCTTTTCGATTTATTAGTTCTATTTCATTTTCTAATGTAATTTTAGCATTATCACTAGCCATTTTACATAAATTTTTCTTTTTACCACGCTCTGGTTTTACAACTTTAGTATTTAATAATTCACTAATAATGTTATTGTTAATATCGTCACATATAATTATTTCAGTTGGGATTTCATGCTTTTGATAAAATGATAAAATATATGAAGATATTTCATCATATAAATCTGATATAACATATAGTATATTACTTGTTCCTCCAACTATTTTGCCACTTCTTATAAATAAAATTTGGATGCACACCATTCCTTTATATACATGATACCCTATTATATCTCTATTAGTTAAATCATTTAGTTCAACCTTTTGTTTTGCCATTACTATTTCAATATATTTAAGTTCGTTTTTTAATTCTAAAGCTACTTCAAAGTTTAATTGTTTTGAATAATAATCAATTCTATCTACAATTTTATTTCTTACTATTTCTTCATTTCCTTTTAAAAATGAAAGAATTTCATTTTCCATTTCTAATAATTTATTGTTATCTAACTCTTTAGAGCAATATCCTAAGCATTCTTCAATATGATAATATAAACAAACTTCCTTTGGCATACCATTACATTTTTTTAATGGATAAATTCTATTCAACAAATTTACTATTCTTCTTGCGGCATAAGCATTAGGATATGGGCCAAACAAACTTTTTTTGTCGCTTTTTTTTATTTTTAAATATCTTGATACTTTTACTACAGGATACGGTTTTGATATATATTCTATATATGGATAAGTTTTATCATCTTTTAATAATATGTTGTATTTAGGATTATATTTTTTTATTAAGTTAAGTTCAAGTATAAAAGCTTCAAGTTCACTTGAAGTTGTAATATACTTAAAATCAACTACTTCATTAACCATCATTAAAGTTTTTCCTGTTACAGTTCCTTTAAAATAAGATTTGACGCGTTTTTTTAAGTTTTTGGCTTTACCTACATAAATTATTATTCCGTCTTTATCATACATTTGATAAGATCCAGGTAAATCAGGAATTAATTGTAATTTCTCATCCATAATTAATCACAATTATATTATACACAAATTTAATAAAATAAGATATAATATTCTTATGAAATTATTAAATGAACTGCAAATTGAAATAAAAAAATCTAAATTTATATCTTATTATTATGAAGTTAATTCAAAAAATGATATAGATTTTATTTTAAATGAAATGAAAAAAGAACATAAAAAAGCAAACCATATAACTTATTGTTATAAGCTTGGTAATTTAATTAAGAAAACTGATGATGGTGAACCTAAAGGTACCGCTGGTCTTCCTATTTATAATGTAATAGATAGAAACAACTTAGATAACTGCATTATAATAATTGTAAGATACTTTGGAGGTACATTGCTTGGTTCGGGTAACCTCCTTAGAACATATTCTAAATGTGCTAATGAAGTAATAAAAAACAGATGAATTAAATCATCTGTTATTTTTTGTCTTCTACATCACAGTTAGGACATATTTCTTCATCATTTTTTAATACTAAATTTTCTTTACATTTATCACATTTCTTATCTAGTGGTAAATACCAGGAAGCATATTTACATTTAGGATAATTGTTACATCCCCAAAACACTTTTCCTTTTCTAGTAGTTCTTTCAACTATTTTGCCAGAACATTTAGGACAATCCATTACTTCTTTGACTTCTTTTTCTTCTTTTTTGATATATTTGCATTCAGGATAATTACCACATGCAACAAATTCGCCGTAACGACCTTTTCTTATAACAAGTGGTTTACCACATTCGGGGCAAGCTTCGCCAGTTTCTTCAGCGGGTTTTTTTTCCATCTCGTCAAAAGCTTTTTTAACTAGTGGTTCAAATTCTGTATAAAATTCTTTAAGAATTTTTAAATTATCTTCTTTAGCTTCCGCAATAAGATCTAAATCTTCTTCCATTTTAGCAGTATAATCTACATTTATTATAGATGAGAAAAACTCTTGTAATTTATCTGTAGTTTCAATACCTATTTCAGTTGGAACAAACTTTTTATCTTCTAAAAGAGCGTAACCTCTTTGTTTGATAGTATAAATAATAGTTGCATATGTAGATGGTCTACCTATTCCTAAACTTTCAAGTTCCTTAATTAAAGAGGATTCATTAAATCTAGGCAATGGTTTTGTAAAGTGTTGTAATTTATTAATTTCATTTGATGTCAATATAGCGTTCTGATTCTCAAATTTAGGAAGAATAACATCTTCTTGATCTTCATAATTAGAATATACTTTTAAATAACCATCAAATACTAAAACACTACCTGTTGTTTTAAACTTATAATCATTATTATCTAATATAATAGTTGTGGTTTTAAGTTTAGCATCAATCATTAGTGAAGCTAATGCTCTATAGTAGATTAATGAATATAGTTTGTGTTCATCAGTACTTAAATACTTTTTCATTTTATCAGGTGTATTATTTATATTTGTTGGTCTAATACCTTCATGAGCATCTTGCATGTTATCATTTTTTTTACCTTTTTTAACATATCCAACATATTCTTTTCCATATACTGAATCTATATATGCATATGTTTGTTTGATAAAATCATCTGATAAACGTATACTATCTGTACGCATATAGGTAATAAGACCTGTTGTTTCACTACCAATATCTATACCTTCATATAGTTTTTGTGCTACACTCATTGTTTTTGATGGTGCAAAAGATATTTTGGCTGATGCAGTTTGCTGTAAAGTAGATGTTTTAAAAGGCTCTCTTGATGCTTTTCTCTTATCTTTCTCAGTAATACTATCTATTTTAAATTCATTACTTAGATTATTTAAAACCTTATCTGCTTCTTCTTCATTTGTTATTTTTATATCTTCAGTTTTATATTTATCTAAACTAGCTTTAAATTCATCAAATATGGCATCTATCGTCCAGTATTCTTCAGGTATAAATGCTGCGATTTCTCTTTCTCTATCTACAATAAGTTTTAAAGCAACACTTTGTACTCTGCCTGCAGATTTACCACTAGTTTTACTTTGCATAAGTTTTGATAATCTAAAACCTATAATTCTGTCTAAAAATCTTCTTGTTTCACCTGATTTAACTAAGTCCATATCTATTTTACCAGTGTTTTCCATGGCGCTTAAAACTACATTTTTAGTTATTTCGTTAAATACTACTCTTTCATATTTTTCATCTTTTATATCTAATTCATCAAACAAATGCCATGAAATATTTTCACCTTCACGATCTGGATCTGTTGCAAGATATATTTTATCTGCTGCTTTTGCTTCTTTTTTTAAAGCATTTACTTCTTTTTTCTTTCCTTTAATAATATCATAATTAGGTTTAAAATCATTTTCTACATCAATACCTAATCCATATTTACCCGTTGTTAAAAGATCTCTTATATGACCTTTACTTGATAATACTCTATAATCACTACCTAAATATTTTTCAATTGTTTTACATTTTGCTGGTGATTCCACTATTACTAATTTCATTTGTCTTCCCTTTCACTTGCATTTGAATTATAATATAATATAACTTACTTTGTCAAATGCAAAAACTACTGATATGTAAACAGTAGTTTTATTTTTTTATTACTTTCATATCCATTACTGGTTTGAAAGTGAATCTATATATATCTTTGATTACACCATGTATTTTTATTAACTCTATATGTTTTTTTGTTGGATATCCTTTATGTTTATCAAATTCATATACAGGATATTTTATAGCTAATTTTGCCATTATGTTATCCCTAGTTACTTTTGCTAAAACAGAAGCCGCTGCTATTGATATACTTTTGGCATCACCTTTAATAATTGCTTCGTGATTTTCACAATCAAGCGGCATAGCATCTGTTAATATAAAATCTGGTTTTATATTTAAATTGTCAATTGCATCAATCATACCTTTTTTACTTGCTTGATATATATTTATTGCATCTATTTCTGATGGATCAATTATGCTTATCGCATAACTTAATGCATCGTTTTTTATAATATCAAAATATAAATCTCTTTTTTTCTTAGTTAATTTTTTAGAATCATTAAGACCTTCTAATTTATAATTTTTTGGAAGTATTACTGCTGCTGCTACAACAGGTCCTGCAAGAGGACCTCTGCCTGCCTCATCTGTTCCTGCTATATATTTATATCCTTTTTTGTAATATTGTTTTTCATACTGTAATAAATCTACTTCCATATATCAAAAGTAATTCCTTTTATTTTGCCGCTTATTACATCGTTGTATATTCTTGTACTAACTCTATCATAATCAATTTCTCCATTTTTAATTGCCCCCATATGTCTACCAATTAAATCATACATTTCCATGACATCTATATTAGAGTCTATATTGTATTTTTCTTGTATTATTTCAGGATAATTTTCTTGAAGCATAGTAAGTATATGAAATCCTATTTCGTTAATATCAAAAACATCACTTTTAATCGCAGATAAACTAGCTAAATTAAGAGCTATTTTATCATTGTCAAGTTTGGGCCATAAAATACCTGGAGTATCTAGTAGTAATAAATTATCTCCAGTTTTAAGCCAATTAACTTGTTTAGTAACTCCAGGTTTATTTCCAGTTACTGCTACTGCTTTACCAACTAAAGTATTTATTAAAGTACTTTTACCAGCATTTGGAACTCCTACTACTAATGCTTTGATTTCTTTATCTAATAATCCTTTATCACTTCTTTTATCTTGTATATCAGTTGTAAGTTCTTTTGCTAGTTCTATTAATTTTTTGTAATCTTTATTATTTAATAAGTCCATTAATAAAACATTTATACCTTTTTTCTTGTAAAATTCGACCCATTTATTTGTAGTATTTAAATCACATAAATCTTTTTTAGTCATTATTAATATATGTTTTTTCTTTCTTATGATATCATCTATATCTTTTATTTTAGATGACACTGGTAATCTAGAATCAATAACTTCAAAAACAATATCTATTAATTTAATATTTTCTTTTATTTGCCTTTTAGTTTTAGCCATATGCCCTGGAAACCAGTTTATATTAGTCGATGACGGGCTTTTGTTTTCTTCTACATTTTGTTCTCTTTTTTCTTTTCTTTGTTTTCTTTTTTGATACATGTCCATAATTATTTACCTCCTTTTTAAATCTATTTTTAATTTTGATTTTAAAAATAATCTTTATTTATTGTTATGTTCATTTTAATATATTTCCATTTTTATCAAATTTTTGCCTTAATTTTTTTTCTGTTAAAATTATTATTACAATTAAAGAAGTAATTTGAATACCTAATAGAACTATCACTAAATTACCTATAATATATTCATCTTCTCCAAGCACAAAAAACATCGATAATATCAATAACATTAGAATCCTTCCTATCTTGTGACATAGTTTCCCACAATAAATATGTGCAAATTCCCATGTTTGTTGATTTATCATAGACATATACGTACGATATCCATAGATTCTATTAATTTTTTTGGGAGGCTTTTTCATAAACCTATTACCAAAACCTACCATAGTTATCGGAATAATCAAAATTATTATTATCATAAAAATCCAATAGTGCATATATGTACCTCCTTTCAATTATATTAATTTATTATTTTAGATGTATATTAAATCTTCTCGATAATTATTTATCTCCACTAATTCCTTCCAACTTCATAAACTCATCAAAATCACTACTAAATATTTTATCTTGTTTAACTCTATATTTTTCAAATTCTGTCAACGCTTTATCTTTAGCAATTTCATGAGATATTTTCCCTG
>CAYJNH010000051.1:0-6178 GCA_964371705.1 uncultured Muribaculaceae bacterium
ATAAGTGTCTGTTCCTACTCCTAATTCATTTTTATTTTCTATCATATAGTTTATATTTAAATGAGGGTTGTCATAATAACCAGCTTCTCCACTAAATATGTTTTTGTCTGTACTAACTGTAAATAAAGCATATGAAGCTATTACACCTACTGAAATAAGCATTATCAATATAATTAATGCCACTGTAATATTTTTATTGTCCTTAATAATATTAAATATTTTTTTCATAAAAAGTTTTCCTTACTCTAATATAAGAATATCACTTTTCTAATTTTTTTTCAATAATAAAAAGAGTATTTAGTACCCTTTTTGTCTATAATATTCACATAAACTTTTAAACCTATTGTAATGCACTACTTCTCTTTGTCTTAAAAATAATAAAGGATTAATTATATCTGGATCACTACATATATCAATTAAATTTTCGTAAGTTACTCTAGCTTTTTGCTCTGCAGCCATATCCTCAGTTAAATCTGCAATAGGATCTCCTGTAACTGCAAAATATGATGATGTAAAACTATTTCCAGATGTATCTATAGGAAAAATTCCTTTTTTATGTTCTACATAATAAGATTCTAAACCATTACTTTTTAATTCTTCTAAACTTGCATCTTTTAAAAGCTGATGAACCATTGTACTAATCATCTCAACATGACCTAACTCTTCTGTTGCTATATCATTAAGCAGCGCTTTTCCTAAATCATCTGGCATTGTATATTTTTGAGAAAAATATCTTAATGCTGCTCCTAGTTCTCCATTAGCACCGCCTAATTGTGTTATTAAATACTTTGCCATTTTTATATCTTTTTGTTTTATATTAACTGGAAAATTTAAAGTTTTTACATATTTATACATATATAGAATCCTCCTTTTCCCATGGCCAAGTGTTTACCCATTTATTATTTTCATAAATGTTATCTGTAACTTCTAAAGGACCATATTTATTAATGTAAACATTTTGACAATTCGCTAGCTTTTTCATATATTCTTTTTGAACATTGTAAACTTTTAAATCATTGGGATTTATATCTAGCCATAAATTTAAATCATTTATCGCAAATTCTAATTCTGTTATTTCATACAATAGTGCGGATTTTTCATTATTTGTTTTTGGAAAAAATGGTTTGTAATTTTTATAAGGTGTATATTCATAAAAAAACATATTACCTTTTATAAACCCTTCGCTACTGTTTAACAGTTGATTATTTTCTTTATTTTCATTTATATTCAAAACCGAAATTATATTATAATCATTATCAATTATCATATTTACCTCCTAATTTAAGTTATGTAACTATGACAATTGATGAAGTACATTTTACCTAAATTTTATTAAATACATATTTTCGTTGTCAAACTAACCAAATTTAAGGTATAATTAATATGGTGAATAAAATATGGCAAAAAGAAAAAAAACAAAAGAAAATAAATCGGGATTTAGTTATAGTGTAGAACTTACTGGACTTATACTAATTTTAATAGGCATTATAGGGTTTGGATTTGGAAGCATTGGTACATTAATTAAAAAATTTGCCATGTTTTTATCTGGAACTTATTGGTATATAGTTTTAATATCGCTTTTGATTATAGGCATATATATGTTATTTAAAAGAACTATGCCTAAATTTTTTAGTGTAAAACTAGTTGGTTTTTATATATTAGTTATTGCACTGCTTTCATATTCTCATATAGGTTTTTTAAATGAAGAAATAACTATTGAAGGTGTGTTTAGCGCTACATATGAAAATTACATACAAAGAATGAATACTATAAACGTTACTAATGCCCTTACAACAAGTGGTACATCTACTATTGTTGTTGGTGGTGGATTTATAGGATGTTTATTTATATCTTTATTTAATGCTATAGCAGGTATTACTGGAAGTAAAATTATTCTTATAGTATTTCTAATATTTGGAGCTATACTTGCTTTTGATATAAACATTTCTAAATTACTAAATAGCTTAACTTCTAAAATTAAAAATTTATTTACTCCTAGAGAAAAGGAAAAAAAGGATATAGTTTTAGATGATAATGGTGATTTGGATTTAAATGAACCTAAAATTACTAAACATAACGAAGATGAAGAAGTAGATGATAGAATAGTAATTACTAGTATTGATCAAATTAAAAATAAACCTGTTGCTGAAATAGTTGAAAGAAATGAAATAGTTAATTTAAGTAACAATGAAAATGACTCTAAAGAAAGTAGCTATAAATTACCTACCTTTAGTTTATTAAATCCAGTTAAAATAGTTAAGCAAACGGCACTTAATAATAATGAAACTAGAGCAAATAAAGAAATTCTTGAACGAGTTATAAAAGACTTTGGAATTAATGCTAAAGTTGTTGAAATACATATAGGACCTTCAGTAACTCAATATGAAATTACAGTTCCTCATGGAACAAAAGTTAGTAGAATTAGTGGTATTCATAAAGAAATTGCGCTTGCTATGGCTGCTAAAGATGTAAGAATAGAAGCTCCTATTCCTGGAAAAAGTACTATTGGTGTAGAAATACCTAATGGAAAAATATCTCCGGTAGGATTTAGAGAAGTTTTAGAAGCTACTGCTAGTAAAGATCCAGCTAATAAAATATTTGTTGCTCTTGGAAAAGATTTAATGGGTAGAAGCATTTTAGAAGACATTTCAAAAATGCCCCACCTTTTAGTAGCGGGTTCTACTGGTTCAGGTAAATCAGTATGTATCAATTCTATGATATCTTCTATATTAATGCGTTATAAACCAAGTGAAGTAAAACTTGTGCTTGTTGATCCTAAAAAAGTTGAATTAACTAATTATAATGGTATACCTCACCTACTATGTCCTGTAGTGTCTGATCCTAAAAAAGCAAGTATCACACTTCAAAAAATAGTTAGTGAAATGGATAAAAGATATGAAATTTTCAGCGATAAAAAAGTTAAGAACATTGCTGGATATAATGAAATGATTGATAAAGAAAATAAAAAGCATCCAGAAAGTCCTGTTACTAGAATGCCTTATATCGTTGTTATAATAGATGAACTTGCAGATTTAATGTTAGTAGCTTCTAAAGAAGTTGAAGACTCAATTATGCGTATTACGCAAATGGCTAGAGCTGCTGGTATTCATTTAATAGTAGCAACACAAAGACCTTCAACTGATGTAATTACGGGGTTAATAAAAAATAATATACCATCTAGAATAGCTTTCTCAGTTTCAAGTCAAATAGATTCAAGAACTATTCTTGATATGGGTGGTGCTGAAAAATTACTTGGTAAGGGAGATATGCTTTACTTACCAATGGGAGAAAATACTCCTAAACGTATACAAGGTTGCTTCATATCCGATGAAGAAATAGCTAAACTTATAGATTATTGTACTAAACAATTAACAGTTAAATATGACGAAGATTTAACCAATGCTAAAGCAAATACTACAAGTGGATCTTCTAATAGCGAAGGCGATGATGATCCTATGTATAACGAAGTTGTAGAGTTTGCAATTGAAACTGGTAAAATAAGTGCATCGCTTATTCAAAGAAGATTTAGATTTGGTTATAATAGAGCTGCGAGAATGATAGATTTACTTGAATCCAGAGGCATTGTAGGTCCACAAAATGGTTCAAAACCTAGAGAAGTTTTAGTAAAATTACAGTCAACAGAAGATTAGTGGTTCTTTTATAACGCAAAGTATGTTAGAATTATATTAAGAAGGTGATTTAATGACAAAGAAAACAAGACTTGTTCCACTTAAAAATTATTTTTTAGCAGCAGCGATGCTCATAGGTGTTATTTTCCTGTTTATTTATGCTTTTTCTTGGAAAACAGTTAAAGAAGAAGAAAAACTTTTAGAAAGTTATTTAATAAACTCAAATACAATAAGCTTAGAAATTGAAACACTAGAAGAACTTGAAACTTTTTTAATCGAGCAACCGGATGAATTTTTTATATTTACTGGTTATACTGGTAGTGAAGAAGAATATTTACTTGAAAAAGATTTAAAACCCATAATAGATGATTATAATTTGTCTTCAATATTTTATTATTTAGATATTACTGATCTTATGGATGATGATGATTTAATTAATAAATTAAGTGATATACTTGGAAAAGAAATTAAACATATACCAACTATTATATATGTTAAACAAGGTGTTGTAGCTATTCAAATAGATAAAGATAATAATGAATACCTAGAAGCTGATGATTTTATAAAACTTTTAGAAGTATATGAATTTGAAAAAAGCAATTAAGCTTTTTTTTCATAGAAAGGAATTTTATGTTAAATATAGTATTGTTTGAACCAGAAATACCTCAAAATACTGGTAATATAATGAGAACTTGCATTGCAACTAATGCAAAATTACATTTAATTAAACCTCTTGGTTTTAGTTTAGATGAAAAAAATTTAAGAAGAAGTGGCGTTGATTATATTGATAAAATTGATTTAACTATTTATGAGAATATAGATGAATTTTATTCTAAAAATAATGGCACATATTATTATTTAACTAGATATGGACATAAACCTCATACTAGTTTTAATTATTCTAATTGTGATGAAAACATTTACTTCGTTTTTGGTAAAGAATCTACAGGTATACCAAAACATATCCTTAAACCTCATTTAGATACTTGTATGAGAATACCTATGAGCGAAGATGTTAGATCACTTAATCTATCTAATACAGTCGCTATAATGCTTTATGAAGCACTTAGACAACAAGACTACCCTAATTTACATTTTGACGAACCACATAAAACAAAATTTGAAATTGAAAACAGTTAAAAACTTCAGTAATTAAACTGAAGTTTTTTCTTGTGGTAATGTTAAATTCAATATAATTCCTAGTATAGCAGATAAGCTCATACCAGTTATAGTTATTGATATGTCATTAGTATTAAGTGAAAAAGCTGCGCCACCTAATCCTATAATTAACATAACTGATATTACCATAATATTTCTCATATTATTTAAATCTATTTTATTTTCTACTAATAATTTAAATCCATTTATTACTATATACCCGTATAACAAAAGTGTTACAGCTCCTAAAACTGGAGATGGAATGCTTTCAAATATTGCTGATATTTTACCTAAAAATCCTAATGATATTATAATTCCAGATGCTAAAATAATAGTTTTAATGTTTGTTACCTTTGTTACCCCTACTACTGATAAATTTTCATTATATATCGTATTTGCAGGAGCTCCTGTTAATCCAGCAAATATTATTGCTAAACCATTACCTATCATTGTTCTATGAAGTCCTGGGTCTTTAGTAACCGGTTTATTAATTATACTTTCTAATGCAAAGTGTGTTCCAACATGCTCTGCTACAGAAACTATTGCAAGAGGTAATATTAAAACCATTGCATCAAAATTAAATTCATAATCTATCATAGCTAATGAAAAATTAGGAATAACAAAATTCGGAGCATTTACTATATGTGTAAAATCTATTAATCCTAAAAACACAGAAAATATATAACCTACAAATATACCTATTATAAACGGCGAGGCTTTGAAAAAACCTTTTCCGCTTATTGCTACTATAGAAACAGTTAAAAATGTCACTAAAGCCACTAATAACTCTTTTAAACTTACATCACCTATTAAGTTTAATCCAATCTGATCTACCACTGTGCTTGCAAGTGATAAACCTATTACTATAATCATTGGACCTACCACTACTGGTGGTAGTAATTTATCAATCCATTTATTGCCTATTAATTTTATTAGTACAGCTACTAATAAGTAAACTATACCTATTGCAATTATACCTGTAAAAACGCTGCCTGTTGTGTAACTTGTAAAACCTATAATCATCGGCGTTATATACGCAAAAGAACTTCCTAAAAATCCTGGAGACTTCCCTTTAGTTACTATTATGTATATTAAAGTTCCTACTCCAGAAGATATTAATGTAACAGGAACTGATAATATTTCAGTTCCCACTGCACTATTTACAAGTGTTGGCACTAATATAGTCGAACCAAACATAGCAAATATATGCTGAAAAGACACTATTAAAAGTGTTTTTATATCTATTTTATTTTTCATTTTATCCTCACTATCTTATAATAAAATTATAACATATTTGCATAATTTGTAAAACAAAAAAACACTAAGATATACTTAGTGTTAATTTTCAAATGGTGTCTCGTATGCGACTCGAACGCATGACCCTTTGATTA
>CAYJNH010000052.1:0-6150 GCA_964371705.1 uncultured Muribaculaceae bacterium
GTATATTTGGGATGATAAATGATGAGCATATACTCGAAATAAGACAAAAAGCAGATATTGTTGATATTGTCTCAGAATATATTTCGGTTGTTAATAAAGGGAAGAATCATTTTGCTGTATGTCCATTTCATGACGATCACAATCCTAGTATGGTTGTATCAAGAGAAAAACAAATATTCAATTGTTTTACTTGCCACACTGGAGGTAATGTATTTACATTTGTAATGAAATATGAAAATGTTGGATTTGTTGAAGCAGTAAAAATAGTTGCAGATAAAGTTGGTATATCATTAAATGTAAAAAATTTTGAAAGTAATTCTAAGTTTAAAGAAGATTATGATTTAATGAATATAAGTAAAAAACTTTATATGAATAATATTAATACAAAAGGGGGGTTAAACGCTAAAAAATATTTAGTAGACCGAGGTATTAGTGAAGATATTATTAAAGATTTTGATATTGGGTTATCACTTAATGAACCTAAACAATTAACTGATTTTCTAATTAAGCAAGGTTATGAAGTAAATAAGATGGAAAGTTTAGGGCTTACTGGTAAAAATGGAATTGATATATATGATTTATTTAGAAATCGTATAATGATACCTATAACTAATTTACGAGGTGAAACAGTTGGTTTTACAGGCAGAATATTTAATAATGAAGATAGTGCTAAGTATATAAATACTAAAGAAACTCATATTTTCAAAAAAGGACATATATTATTTAATTATTATAATGCCAAAAACCATATTAGAGAAGCAAAAGCAGTCATTATAGTAGAAGGTAATATGGATGCCATAAAAATGCACGCCAGTGGCATTAAAAATGTTATAGCGCTTATGGGAACCGCATTAACAAATGAACAAATTGATGTAATAAAAAAATTAAACACCAAAGTCATATTAATGTTTGACAACGATAATGCTGGACTTGATGCAACAATTAAAAATGCAGATATATTATTAAGCAAAAAAATAATTCCAGAAGTAGTAAGGCTTACAGAGGCCAAAGATCCTGATGAGTACATTAATAAATTTGGAGTAAAGGCACTTATTGATAATATAAATCACGCTAATAATTATTTAGATTTTAAAATAAATGTATTAAAAACTAAATATGACATCACAAGTGCTGAAGGCTTAGCAAACTTCGTTAAAGAAATAATACATAGCATAGAAAATATTGATGATTTAAGTAAAAATATTATACTAGATAAAATAAGCAAAGACTATAATATTGACAAAAATATATTATTTAGTGAAGTAAAACTAAAACCTAATGAAATTAAACCTGTTATTAAAGAAGAAAAAATAATTAAAAGCAATAAATACAGAACGCTGGCTAACATTATATTATATTATATAGCCAGCGATAGTAAATTCCTAGAAATATACAAAAAAGATTTGAATTTTTTTAAAGACAAAGAAGAAAGAAATTTAGCAAGTGAAATTGATTATTTTCACAAAAACAATAAAAATGCAAATTTTGCTGATTTCTTAAATTATATAAGTAAAGATGAAATTTTAAATTTAAGAGTACATGAATTATTAAAAACTTGTGCAGATGAAGATTTAGAACATTTAAGATTTACAGATTATTTAAAAATGATCAAAAAGAAATTAAAAGAAGAAGAAATAAAAGAATTAAAAAAACAAATTACATTAGAACTAGATGTAAATAAAAAAATTAAATTAATAGAAAGATTAACAAAAATAAAAAAAGGAAGTGTGGATTATGAATGAAATTAAAACATTAGACGAAAGAAAAGAAAGTCTATTATTAGTAGGTAAGGAAAAAGGTTATATAACTTTTGAAACATTAGCAAAGGAATTAAAAGGATTAGACGTTGACAGTGATGCACTAGATGAATTATATACTTTTTTAGTAGATAGCAATATAAATGTAGTAGCAGAAGAACCAACTGAAGAAGGTGAAGTTAAAGAAAAAGAAGCTGTTGATGAACCTATAATATTATCTGATGAAGATATAGTAAAAGATATTAATATCAATGATCCTGTTAGAATGTATCTCAAAGAAATAGGAAGAATTGCACTATTAACTACAGAAGAAGAATTAGCTTTAAGCACAAGAATAGTTGAAGGTGACGAAATGGCTAAAAATTTACTAGCAGAATCTAACCTTAGATTAGTAGTAAGTATAGCTAAAAGATATGTTGGAAGAGGTTTGTTATTTCTTGATTTAATACAAGAGGGTAACATAGGGCTTATGAAAGCAGTAGACAAATTTGATAGTGAAAAAGGATATAAATTTTCAACATACGCAACATGGTGGATTAGACAAGCGATAACAAGAGCTTTAGCTGACCAAGCAAGAACAATAAGAGTACCAGTTCATATGGTAGAAACAATTAATAAAATGGCAAGAATTCAAAGACAATTAACATTAGAATTCAACCGTGAACCGACTGAAGATGAAATTTCAGTAAAAATGGGATTATCTGTAGAAAAAGTTAGAGAAGTAATGAAAATAAGTCAAGAACCAGTATCATTAGAAACTCCGATAGGTGAAGAAGATGATTCGCATTTAGGAGATTTTCTTCGTGATGAAAGTACATTATCTCCAGAAGAATTCGCTGAAAACGAAATGCTTAAAGAAGAAATAATGGAAGTTCTTATGAGTTTACAACCTAGGGAGCAAGAAGTATTAGAATTAAGATTCGGACTTATAGATGGAACATGTCATACACTAGAAGAAGTTGGAAAAAGATTCAATGTAACTAGAGAACGTATTAGACAAATTGAGGCTAAAGCACTTAGAAAATTACGTCATCCATCTAGAGCAAAAAAATTAAAAGATTTCTTAGGTGAATAATGTTTTCTGAAAGAATAAAAACTATAGCTAGTTTATTAGATAAAAATAGCGAAGTATTAGATGTTGGAACAGATCATGCATATTTACCAATATATTTAATGCAAAATAAATTAGTAACTGTAGCTGATGGATCTGATATATCTGAAAAAGTATTGAAAAATGCAAAAAAGAATGTTGAAAAACATTCACTAAGTAAGGAAATTAATTTATATTTATCTGATGGATTAAAAAATATTGAAAATAACTACGATACACTAGTAATTACCGGTATGGGTTATTACACTATAAAAAATATACTAGATACAACAAATATTCCTGATAAGATAATAATACAATCCAATAGCGAACATGAAAATTTAAGAAAATATATGCAAAAATTGGGTTATAAAATAGATCAAGAAATAACTATGATTGATAAAAACAAATATTATGTGATAATAAAGTATATAAAAGGTATAGAAAAACTATCAAAAACAGAATTATTATTTGGTAAATCAAATAATAAAAATTATTTTAAATATATACTAAATAAATATTATAAAATTTATCCCAATCTACCTTTGTTAAAGAAAATAAAATATGCAAAATATATAAGGAAATTAAAAAAATTATCCAAGTAAATTTGGATTTTTTTATTGGAAAAACACTGGGTTATTACTATTACTAGAAATATCATTTTTAATTACACTAGTATTTTGCATTGCATTATTATTTGCATTTTTAGACAAACCACCAAATTCTTTTACTATAGAAAACATATTTTTAGCATTTGATATCATTGGTTTAACCTCTTTATATATAGGTATGATTTGATTGGCGACTCCTAAAGTCTTAGTTATACCTGATATAACCTTACCAAAAGTAAGTCCAGTAGCAGCACTAGATCCGAACATATACACATCACCTATTAAATTATATGCACAAAAGAAAAAAACTACTACAACTTTAAAAATTAATATGATATAATTAAATAAGAATAGGAAAAGAGTGATGTAAGTGCAAACAAATGATCAAAAATTAACAAATATACTTATTACAATTCTTATTAGTCCAGTACTAATATTAAAATATGCATACATAGGATTAAAATCACTTTTTGTAATCAAAAAAAAGAAAAAAATATACAAATATAGTAACTCGAAATTAAAAGCATTAGGCAAAGAAAAAGAATTATTATTAAAAGATTTAATAGAAGCAGGAGCTACACGTAACAATAAATATATTATTTACAAGTATACAGCTAAAAATAGTGAAGGTAAAATAATAAATGGTATAATGAATGCATTATCAAAATTAGATGTAAATTCTTTTTTAACAAATGAAGGTTATGAAGTTTATTCAATAAAAAATGGACCAATGATAAATTTTTTATATCAAGAATCAACTTTATTTGGCCAAAATAAACTTACAACAAAAGAATTAATAGTATTTTTAGAGCAATTAGCTACTTATTTAAAAGCAGGTATAACAATAAGTGAATCTGTTAAAATTTTAAGCAAACAAATAACTAAAAATAAAACAAAAATCAGAAAATTAAATGCAATAAGTTATGAATTAACTCTAGGAGAAACCTTTTCTGGAGCATTAGAAAAACAAAAAGATTTTTTCCCTAGTTTAATAGTAAATATGGTTAAATCAGCAGAACTAAGCGGAAGTTTAAATGAAACTTTAGATAAACTATCAGAGTATTATGCAGGTATGCATTCTTCGAAAAAAGATATGATTAGCGCTATAACGTATCCAAGTATAGTATTAAGTTTTTCAATTATAGTAATTATATTTATGATGATATTTATAGTGCCTAATTTTTCACAAATATATATTAATAATGGTAGTGAAGTAACTGGTATTACTAAAATAGTTCTAGATTTCAGTGAATATATTCAAAAAAATATATTTTATATAATATTTGGAACATTTTTTGCAATATTATTATTTATATTTTTATACAAAAAATCAAAAGAATTTAAAAGTATAATCCAAAAAATATTATTAAGAATTCCATTATTAAAAAATATAATAATATATAACGAGTTAAGTATAATGAGTAGTACATTTGAAACATTATTAAAAAATGGAGTATATATAACAGATTGTATAGCTATGTTAAAAAACATTACAAATAATGAAGTTTATAAGGAAATACTTACAAAAGCTAATATTAATATAGAAAATGGAAGAAAATTCTCAGATGCATTTAAAAACCATTATGCAGTACCAGATGCAATATATTACATGCTTTCTACTGGTGAGGATACGGGAGATATGTCAGTAATGATGGGTAACATAAATGAATATACATCAGTTACGTATAAAGGTTATATAAGTACATTAAAAGCAACAGTAGAGCCACTTTTAACAGTTTTTTTAGCACTTATAGTGGGAATAATAATAATTTCAGTAATTGTACCTATGTATGAAGTATATAACGAAATAGGGTTAGGTTAATATGTTTAATGATTCGAATTTTTTAATAAATTTTATTATTTTACTCTCTATTATTGTATTTATAATAGGATTATGCTTAGGTTCATTTTATTTATTAACGGCTACAAGACTTCTTAAAAACGAAGATATATTGTTCAAACCATCACACTGTGAGTTTTGCAATAAAAAACTGAAATGGTATAACCTAATTCCAGTATTATCTTATATATTCCAAGGAGCTAAGTGCTCATATTGTAAAAAAAGATTATCAATAATATATCCTATAATTGAAATATTTATGGGATTATCCTTAGTATACATATATTTATCATATGGACTAACATATGACTTTTATATTAGTTTCATATTAATATCATTATTTATAATAATATGTATAACGGATTTTAGAGAATATATTATATTAAACTCTCCTTTAATAATCGGAGCTGTGCTTATAATCATATTCCAATTTATTTATTTAGACTATATAGATGTTATTCACAATATAGTTACAGGAATAATTTTATTTTTAATTATGTGGGGAATAAAAAAATTAGGAGATGTACTTTTTAAAAAAGAATCTCTTGGTGGAGGAGATATCAAATTTTCCTTTATAATTGGTCTTACAGTAGGATTTCAATTATCAATGTTTGTTCTTATAATATCAGCATTTTTAGCGCTTCCTACAAGTATTGCAACTATTCTTACAACAAAAAATAAAGAACTCCCTTATGGACCATTTCTGGCAGGAGCTCTTGTATTAGTGTTTTTAAACTATGACAAATTTATTAATTTAATATATTATATAATTGCATAAATAAGTAAGCTAGCAACAACACTACCAATCATAAGTATAAGCATTGACCAAGTAACTATTTTTTTTACTTTTTT
>CAYJNH010000053.1:0-5947 GCA_964371705.1 uncultured Muribaculaceae bacterium
ACTACTTTTAAATTCGCTAATATATTTATAAGTTGTTATATATATTTTTTCAAAAATATTTTGACTGTTTTTTATTATTTTATGATTAGATGAAGTAAATGTAATATATATTTTATTGTTATATAAATATTTTTTGTAATTAAATGTGTTAGGTATAGTATTATTAATTAACTCTTTAAACTCACCGTAAAAAATTACTTCTTTTCCATAAAAATATTCATATTCATATTTTTCTTTTGTGTAATAATTAACTATTATTTTTTCTTTGTTTTTGATAATGAACCTTATACCATATTCTGTATATTCAATATCTACTACTTTTCCGGTTAATTCATTAACTATAACATCTATTTTAGATTCATATTTTATTACAACAGTCGTTATAATTACGTAAAGTGTGCAAATCAAAAATAAACATAAGTATAAAATATTAGATTGTAATAAAATTTTTAATCTTATCATATGTTGAATCGCCGATTCCAGAAACTAATTTTATATCCTCTATACTTTTGAATAATCCTACTTCATTTCTATATGATATTATTGCTTTTGCTTTAGTTTCTCCTATTCCTGATAGTGTAGTTAATAAATTTAAATCTGCACTGTTTATATTTATCAGTTCATTTTCTATCGATTTATCTACTAATATATTCGTATTTGTTTGAATATCAGTTTGCACTTTTTCAATATTGACATCATCTATTGATTTTATTATTATTACCATTTCGTTTTCTATTTTTTTACTCAAATTTATATCTTCTGTATATGCCTTTTCTGTGAGCCCACCAGCAATATTTATCAATTCATTTATTATTATATTTTCTTCCAGTTCATATACTCCTGGATTATTCACCTCGCCTTTTATATCTACATATATTTTAGTAATCTCTTCTTTTATGGGTTCGATTATTTTATTAACTTGTTCTTTTTCTTCTTCTTGAGTTAAAACATTGTATATTACATATGAAATAAGAAGTAAAAATATTATAATTATTGTTATTATATTTTTTAATTTCATTTTTCTCCTTTCATTAATATATTTACCGTTTTTACATTTGTTTCCTTTTCTCAAGAAAAAAATCTCATTTTACTGAGATTTATATATTATCAAAATAAGCTATAATGTCTTCATGAACTTTTTCTTCAGTTGTGTCTATTTCTAAGTCTTCAATTCTATCTACTCGACATTTTTCAGATAATAAAATAGCATTAACTTTTTTTACAGCTTCATTTAAATCATCGTTAACTACTACATAGTTATACTCATTTATTTTATTTATTTCATTATAAGTTGTAGTAAATCTTTTTAGTAGTTGCTCTTTTGTTTCTGTATTTCTTTCAATTAATCTTTTTTCTAATTCTTTTATTGAAGGTGGTAGCAAAAATATAAATATTGCATCTGAACGCTTTTCTTTAATCGAAAGGGCTCCTACTATATCAATAACTAATAGTACATCTTTTCCTGAATTTAATATTCTATTAACCTCGGATTTTAATGTTCCATAGTAAGTTTTACCGTGAACTTGTGCATATTCTAAAAATTCATCATTTTTTATTTTTTCTTCAAATTCATCGGTTGATAAAAAATAATATTCTACTCCGTCTTTTTCTTTTCCTCTTTTTTCTCTGCTAGTTGCACTTATTGATTCTTCTAATTCACTTCCAATAATTTTGCTAGCTATTGTATCTTTTCCAACTCCAGCTGGACCAGAAATAACTACTAAATTACCTGTTTTTCTAGTTTTAATCATATATACCCTTCTTTCTAAATTTTGATTATTATATTAAATATTATATAAAAAAGCAAGAATATTTTCTACCCTTGTAATCTTTTTATTTCTTTTCTCATTTTTTCTTCTTTATTTTCAATAGCCACTCTTTGAACTACAAATAACATCAAAATAAAATTAATAGTCGATGATCCCCCGTAACTTAAAAGCGGTAATGGTACACCAGTAAGTGGTATTAATGCTAAAATACCTAATAAATTTATTAAAATGTGAAACATAAACAAACAAAAAGTTCCATATGCTAAAATGCTACATCTTAAATTTTGGGCTTCCCTTGCATGTTTTAATAATCTGAATAATATAAAAGCATATAAAAGTATTACTCCTGCACCTGTAATTAAACCTAGTTCTTCAACTATTATTGGAAAAATAAAATCAGTATGGCTTTCTGGCAAATATAAATATTTTTGAGTACTGTTACCTAGACCTAAACCAAATAGACCTCCATTTTGCATGGCAATAAACCCATTACATACTTGGTACCCTGATGCTTCTCTATATCTAGTACAAGGCTCTCTGAATTCAAATCTATTAAGCTGATTACTATTAAGTATATCTGCTCCAAAATATACTAAAGCTGCTGCTAATACTACAACGCCAATTGACAAAATTTTGATAACTTTAATACTATTGTTGTTAACTGTTGGAACACTTATAAAAATTAAAAATGTAATTCCTGATAAAATGAAAGCTGATCCGAAATCAGGTTGCATTAGTATTAATGCTGCCATAAATAATCCGTACATCAGTGGTATTAAATATGGATAAATTAATTTTATATTTTTTCTTTGAAATATATTATAGTATACTGCACTAAAAATAATAGATAGTGATTTTGCAAATTCACTAGGTTGTAAACTAAAAAATCCTAAATCATACCAACTTTGCGCAGAATTTGTTATAGATCCATAGACAAATAAAAATAGTAGTGAAGCAACACCTATCGCGGCAATAGGTATAATAAATTTACTATATTTTTTAGTAGGAACTCTTATAATTATAAAAAATCCTATAAGATAACTCGCTGTGATAAACATTAGTTGTCTTAAAAAAAAGTAACTTGAACTTACATTATATCGTAATAAAGTAGAAACACTAGACGAACTAAAAATCATGAGTAAACCCAGTATAGCCAATACTGTTGTTGTAATTAAAAGTGTTTTATCCATTTTAGAAAAAAGCTTACGCATAATTTATCTCCTATTATAATTTTAACATAAATAATATAATCTTTCAAAATAAATAAGATATAGGTTAATAATTATGTCAAAATATTTACATATTCATAAACTACAGTATAAAGTCAAAGGAGGTTAAATTATGTATTATTATGGAAATAACGGCTACTATGCTCCAAGCTACGGAAATCCTAGTTATGCTGGATACGTAGGTTGTACAAGTGGATATGGTGCTGCAATTTGGATTGTTTTATTTATATTACTTGTAATAATAATTGGTGCAGGAGTAGGATTTGGTAACAATAACTGTTCTAATTCTGGATGTTAAATCATTATAAAAACAAAAATAAAAGCTGCTAAAATTAGTGGTTTTTATTTTGTTTTGATTTTTTTTGAAAAATTTAGTATAATATACCCGTGATGTTTATGAAATTACCAAATATTAAAATTTTGAACGAGAATAGTTCTATGCTTAGAAAAGTTTCTGAAGAAGTTACTTTTCCTTTATCTAGTGAAGATAAAAAAATGATAAATGATTTAATTACTTACCTTATTATGAGTCAAAATGAAAAATATATTGAAAAGTATGACCTTAGAGCTGGTATGGGTATGGCATTTATTCAAGTAGGAATTGCAAAAAGAATTTTTGTTATTGCTAGTGAAAATGAAGATGGTTCTTTTGAAAAGCATATAATAATCAATCCTAAAATTACTACTACCTCTAGTGAACTTATTTATGTTGAAGAAGGCGAAGGTTGTCTAAGTGTTGATAGAGATATAGATGGCATAGTACCTAGATATGCTAGAATTACATTAGATTATCAAGATGTAGATGGAAAAAAACAAACTATCAGAGTTAGAGAAGATATTTCTATAGCTTTCCAGCATGAGATAGACCATTTAAATGGTTTGCTTTTTGTAGACCGAATAAATAAGAAAAATCCATATGAAAATGAAGATAAAATGAGAGCAATTTAAAAAGAGATTAAATCTCTTTTTTTAATTTTCTAATTTAGTACTTACAATTTTACTAACTCCTGATTCCTGCATTGTTATTCCGTATAAATAATCAGCGTATTCCATCATTCTTTTTTTATGAGTAATTAGAATAAATTGACTATTTTTTTTCTTTTCAGATATATATTTACCAAACATATCTACATTTGCTTCATCTAGTGCTGCTTCTGCTTCATCTAATATAATAAATGGCACAGGTCTTACGTTTAATATTGCGAATAACAAACATATTGCTGTTAAAGATTTTTCCCCTCCTGATAAAAGAATGGTTGAATTTATTTTCTTTCCTGGAGGTTCTGCAATAATATCAATACCTGTTTCAAGAATATTGGTTGGATCAGTTAATAACAGCTCCCCTTTTCCACCTTGAAATATTTCCTTAAAAACCTTTTTAAACTCTTTTGCTACTTCAGCAAATGATTTTTTAAACTTATTAACCATTATTTCATCCATTTCATCTATTATGGATAATAACTCATTGCTAGCTAGATTAAGATCTTCTTCTTGTTTAAGGAGAAATTCGTATCTTTCATTTAATCTATCATATTCACTTATACTTCCAGTATTCACATTTCCCAAAAGAGAAATTTCTGTTTTAAGTTTTTTTAGTTCAAATCTTGCTTCTTCTTCTGGTAAATTTAAAAAGTATTTTTCTTTTGCGTATTCATATGTTAAGTTATACTCTTCACTTAGTATAAGTAAAGCATTTTCTAATTTAACTTCAAGTTTACCAAGTTCAATCTCTTTTGATTTAAGTTCAAAATTATATTTGTTGAATTCGCTATTTTTGAGTTTATATTCATGCTCCAAATTATTAATTTCATCATGTATATCATTTTTTTCGTTTTTGCAGTTTTCCAAATTACTTTCATATTCTAGTTTTTTCTTTGCTTTTTCAGTTAGTAATTCAATTAACTTAATTAAATCTTCTTCTGCTGATGTTTTTTTATTACTATCAATACCTTTAATTTCAATGTTTAAGTTTTCTAAGTGATATACTATGTCTCTAAGTACATTTTTTTTGCTGTTTATACTTTCGTTAAGAAGAATATTTTTTTTGTTTAAAAGTAAAGACTTTTCATCAATATTCCTGTATTCTGTTTCTATTTTTTCAGATTCTTCACTTAATAATTTTAATTCTTTTCTACTTTTTTCGAAATCATCTTTGTATTTTTTTAATTCTAGTTTTATATTATTATTGTTTTGATCAGTACCACCTGAAACCGCTCCACCTGCATATAAAACTTCACCATCTAAAGAAACAACTCTGTATTTATAATCTAACTTAGCTCCAATTGTATTTAAAGAATCTATGTCCTTAGCAACAATTACATTTCCTAACTGGTTTTCAATTATATTTTTGTATCTATCATTGTATTTTACTAATTCTGATGCAATTCCTATAAATCCTGATCCTCTTTTTAATTTTTCAATTATATCTTTTGATATTAATCTACTTTTAATAGTATCTATAGGAAAGAATGTTGCTCTTCCTAATTTATTTTCTTTTAAATATTTAATGCATTTTTTTGATGTATCAAAATCATCTACAATTATAAAATTACTTGCTGATGCTAATGATATATTAATAGCAGTTTGATAATCATCTTTTGTTTCGATGATGTTTCCAATAGTGTCATGAATACCACTTATTCTATCATTATTAAGCACCGCTCTTACACTTCTTGGAAGTCCGTCTTTATTAAGAATATTATTTTCTAGTATTTCTATTTTATTTTGTAAATATAACACTCTTTTACTTTCATTGTCTATTGATGCATTTATATTACTTCTCTTAATTTTTAGCATTATTACTTCATTACTAAGACCATCTATATTTTTAGATAATATTTGTTTTTCAGAACTAAGCGCTTCGATTTCCATATTTAAAACACTTTTTCTTTGTATATAGTTAGATTCATCTTCTTTCCATTCAATATTGTTTTGTTGAAGGTAAATGCG
>CAYJNH010000054.1:0-5941 GCA_964371705.1 uncultured Muribaculaceae bacterium
AAATTTAAATTAGATAAAATTTCATAAAACCTTGTTGTTTCTTGTTCTTTAAAATCTTTAACTCCTAATTCTTTTTGAATTTCTAATATTTTTTCTTTTAATATAAATTCTTTTTCTTTTTGGCCTAATTTTATTTTAATATTGTCATCTATTTCTGCATCAATTTTATGAATTTGTAATTCTTCTTCAATATCATTTAATAATTCTTTTCCTCTTTTTAAAGGATTTACATTTTGCATATATTCTAGTTTTTTTGTAGAATTAAATGGCAAAAAAGTTGTTATAACATCTGTTAATTTATCTATATCTGTTATTTTACTAACAGATGAAATTATATTATTTGAAGATTCATTAATTGTATCTACATATTTTTTTATAGATGTTTTTAACTTTCTAATGATAGCTTTTTCTTCTTTTTCGTTATATTTTGGTAAATCTAATACTCCAGCTTTTGCTTTTAGTATACTTTCATCTTTTTCATCATTAAAATAATTATTTATGACTACTCTTGTTATACCTCTTAAAGTTATTCTTAAATTACCATTAGATAAATCAAAGCTACTTTTTACATCTGCTATAACTCCTACTTTTGGCAAATCTGATGAACTTGGTGCAGACTCTTTTTGATTAATCGGAGCTACTACTAATACTTTACCTTCGTAATTTTCTTTTGATATTTTTATTACATTTTTACTTAAGTTACTTATTATCTCTACTTTTACTTCTTCGTTTGGAAGTATTACTAATTCTTTTAAAAGCATAACTAGGTATTCTTGTTTCATCTTTTCACCACCCAAATATAAAATTTATTATATAGATATTTATATATAAAGTAAAGAAAATATACACTTAATTTACAATATATTTTTAAATAAAAAAACTAAGATTTAATTCTTAGTCTTAATCCTTTGTAAAACAACATCTAGTTCATTAATCTCCTTGGCAAATAATGGAAATTTATTAAAATCAATTTTTGCATCTTCTAAATTAACTTCTTTAAAAATGTCTCCAACACCAATTAAAGTAGCTCCAGTTAAATCAGAACGACTGGCATCTTTGTCTTTAATTTTTTGTAAATCTATTTTGCAATTAATTGCCCCTTGTGTTTTTGTTCCTGTGATAGTGCAGTCATTAAACATATCATCATTGCCTACTAAAGTTACTCCATTTAAATTTGTGTTAAAGAAATTTTTAGCATGGACTTTTTGAGGATTAATAGTTATTCCTACACACCCTGTAAAGTCTAAAGATCGAACATTTACATTATCCCATGAAGTATTTGTCCAATCAAGTTTCTTCATTGCCTTAGAGTCTATTGCAAGAGATTTATGATTTCCATCATACTTAAATAAAATTTTATCAATTACTTTTGAATCTACACCATAATCATACAAATTATATATAGTATTATCTTCTTCCGGCAATTTTCTTATGTAACCTCTAATATTATATACTTTTTCGAAAATTTCCTTCACCAAATTTATATCATCAGAATAAATGTCATTTTCATTACTAGTTTCTTGAACTAACGATTGAGTTAACAATTCTGGAGAATCATTTGAAACTTCCTCATATTCATATCTTTCAAGTAGTACATTTTCAATATCTTGATTTATCAATATATTGTTAATTTTTGCACCTAAAATTTTTGTACTTTCATCGACATAAGCAAAAGTTTGTAATGGTGAACCTATTAAAGTCGCATCTTCAAAATTGCAATTATCTATATCACCATTTAATTTATCAAAATATATTTTACAATTTCTAGAGTTTTTTGTATTTATTCCTTCAATTTTGCAGCAATCAAACATTAATTCATTTCCAATAAAGTCCACACCTGATACTACTGAATAAGATAAATCTTTTTCATATAAATATCTTGGAAAAATACTAACACCAGTTAAACCAGTAAAATCAAATTTTTTAGCAGCAAAATCATTAAATGATACATTTGTTAAATCTAATTTTTTTAGTATTTTTTTATCATATTTAAATTGTTTGTATTGCAAATCTATATAATCAGTCTTATATTCAAAAATATTGTTTTCTATAATTTTTGGATTAAGTTCAAAGTTATAAGGTTTAACTAACTCTAATTGATCTAATAATTTTATAAATTCATCCCAGGTAACTGTAAAAATTAGTTCTTGAAATTCATTAATTTCATATAAATGTTTTTTTTCTAAAAGAACTTCTGGATTTTTAATTATTTCTTTTATTTCAGGTAAATATAATTTAAATCTAATTTTATCAGTTATTAACTTTATATCCTCTAAAACAGAATAGTTAGTTTTTATATCTTTAACTTTAGATACATCTAGTATTCCATTTTCAGAACCTGTTGTGTCCATACCGAAAATTTTACATCCATCAAACATATTTTGATTACCAGTTAAATAAACATCAGTTAGTACTGTATTACTCAAATCTTTAGACCATACTTCATTAGGATTAAATGCTACATTTTTAGAATCTTCAAAATTTAAGTCTCGCACTAAAACATTTTTCCATGAAACCCCTTCAAAGTCTATAAAAGTTTTAAGCCACTCAAAATCAAATCTAAGTAATTTCATACCAGTGTGTTCACCTTCATAAAATATTACTTTTTCTAAAACTTTTGGATCAACATTTTGTTTATAAAAATTTAGTAATACCTCTACACAATTATTTATTTTCTTTTCATATTTTTTCTTTTCAAACATAATACTCTCCCTTATAAATAAGTGTATTACTATTTAAACTTTTAGTCAATAAAAAAACCAAGATTTTACTCTTAGTTATTTTCTTTAATAATTTCTAAAGCTTTTTGCATTTTCATGTCATATTTAATTACATCAAGTGATCCATATGCTTTTAATAATTCATCAACTGTTATATTGTGTTTATCAGCCATTTCTTTAGCATTTTTTTCAACTTCTTTTTTAGTAAAATCTAATTTTTCAGTTTCTGCTACAGCTTCAATTAAGTATCTGAATTCAACACGTTTTTTAGCTTCAGGATTCATTTGTTTATGTAAATCTTCATGATTAGTTCCAGTCATTTGGAAATAAGTATCAAGGTTCATTCCTTGCATTTGTAATTGTCTAGAATATTGATCAATCATTCTGTGAACTTCTTCATCTATGATTTCTTCGTTTATTTCTACTTTCATATTTTTAGTAGCTTTTTCAAGACATTTATCAATAAATTTATCTTCTGCTTCGGCTTGTTTTTTGTCTTTAATATTTTTTTCTATTTCAGTATGTAACTCTTCAATAGTTTCCATATCTTTATAACCTAAATCTTCAAATAATGTTTTGTTTATTTCAGGTAATACTTTTGTTTTAATTTCTTTTATTACTACATCAAATGTAACATCTTTTCCTTTTAAATGTTCAACATAATCTTCTGGAAATTTAAGGTCTAATTTCTTTTCGTCTCCAGTTTTAAGACCAATTAATTTTTCTTCAAATCCTGGTATAAATGAGTTTGAACCTATTTCAAGTGGATAGTCTTCTCCTGATCCACCTTCAAGCTCTTTTCCGTCTACATAACCTTTAAAATTAATAACTGCAGTGTCTTTATTTTCTATTTTTCCTTTTTCTTTTATTTTAAAATCTGACATAGTTTCTAACATTTTAGTTACTTCTTCTTCAATTTCTTTTTTAGTTACTGTAACTTTATCTTTTTTTAGACCTAAATTTTTATATTCTCCAATTTTCACTTCTGGTTTAGTTATAATTTTGAATTTTAATACTACGTTTGTATCACTAATTCCCGTTATATCAACACTTGGTTTAACAACTGGATCTAATTTTTCGTCTTTTAATACTTTTTGAAAAGCTTCTTCCATTGCTATATTACAAGCTTCTTCGTATAAACTTTCAATACCATATTTTTTAATAAATATTTCTTTAGGAACTTGTCCTTTTCTAAATCCATCTACTTTAACTTCTTTGCTAGCTTTTTTAAATGATTTATCTAAAGCATCTAGCCATTCTTTTTCTAATTTAATTTCTATTTCATGTATGTTCTTTGCCATAAAAACTTCCTTCCTTAAATACGTATGTATTATACTATATTTTATATTTTAATTCAAGTAAAAAACAGTTATGATTAACTGTTTATGCTATATTTAATATTTTTATTGAATATGCGCCATTTGGACTAGCTACTTCTACTACATCACCTTTTTTACAATTAAATAAGGCATTTCCAAGTGGAGATTCATTGCTTATTTTATTATTAAATGAATCAGCTTCAACAGAACCAACTATTTTAAATTCTTCTGTATCTCCATCATCATATTCAATAGTTACCATTGAACCAAGTCCTACTGAACCATTATTAGATTTTTTATCTACTATTGATGCATGTTCTAATCTATACTCTAAATCTTTTATTTTTGCTTCTATTTGTGCTTGTTCATTTCTAGCTGCATCGTAGTCAGCGTTTTCTGACAAGTCACCCATTGCTCTTGCTTCTTTTAATGCAATAATAACTTCCGGTCTTCTTACATTTTTTAATTCATTTAATTCTTTTTCTAAATCTAAGAAACCTTCTGCAGTAAGAACAAATATATTTTCTTTTGTCATTTTAATTCTCCCTTTAAAAATTATTGCCTTGGCAATAACACGAGCATAATATTACTACATTTTTGTATTTTTGTCAAATTAATATAAGCTACAATAATAATTATACATCACAAATTAAAAAGTATACATTTTATATGCCTATTATTTTCTCTATTATTTACAAATTTTGTTTTTTAGTGTAAAATATATCCTAGGTACATGATGAAAAAAATATTAATTTTTATGGTAAAGGCGTATCAAAAAACTCCACTGCATACACATAGTTATTGTAAATATAACCCTACTTGTAGTAGTTATATGATTATTTCTTTAAATAATTATGGTGTTTTTAAGGGTTTACTTTTAGGAACTAAAAGGATTTTAAAATGTAATCCTTTTAGTAAAGGTGGATATGATCCAGTACCTATCAAGGAGAAAAAATGAAAAAAATATTATTATTAGCATTAATAGTTTTATCTTGCAGTGGCTGTGCATTTGGAAAAGATAAATTAGAAGACAGTACTATATATACAACTATATCCCCTATTACTTATTTAATGGACACTTTATATGGTGAATATTCAGAAATAAGTAGTATTTATCCAGCTGATGCTGATTTAGATAGCTATGAACTAACTGACAAGCAAATAAAAGAATATGCTGAATGTGACTTATTTATTTATAATGGTACTACTAATGAAAAAAATACAGCTAGAGAATTTATAAATAATAATAATGACATATTAATAATAGATGCTGCTCATAGTTTAACGATTAATGAAAGTGTTGAAGAATTATGGCTTAGTCCTAATAATTATTTAATGCTTGCTAAAAACATAAAAAATAATTTAATTGAATACGTTACTAGAGTTGATATTGTTGAAGCTATTACATCTAATTATGATGAATTAGCCGAAACTCTTTCTATTATGGATGCTGATTTAAGAAAAATTGGAGAAACTGCTGTTTCTAAAAACAAAAATATTATTGTAGCTTCATCTGATGCTTTTAAATATTTAGAAAATTATGGTTTCAAAATAATTTCTATGGATGATGAAACTAACAAAACTGATGATGCAATTAATAATATAAAACAAAATTTAATTGATAACAATTATCTAACGTTAATCAATGAGTATGGAAATGATAACGAATTGATTAATTCTATTAAAGATGATAACACTAATGTAATTAACATAAGCACTATGCACAATGCTAATGCAGATATGGATTATATCAGTATAATGCATGAATTTATATCCAATTTAGAAACTATAGTAGATAAATAATTGACAACTTGAACTATTTACGATAAAATTAGTAAGTAGTTTGTTTTGGAGCAATACTCAAGAGGCTGAAGAGGCGCCCCTGCTAAGGGTGTAGGTCGG
>CAYJNH010000055.1:0-4776 GCA_964371705.1 uncultured Muribaculaceae bacterium
AGAGGGGGAACTGATAATATATCAGTAGCATTACTATTAAATGAAAGTGGTGATAATTAGTGATAATGAAGGGACAAAAGATTAGTGATAGATACCAAATCATCAAAAGTGTTGGTGAGGGCGGTATGGCAAATGTATATCTTGCTTATGATACTATTTTAGATAGAGAAGTAGCTGTAAAAGTATTACGCGGAGATTTGGCAACAGATGAAAAATTTGTAAGAAGATTTCAAAGAGAAGCATTGGCAGCATCATCGCTTAGTAATCCAAATATAGTGGAAGTATACGATGTTGGCGAAGATAATGGTGAATACTATATAGTTATGGAATATATAGAAGGTAAACATTTAAAACAATTAATTAAAAAAAGAGGAAAATTAACCGTAGCAGAAGTTGTAGATATAGCATTACAAATTACAAACGGTTTATCAGTAGCTCATGATTCATATTTAATACATAGAGATATTAAACCACAAAATATTCTTATATTAGACAATGGTCTAGTTAAAATAACAGATTTTGGTATAGCAGTAGCTATGAATGCAACTCAGCTTACACAAACAAATTCAGTTATGGGAAGTGTACATTATTTACCTCCTGAACAAGCAATGGGAAAAGCAGCTAGTTTACAAAGTGATATATACTCTATAGGAATAGTGTTATATGAACTATTAGCTGGAAAACTGCCATTTATAGGGGATAATGCAGTAGAAATAGCATTAAAACATTTAAAAGAAAATGTACCTTTAGTAAGTGATAGTGTAAACGGAGTTCCTCAAAGCCTAGTTAATATAATAATGAAAGCAACAGCAAAAAATCCAAAAAACAGATATAGTGATGCAAGGCAAATGTATGAAGACTTAGAAACTTGTATGAAACCTGCTAGAGCTAATGAAAAATTATTAGTGCACAAACATCCTGAAACTGATTACGATGAGACTAAAGTAATGAAATTAGTTGATAATAAAAAAGAACCTAAAGCAAAAAAAGATGCAAAAGAAAGTGAAGAAGGTGAGGAAATTATAGCAAAAAAAATAACAAAAAATGATTTGAAAAAACAAAATAAATTATTAATAATTTTAGGTAGTATTTTTACAGGATTAATTGTTATAGTTACAACAATAGTACTTCTTATTCCAAGTTTAACTTCAGCAGAGCAAGTAATAATTCCAGATGTTTCAGGAATGAGTACCTCTCAGGCTATATCTAAACTACAAGATGCAGGGTTTAAAGTAGCTGATAAAGTTTTAGAAGTTACTAGTAAAGAAGTAGAAATAGGAGATGTAGTAAAAACAAATCCTTTAGCAGGAAGCAAAAGAAAAACCGGTTTTGAAGTAACATTATATACTTCACTTGGAGATATATCATTAAAAATAGATGATTATACAGGTAGAAATTCAGCTGAAATAAAAGGTTCTTTGGAAACATTAGGTTTACAAGTACTTATAGAAGAAAAAGAAATAGAACCAGATGATGAAAACACATATGAAGATGGAGAAATAATAGATCAATCAGTAGAAGCAGGAACAGAACTTTCAGAAGGAGATATAATAACTCTTTACATTCCTAAACTTGAAGTATATCCAGACTTTACAAATGCAGAAGAATATACAATAGATGATGTGGAAGCTTTTGCAGAAAAATGGAATTTAACATTAAAAATAACATATGAAAAAGATGAAACAAAAAAACAAGGTGTCATCATATCACAAAGTTATTCTGAAGGAACTCCAATTTATGAAGGTAGAACATTTAGTGTAACAGTTATAGATAATGAAAATGAAATAACTGACCCAGATGAAGATACAACGCCGGTAGATCCGACTGATGAATGTGCGGAGTTAGGTACGTGTTAAAAACTGGGATTATAGTAAAAAATATAAGCAATTCATATTTTGTGAATGCTGATGATAAAGAATATACATGCACACCAAGAGGATTATTTAGACATGAGAAAATAATCCCTTTGGTTGGCGATAATGTAGACATAGAAACTGAAGGAAACGTTATAACCAAAATACACGAAAGAACAAGTATATCGCAAAGACCTGCAGTAGCTAATATAAACTATGCACTTTTAATTACTAGTGTAAAAGCACCAGATATCTCCCTTAGTTTGTTAGATAGAATGATAGCTATATTAGAATCGAAAAAAATAAAACCGATTATAATATTCACTAAATTAGATTTGTTAAAACCTAATGAAAAAAAAGCAATTAAAAGTATAATGAAATATTATAAAAGTATAGGATATAAAGTTTTTACCAATAATAATACCGTACGTTTAAAAATATATATGAAAGATAAATTAGCTTTTTTAATAGGTCAAACAGGCGCTGGAAAAAGTACTTTGTTAAATAAATTAAATAAAAATTTAAATATAGAAACAAAACCAATATCTAAAGCATTAGGAAGAGGAGTACATACAACTAGGCACACAGAATTATATAAAATAAATAATTTTTATGTAGCGGATACTCCAGGTTTTTCCTCTATAGATTTAAATGACATTAATAAAGAAGATTTAAAAAAATATTTCATTGAGTTTAAAGAAATAGATTGCAAGTTTTCTGATTGCAATCATGACAAAGAAGAATGTAATGTAAAAAAATATGTTGAAAGTGGAAAAATAAAAAAAGAAAGATACGAAAATTATCTGAAATTTTATAAGGAGTTAAATGAAAGTAGCAGTAAGTTATATAAGTAGTAATTATAAACTAAAAGAAACTATAAAAAAAATAAATTTAACAAGTGCAAGTTATATTCATATGGACATTATGGATGGAAAATACGTAGAAAATAAAAATTTTAAAAAAAGAACGATAAAAAAAGTGTTTAAATATGCTAAAAAAAGATTAGATATACATTTAATGACAAAAAATCCAAATAAATATTTAAAATATTTCAAAAAAAGTTCGCTAGCAAAAAATTTGTTTTTTCATCCTAGTACTTGTGATAATGTACATGATATGATTATACAAATAAAAAAGATAGGACTTTCTCCCGGAATAGTAATAAATCCTAAAGAAAAAATTAATGACTTTAAAGAATTATATAAGGATATTGATAGAGTATTAATAATGAGCGTTATTCCTGGAGCAGGTGGACAAAAATATAAAAAAGAAATAACAAACAAAATAATAGAACTTATTGAATATAGAAAAAAACATAAGGAATCTTTTGAAATAGCTGTAGACGGTGGGATAAATGACAAAACTATCAAAGAGCTTAAAGATTTAAATCTTGATTATGTTATAAGTGGATCATATATTTGCAAATCAAATGATTATGAAAAACAAATAGAAAAATTAAAATAAAAGAGGAAACTCTTTTTTTTATTTACAATAAAGTGTATGAGATGTATAATACATTTTAATGCAGGGGGAAACAAAATGAAAATAACAAGGGACATTTTATATGAAATAATGAAACTACTAGACAAAAACACTACAGTAAAAGAAATATCTGAATGTACAGGAGTATCAAAAACTTCAGTATATAAATTAAAAAATGATTATCCAGAACCTTCAAAAATAATAGACATATTACAAGAATATTACATAGAGGAAATATCTATAGAAGAAAAAATAAAAACAATTAAATCACTAGCAAGGTCTTATAAATGGAAAGAAGCTATTGAATTATGTTTAGAAAATATAGACAATAGTCAAATCAAGTCAGAGCTTGTGAATATTTACATTAAATCAAAAAATTTTAAACGAGCAGAGGAACTATGTATAGAAAATATTGATTATATTAAAAGTAAATCTCAGTTAATAACTATATACACATACACTAATAGAATAAAAGAAGCAGAAGAATTATGTTTAGAAGAAGTAGATAATATATTTATAGTATCACAATTAATAAATATTTATATAAAACAAAGAAAATACAAAAAAGCAGAAAAATTGTGTTTGGAAAATATGAAGAACACGTATATTATTTCTCAGTTAATAAAAATATATTTAAAACAAAATAGGTTAGTTGAAGCAAAAAAAATATGCTTAGATAATTTAGATGATGTAAAAATAATCAGTCAATTAGTAGCTATATATATTAGATATAACGACTTAGAAAAGGCTGAATTACTTTGCATAGAAAATATAGAAAACATTATGTTTCAAAGTCAATTATTAACTATCTACATTAAAAAACAAAGATTAGAAGATATAGAAAAATTATGTTCAAAAAAAATATTAGATGAGACAATGATTACACAGTTATCAATATTTTACAAATCGATCAATGATTCCGAAAAAATAGAAAAAATAAAAAAAATACAAGCGGTAAAAAATAAAAATACTCTCGCACATCAATTGATCCAAAATATTTTTAACAATAATTTCACATGGGAAGAAATTATAAAATCGTTTTCATTATTAGACAATAATGAGCAACTAATTATATATACTTTATTAATAAAAAAAGAGTTATTAATAGATAATATGTTTTTAAATAATTTAAAAGATTATAAAGATAAGTTAATAAATAACGAATGCAATTTAGAGTTGATAAATAAACTTATAAATATATTAAAATATCATAAGAAAAAAGTTCATTATGGTGATTTTATGGAATTGTATTCACTTAGTATATCAAAAAATAGCGAACTATCATTCCAAAGATTTAAAAAAATGCAATAAAAAAACAGAAGAAATAATTTTTCTGTTTTTTGATTAAGCAGCTTTTTTGTCAGCTTTTTTAGTAGCTTTTTTATTTAGAGTTTTAAGTTCTCTAGAACTTAATTTAACTTTAACTCCATCTACAGTTTTT
>CAYJNH010000056.1:0-4307 GCA_964371705.1 uncultured Muribaculaceae bacterium
AATATTAATAGATGATAATTACACAATAAGTACAACAGATTCAGTATCAGGAACAACGCAAGAATGGAAAGCAAAACTAACATTTATAAATCTAGATACAATTCAAACATTAAATGAAGGAAAAGTATTTGAATCACAGTTGATACTTCAAGCGATGGAATTTAATTATGCAACCGCTACTTTATCAAAAATGGGATATAGTGCAGCAAAAATAGCAGAAATAAATTCAAATCCCGAACCTGATTTTAGTCAAGTGGCTACAGAAAATGAAGGTATATTTGCAGCACAAGATGATTATGGAACAAGTTATTACTTTAGAGGAGCAGTAGATAATAACTGGGTAGAGTTTGCTGGATTTTACTGGAGGATAATAAGAATAAATGGTGACGGAAGCATAAGAATGATATACTCTGGATCCACACAACCAGATGAATCACAAAAAGTTGTGATGACAGGAAATGGAACCCAAATAGGAACAAGTGCATTTAATACTACTTATAGTTCAGCAGAATATGTTGGATATATGTATACAGTAGGTCAGCAACATGGACTAACAACTGATTCAACAATAAAAACAGTAATAGACACATGGTATGAAACAAACATATTAAATACAAAGTATCATAGAATGTTATCAGACACACTGTTTTGTGGCGATAGAACAGCATATATAGATACCGCTGGAACAACAGAAGCGAGTGGAACAGGAACAACAACACAATACTTTGGAAATTATATAAGAAATTATAATAATCAAACACCTAGTTTAATGTGTCCGGTTAAAGAAGACTCATATACAGTAGATGATGAAGTAAATGGAAATGGAGCTTTAGATTATCCAGTAGCCTTAATTACAGCAGACGAGGTATCGTATGCCGGCGGATTACGTCTAATAACAAATTCCAATTTCTATTTGTCTACAGTTAGTGATTACTGGTTGGGTTCTCCTTATAGCTTTGGTAGTAGTTATGCGTTTGGGGGCGTGTTCGTTTTGAATTCTTTGGGTGAGATGAGAAGTTATAATGTCAGTTATAGTAATGGTAGTGGTGCCCGTCCACTAGTTTCTCTTAAATCTGATGCTCTAGCATCAGGCTCAGGACAGTGGAATGACCCTTATGTTGTTGAATAGTTTATTTAAATAACAAATTAGAATAAATAAAAGGAAAATTAAAAAACATTTTCTTTTTTTAATGCCTTAAAACTAGTTAATACAATATATATAATATTTATTATTTCTGCAATAACAAGAGAATATAATCCTATTTTACATAATGATAATATAGATAAGAATATTAATTTAATGACAACACCTTTTAAACTTATTTTAAAAGCTAATTTTGCTTTATTAATGGCTTGTAATATAGAATATAATACGCCTTCAAGGTAGAAAAAAATAAATATTGGAGCTAGAATTTTTATGTAATTGCTTCCTAAATTAGTATCATATAAAATAGATAAAAGAGTATCTCTAAAAATAAAAATAAATACTGAAAATACAAGTCCTATTATGAATGTGAATATTAAAACCTGTTTAGTCCTTTTTTTTATCATTTGCAGGTTATTTAAAGATTTATATTTGCTTATTTCAGGTATAATAGTTTGACTAAGAGCCTGAATAAAAAAAGCAGGCATTGTAAGTAAAGATATAGCGTATGCATTAAATGCACCGTATTCGTTTAATATATAACTGGATGAATAGCCGGAATATAAAAGTAAATTAGTAAGTATAATAGGTTCAAAAAAATAACCAATACTTCCTACAATTCTACTAGAAACAATAGGTATAGAAGTGTTTAAAATATTATTAGCAGTATCTTTATTATATTTTAAATCATCTTTTGTAATTTTTACATTTTTAGGTAGAAAAAACATAAATACTATTATACTGAATGTTTCTGATATAATGGATAGAAGTATAAGACCCATTACTGCATGTAGTATACTAATTTCTAGTAATTTTGGAACTAGCATAATAATTATTATTAATCTAACAATTTGCTCTAATATATTAGATACCATATAAGGTATTGTATTTTGTTTTCCTAAAAAATATCCTTTAATAACTGATGTAATGGAAGCAAAAGGAAGTGTTAGACTCATCGCAATTAGTAAATATTTAACTTCCTTTACATGCAGTAAGTTATTAGCTATAAAATCGCTAAATAAAATAGTTAATAAAATAAGAACAACATTTAAGATAGCAATTATAATAAAAGCGTTACTCAAAACTGAAATGCTTCTTTTTCTTTTTTCTGCGATAATTTTAGAAATAGATAATGGCAATGCAAGCGTTGCGATTGTTATTAAAAAAGAATATGTAGGCATTACAATAGAAAATAAAGCAATTCCTTCGGTACCAACAGCTCTAGTATAAATTATTTTTATTACAAAACCGATAGACCTAGTAATAAGTCCACCAATGACAAGTATTAAAGTAGAAGTAACAAATATATTTTTTTTATTCATCATAATCTCTAAATTATATGTATATGAATATAAATTTATTTATGTAATTATAGACTTTAAAGGTATATTTTGATACAATTATTTATATGAGAAATATATTTGATTTATCAAAAGAAGATTTAGAAGAATATTTTGAATCTGTAGGAGAAAAAAAATTTAAAGCTACTCAAGTAACAGAGTGGCTATATCGTCATAGAAAAAAAACTGTTGATGATTTTTTTAATATGAATAATAATATAAAAGAAAAGTTAAAAGAAGATTTTACTTTTAACTTTATAAAAATAGAAAAAGTTGAAGAAGACACAAATGTTTCTAAATTTTTATTTAAATTGCAAGATGAAGAATATATAGAAGCAGTTCTTATGAAACATACTTATGGCTTATCAGTGTGTATATCAAGTCAAGTTGGGTGTAACATGGGTTGTAAATTTTGTGAAAGTGGTAAACTAAAAAAAGTAAGAGATTTATCAGTTTATGAAATGGTTCAGCAAATACTTTTAATTGAAGAATATATTAAAGAAAAGATTAATAGTATAGTTATTATGGGAATTGGTGAACCATTTGATAATTATGACAATATTATTAAATTTTTAAAAATTTGCAATGAGCCTAAAGGATTGGAAATAGGAGCCAGACATATAACTGTTTCAACATGTGGCTTAGTTCCGAAAATATTGGAATTTGCTGATTTTCCACTGCAGATAAATTTAGCGATTTCTTTGCACGGAGCATCAGATGAAACAAGAAACGAAATAATGCCTGTAAATAAAGCTTATAATCTAAATGAACTTATGAAGGCTATAGATATATATTATACTAAAACAAATAGAAGAATAACAATCGAATATGTTATGCTGAGTGGCATTAATGATAGTTTAGGTGATGCTAAAAAGTTGTCTAAACTATTAGCGTATAAAAATGTATATGTTAACTTAATTCCATATAATCAAACAAGTGGAGATTTTAAAGCAAGTGACATGGAGACAGTAAAAAAATTTGCTGAAATATTAAAATTAAATAAAATAGATGTAACAATAAGAAAAAGACTAGGAAATAAGATATCTGCAGCATGCGGACAACTTAGAAGTAGTGAGGTGAACAAATGAAAACTTTTTATTTAACAGATTCTGGTAAAGTAAGGGATCACAACGAAGATAGTGTAACAATTTTAAAAAATCAAACAAATGAATATTTACTTGTAGTAGCAGATGGAATGGGTGGTCATAGAAAAGGTGAAGTAGCATCAGCTTTAGCTTTAACACATTTTGGTAAAAGATTTATAGAAACTCCATCAATAGGTAGTAAATTAGATGCAGTTAATTGGCTTAATGATAACATAAACGTTATTAATAATGAAATTTTAACGTATGCTGAAACACATGAGAATGCAACAGGAATGGGTACAACTTTAGTTGTGGCTATTTATACTAAAAATTATTTAATTTTTGGTAATATAGGTGATTCATCAGGATATGTACTAAAATCAAATAAACTTCATTTGGTAACTAAACCGCATACTCTTGTAGAATTATTAGTAGATGCAGGTAATTTAACAGCAGAAGAAGCTAAAAATCATCCTAAGAAAAATGTTTTAATGAAAGCATTAGGAGTTACAGGTAAAGCAGAAATAGATATTTATGATGTAGATAAAACATGTGAAGGTATATTACTATGTTCAGATGGTTTAACAAATATGTTAAATGATGATCAAATAGAAAAAGTCATGAATGATACTGATTTAAGTATAGAAGAAAAAGTAAGTAAATTAATAAGGAAATGTAATGCAAGAGGGGGAACTGATAATATATCAGTAGCATTACTATTAAATGAAAGTGGTGATA
>CAYJNH010000057.1:0-4265 GCA_964371705.1 uncultured Muribaculaceae bacterium
AAAAAAAGTATAACATATGTTATATACTTTTACTAGATAATTAAAACAACTATTATTTAATATAATTTATCAACAAAAATAAATGTATAAATATTAATAATGGTATCAATAATTTGAATTTTATTTTTTTTGTTTTATGTCTAAATATATTCATAGAGAAATAAGCTCCAAAACTACCACCTACAAAAGCTAAAAATAAAAGTGTTTTTTCACTTACACGTCTTTTATTTTTGACAGAATTAATTTTATCTATATAATAAATTAAAAATGCTAATATATTAATTATTAATACGTAAATTATCACTTATATTTCCTCTCCAGATTATATTTAAATTATAGCATAATTATAATTTAACAAAAACATTTTTTGATTTTTAAATATTATTTTAGTTTTTCTAGTTGAACTATATTCTGTTTTTTTGTTAATCTATTATTTGATAAATTTCTAGATAACACAACATTTTTAGTGTTTTTGGCTACTCCATCAATAACACTAATTGTATAATCATCATACTCATTAAAAAGAAGGGTATTAATTTCATGCTTAGCAAACATATCCCTATTTAACATTTGAAAAAAATTATTGCATTTTTCATTAGTGACAAAACTCTTAAAATTTTCAAATCCATCACCAAATAAATAAGAAACCTGTATATTACCATTTTCATTAAGTAATTTTTCTAACTTTTTAATAAAATGATGAACTTTCTCATATGTATTTAAATTAGAAAACTCAAAAAAAGATAAAGAATTTGCAAGCATGATTAAATCATATGTTCCTAACTGATTCAATTCTAAACTATCTAAAGAAGAAACCATATATTCCAACTTAACATCATGAAGTATTTTCTATAATTTATAAAATTCTTCTTCATTATAAAATGAAACAAATCTTTTATAATAATCCAAATCAATAGCATATTCAAATCTAAATAAACTACTAAATAAAAAACTATTATATATTGGTCCAAATACATCTATTACTTCCTGATCCAATTTAGAAAATAATTTATCAAATAATTCATGTGATAATATATCTTTTGTATTTTCCGATGTAAAACGAGTTACATCAGATAGCAGTGTAAAATGCTTGATAAAATCTTCATAATTTAAATTCATTATTGCACACTTCATGTATAAATAAAATACTTTTTGTAAATAATTAATATCAAACATTTCACATTTTTTTGCACCATTTAATAAAGCTTCATAACTCATTGACCCATTTGCTCCTATCGCTAGTACACTTTTATAATTTGAGTAACATTTTAAAGTATCTTTTACATTAGTTGTTGAACTAAAAAAAATAGAACTAACTGTAGAATGCTCAAATGGATGATATGCTCCATATTTAGTTTTTGCTAATAAAAGAGCTTCTTTACTAATATTATTTATGTCAAATTGATAATTATTATCTTTATAAGAATAATTTTTGTTCATATATACCCCCTTGAACAAAGTAATTGTATCATCACTGTTACTAATTGTCAATTCACAAAAAAAGACTTTTTGTTTTCAGCCTTTTTTACAATTTTTTTTATTTGTTATTAAGTACAGCTTGTACTTTGTTGTAGTTAAGTAGGCAACTAATATCTATCAGTTTTATTTATAAATAAACTATTAATGACTTATTATATTTTTATTATATCATATATTTTATGTGTTGTTATAAATGTATTGTAATTAAATCAAAAATAAATAATACAAAAAAAATAAATCGCTAACATTAATTACTTTTATTTTTTCTTCTGCATCTCGAAAATGTAATGACTACACATCCGTATTTATCACTTTCTTCTTTTGTATAATATCCGTTATATGTATCATCAACTACCGCTTCAATTGAATCATAAAATTCTTTAAAATCTTCTTCAAAGTACTTCTTATACGCATCATACCAATTATTAAATATTTCTATAGCTTCTACACTTACTAAAACATAATCATCCAAGTGAGGTAACTTAACAAACTTTATCTCATCACCAATTTTTATTAATTTTCTTTTTTCATCAAATAATCTATATTCCCTAATTTTATTCCCTTCAATCAAAGAATAAAAATTATTTTCATATAATTTCATAATATGTTGCATAACTACCTCTTTCATATAAAAATTATAGCATATTTTTATATGAAAGATATATTATTTTGCAAGATATTTAACTGTATAAATCTATCAAAGATAAAATTACATTTCAATTTGTATTATATAAATATTTAATTAGTTTTTCTTATATAATATTAGTTATTGAATTCGGTCCAACTTGGTCCGAATTTATTTTTAATCATTTAGAAACCTATTTATTTTCACTTGCAATGATTTTCTGAAGATTCATTATCTCTAATTAATATAAAAATATTTTTTTCCATTTTAATATCATTTTATATCTTATTATATTAATCGCACATTCCTTTATTTAGTCAAAAAAAGATTAAGATATGTGACAAAAGTCTTTATCTTAATCTTTTTTGTTAGCAAATATTTAACTTAAAATAATTCTGTTTATCTTTCAAAGTGTAATATTCCCCTATAATACGTTAGTTTTAACTATAAATATAATTCTATTTTTTTACTAGACACGCTTGTGCTGCTGCAAGTCTAGCAATAGGAACTCTAAAAGGTGAACAAGAAACATAATTAAGTCCTAGATTATGACAAAATTCTACTGAACTAGGTTCTCCACCATGTTCACCACATATACCAAGTTTAATTTTTTTATTAGCTTCTTTACCTTTAGTAACAGCTATTTCCATTAACTTACCAACACCATCTTGATCTATTTTAGCAAATGGATCAGATTCAAATATTTGTTTTTTATAATAATCATCTAAGAATTTAGCTGCATCATCTCTTGAAAAACCATAAGTCATTTGAGTTAAATCATTTGTACCAAAAGAGAAAAATTCAGCTTCTTTAGCAATTTCATCTGCAGTTAAAGCTGCTCTAGGTATTTCAATCATTGTACCAATAGAGTATTCAACTTTATCTTTAGATTTAGATAAAATATCTTCTGCAGTTTCAATTACTATCTCTTTAATAAATTTAAATTCTTTAATATCCCCTACTAATGGAATCATTATTTCAGGTTTAACTTTTTTACCATCTTTAGACACATTTAAAGCTGCTTCAATAACTGCTCTAGTTTGCATTTTTACTATTTCTGGATAAGTTACACCAAGTCTACATCCACGATGTCCCATCATTGGATTAAATTCTTTTAAAGATTCTACTCTTGCTTTCAAATCATCAAATTTCATATCCAAAGATTTAGCAAGTTCTTTAATTTCATCATCAGTATGAGGTAAAAATTCATGTAATGGTGGATCTAAATATCTTATAGTAACACCAAGTCCATCCATAACTTTAAATAAACTTTCAAAGTCACTTCTTTGATATGGAAGTATAGATTCTAAAGCTTCTTCTCTTTTTTCTAAAGTATCAGCTGTTATCATTCTTCTAAAATTAAATATTCTTTCTTCTTCAAAGAACATATGCTCTGTTCTACATAAACCAATACCTTCAGCACCATATTCTTTAGCAACTAAAGCATCTTTTTCATTATCTGCATTAGCTCTAACTTTTAATGTTCTAACTTCATCAGCCCATTTCATAAATACTTCAAAGTTACCAGATATAGTTGGTTCAACAGTTTTAATTTTTTCACCATAAACTTTACCAGTCGATCCATCTAAAGATAAATAATCTCCTTCTTTATAAGTTTTACCATCAACAGTAGCTGTTTTAGCTTCTTCATCTATTTTAAAATCACCGCAACCACATACACAGCAAGTTCCCATTCCACGAGCTACTACTGCTGCATGTGATGTCATACCACCACGTACTGTTAATATACCATTAGCTACAACCATTCCTTCAATATCTTCTGGAGAAGTTTCAAGTCTAACTAATAACACATCTTTTTCACCAGCATCATGAGCATTTTTAGCATCCTCTGCAGTAAAATAAATTTTACCAGTAGCTGCACCAGGTGAAGCTGCAAGGCCAGTTGCAATTACTTCTCCTTTAGCAAGTGATTCTTCATCAAATGCTGGATGTAAAAGTTGATCTAAAGCCTTAGGTTCAACTTTAAGTAAAGCTTCCTCCTTAGTAATCATTTTTTCTTCAACTAGTTCAACAGCTATTCTAAGTGCTGCATCTGCAGTTCTTTTACCATTTCTTGTTTGAAGCATGAATAGTTTACCGTTTTCTATAGTAAATTCCATATCTTGCATATCTTTATAATGTTTTTCTAAAATATCACATA
>CAYJNH010000058.1:0-3892 GCA_964371705.1 uncultured Muribaculaceae bacterium
ACCTTTAATGCTCATTTGAACATCTCTACGTAAATCACCTTCAACTATATGTTTTTCAATTTCTTGACGTAATGCAGTAATTTCAGTTTCAGTTAAATCTTTAACTTTTTTTGTTCTTTCAACTTTTGCATCATCACAAATAGCGTCTGCTAAATTTCTACCTATACCGTATATAGCTGTTAACCCTATACAAATATGTTTATTACTTGGTAGTTCAATATTTTTAATTCTTGCCATATTTTCTCCCTATCCTTGTCTTTGTTTATGTTTAGGATTATCACAGATAACCATAACTTTTCCTTTTCTTCTGATTACTTTACATTTTTTACAAATTTTCTTAACTGATGGTCTAACTTTCATAATCTACCTCCATTATCTATTATTCCATTTTATAATCCCACGTGTTAAATCGTAAGGTGATATTTCCATTGTAACTTTATCGCCTAGTAAAATACGAATGTTATTCATACGCATTTTACCAGAAACGTGGGCAACTACAACGTGTTTATTAGGAAGTTCAACTTTAAATTCATTATTGCTTGAATCAATAACAATTCCTTCGACTTCAATTTTATCACTCTTTTTAGGTACATCATTACTTACCTTATTATTTTTTATATCATTCACTCTCCCGTCAATATTTGATATCCTTCTTTTGTTACTAACACAGTATGTTCAAAATGAGCGCTAGGCAATTCATCATCTGTTTTTATAGTCCAATCATCATCACTCATATAAATGTATCTTTCACCTAAGTTAATCATAGGTTCTATTGCTATAACCATATTTTCCTCAAGTACTTCAGTCATATTTGTTTCATAATTTGGTATATCAGGTTCCTCATGAACTTTAGCACCAACTCCATGACCAACTAATTCCTCAACTACACTTAAGCCATTACTATGACAAAACGTTTCTATTGCTTTACCTATTTCACTAATTTTAATTCCTGCTTTAATTACATTAAGTCCTTCATACAAACTTTTTTCAGTATTTTCTACTAAAGCTTTTATTTCATTACTAACAGTTCCAATAATATGTGTATTAGCAGAATCAGAATAATAACCCTTATAATTAATACCTATATCAATAGATATTATATCTCCATCTTTCAATTTTCTTTCAGACGGTATACCATGTACAACTTCATCATTAATTGAAGTACATATCGAAGCTGGAAAACCATTATAATTTAGAAATGATGGAACAGCACCTTGACTAATGATATAATCGTATGCAATTTCATCTAACTTTTTAGTAGTTATTCCAACTTTCAAATGCTTCTTCAATAGTGAATGAGTTTGGTAATTAATTTTACCAGCTATTTTTAACAATTCCAATTCAGTATTATTTTTAACCTTCATTAATTATTCCTTCTATTTGACTAAAAGTATATTCTCTATTAATAGATGCGTCTACAAACTTTAATTTATCAATAGATTTATAATAATCAACTACAGGTTTAGTGTTTTGTATATATGATTCAAATCTTTCTTTAAAATGTTCTTCAGTATCATCACTTCTTTTAAGAAGTGTTTTACCACATGAATCACATTTATTAAGATTTTTAGGTTTTAGACTTTCTTCATATATATTATATGATTTTCCACATGTACAAACAATTCTACCTAAAGATCTTTCCATAGCTGTTTGCTCAGATAACTCTAAATAAACAACTATATAATCATTTAAGTTGTTACTGTTAAACATGTTGTCAAGCTTTTCAGCTTGAATCATTGTTCTAGGAAAACCATCAAGTACAAATGGTTTATTATTGATGTTGTTTAATTTGTTATTTAAAATATTAATAACAATTTCATCACTAACTAAACCACCTGTATGCATAATATTTTTAACTTCCTGTCCAATACTAGATCCGGACGCAACTTCTTCTCTAAGAATATCACCAGTTGAAATATGGATATATCCATATTTTTCTTTCAATAGTTCACTTTGTGTTCCCTTGCCTGATGCAGGCGGAGCAATAAATATTATATTTTTCATTATTTCAACCTTTTCCTTTTTTGTGTATAACTTCTAGATACTAAACTACTTTCTATTTGTTTAGATGTTTCAATTGCAACACCTACAACTATAAGTATACCAGTTCCCCCAATAGTAACACTATCAGGTAAATCAGTAACAAGAGAAAGTAGTACTGGAAGACCTGCTAATATTACTAAAAACAAACTTCCTACTAAAGTTAATCTACTCATAACTGAAGCTATATATTTTGAAGTATCATTACCAGGTCTAATTCCTGGAATGTATCCACCGCTTTTATTTAAATTTTTACTCATATCTTCAGGATTCATAGCCATAAAAGTATAAACATAACTGAAGAAGAAAATAAAGATTATATAAAGTAAAAAGCCAATCGGAGAAGTGTATGCTATATATTTATCAACAAAATTTATAGCATCTTGATTACCAATTAAAGCAACTATTGTTGCTGGTACAGTTGTAATAATTGATGCAAAAATTACAGGTATAACTCCAGCTGAGTTAATTTTAATTGGTAAAAAGTTTTGTTTAGAAGTAACACTAGATGTACTTCTGTTAGCGTGTTGAATAGGTATTCTACGCTCAGCAAGTTGCATCCATATTATTCCAAGTATTATTAATAAATAACTTAATATAAATACTGAGAACATTGTAATTCCAAACCACAGAGCCATATCACCATTAATAAATGTTTTATATGCATCTGTAAATATTAAAGGCATACTTTGAATAATACCAGCCATTATAAGCATAGACTGTCCATTACCAATACCTTTTTTTGTAATTTGGTCACCCATCCATAAACAAAATGCTGTTCCTGCAGTCATTACTAACACAGTTTTAAACATTGTTAATGTATCGGCACCTTCCATATAAAATATTGATAACATATAAGCCTGTGCAAAAGCAAGTCCTATACCAAGATATCTTGTAATACGATTAATTTTTTGTTTACCTACATAACCTTGATCTTTTAATTCTTTAAAATATGGAATGATATCCATTTGAAGAATTTGAGTGATAATGCTTGCAGTAATATAAGGCGATACACCTAATGCAAAGATAGAAAAGGATTTTAATCCTCCACCACTCATAAGATTAAATATTTCTAAAAAACCTAATTCTTCATACACTACATTTGCCCAAGGAATTGTAATTGTTGTTCCTAGTGCAAAAATAGCTAAAAAAGACAATGTTATATAGATTCTTTTCCTAAGATCTTTATTTGATTTGCTGAATAATTCGGAAAAGCCTTTGAACATATTAGATCACCTCAGTTTTTCCGCCAGCTGCTTCTATTTTAGTTATAGCAGAACTACTAAATCTATTAGCTTTAATAGTTAATTTAATAGCAAGTTCTCCATTTCCTAAAACTTTAACACCTGAAAGTTCTTTTTTAATTATTCCTCTTTCTTTAAGTATTTCTGGAGATACAACATCTCCTTCTTTAAAGAATTTATTTAAATCGCTTAAATTAATACATGCGTATTTAGTTTCAAAACGTTTGTTGTTAAATCCTCTTTTAGGTAATCTTCTAAAAAGTGGAGTTTGACCCCCTTGGAACCAAACAGGTATAGAAGCACCACTTCTAGCCTTCTGCCCTTTTTCTCCACGAGTTGAAGTTTTACCCATTCCAGAACCTGGACCTCTACCAACTCTTTTTACTAATTTGTGTTCTTTAGTAACAGGTAAATTATTTAATTTCATATTATAATTCCTCTACTTTCTTACCACGTAAATCAGCTATATGTTCTGGAGTTCTTTGAGATGCTAATGCTTCAAGAGTTGCTTTTGCAACATTTACTTGAGTATTAGATCCAAGACTTTTAGCCATAATATCTTTAACACCAGCAAGTTCTAAAACCGCACGAGCAGCTCCACCAGCAAC
>CAYJNH010000059.1:0-3578 GCA_964371705.1 uncultured Muribaculaceae bacterium
GTGAAATGTCTGCTGAGGAATATAGAAAAACGGTTGATGCTCAAACAGATAATACCGACACTATTGCTGAGATTGAGCATAAAATTACTGAAATGGATAAACTTCGTGAAAAGTATAATTTTTATGTTAAGGTTAGAGATAAAAAAAACGGATTTTAAAATGTATATTGATAAATACATAAAAGAGGTTAGAATTAAAAATGACTTTTTTGATATAAAGATTAAAAAATAATAATTGGACTATGTAAAACAAAATTTCATTGTGATATAATGATACTATAAATTATTTTAGTATCAACAATTATTGAGGTGAGAAAATGAATTTTTTAGATAAAATTGATTTAATACATGCTAAGTACAAGTTACAGTATCATATAAACGGTGATGATACTACTTTTCATTCGTTCATTCCAATTACTCCCAAGAGTTATTCACCAACTTGTGTTTTTGTTATAAAAAAACAAGAAAAGTCAAAGTTACTATGCGTATTTGGAAAACAAAGAGTTTATCTTTCCGATTTGAATATTATTGAAACGATACTTTCGATGAAAAAAGAAGAAATAAAGTGGTTCTTAGATCAATTCATAAAATTATTTCAGAATTTAGGTGTAGAAGTTGAGTTTGAGATAGAAGATTTTATTGTAAAAGGATTTGGAATTGAATGTTATCCAACAACAAGATCAATAGCATTGTTTTCGGATAGCGACATGAGTGTTAATGATTTTATATTTTTAATAAATTTTGTTTTTATTAAAGATAGAGCTTGGGAAGAAAGTAAAAATATACTTAATTTTAGTAAAATAACGTTATGTAAATATATTTCACTTATTGATTATTATGGATTTAGTTCAGAGTGTAGTAAGCAGTATTTAGAAAATATTGGATATGATATTTCAAATGAAAAGCCGAAAGATAATAAGTATATTGATGGGTTATTTAACGATATAGAAAAATTTGATATTTCGATATATTTGTGATATTATATTATAAAGAACTCTAGTAAGGCAAGATGCCGCCTTAGCTATTAAGGTTGATGAATCTACAAAATGTTGAATTTAGGTGGCTTCCAGCCCCGTTGTGTGGAAGTCAAGAAACAGCACCTATAACCTTGGTCTTCGCGGGACTCCGCTCAAACCAAGAACATAGTTACTGTTTCTCGCCTTTTCAATAAATTGTACTAAATTCAAGTAGAGTTCTTTTATCTTGTAAAAAAGGAGGTTGTTTTTTTGCTGGTTTTTGATGATACATTTAAGGTTTGTGATGAAATTAATATTGTTTTTCTTTGTGGAAACAAATACTTAACCTCAGATGAAAGCGATAAGAGAAATATTTTAAAAAATTTTTTAATTGCAAATTGCATAAATGCAAAACCAATAATCTTAGAAGAAAATTTTATTTTTGGTAAAACCAATAAAAAGCATTTATCCTACGATAATATATTTTTGAAAGGCCTAGCGCAGGTAGAAGAATTAGCCTCATTATTCGCTGATAAAATAATTATAATTCACGAAACAATTTCAACAGCTGCTGAAATTGGAATGTTTGCAATAAATAAATCATTATCTAAAAAAATCTGCTTGCTAACTCCAGACGATATTGCTATAGGAGAAAAGAAAGTATCTGCTTTTATTAAGCTCGCTTTTTTAAATAGCAATGACTCATCGGTTCGTATTAATAGAAACATAATTTATTATCCCGATATCGAAGTGAATAGATTATCTCCAGAAAAAAGTGATTATCATACATACTTTCACGATAATGTTATTAAAGATAACCTTGCTAGTCAAATTTTGGACTTCACATCAAAGCATTCAAATGAGAGCAAGTTAACATTCAAACACAATAAGTATAAAAATCAAAACTTAAATACTTCTGGCATAGACTATTATATTGAAAATGATACATTGCACGTCAATATTTCAATTAATTATTTAAGATCATTATTATTATCTATGTTTTATGTTGATTCAATACGTAAAGAATTGAGGACTTTAAAGAAGATTAAAGATCATACTACATTTTTGTGTAAGGAGTTTGGAGAGATATTGTGTAACACTATTTCTCTAATAGAAGGATTCTCACCTAATGGCATTGATGTAAAGATAACAATTAATAACACGATATGTAAATATCGTCAAGCAGTTGGCTATTATCTATATTTATTACAAGCAATAGGTTTCATTGGGTTGGAATATCAAGAAGAAAATGAAGACTTAACAATTCGGAAAGTTAGAATAACTAATGAATTAGATGAATATAGTGATCGTTTTAAGGGGTTAATAGTCGATAAACGAGTTACTAGTTTCGGAAAGATAGGTGTATGATGAGACATGACGATATCATAATCCATTATATTAAAACAAAAAATAAAATAAGAAAAATTGTGACCTATAGATCTGACGACTGTTTGCTTCGACAAAAACATGAAAAGATACAACTTTTTTTAGAAGACCGATTTTTACCATCAATTTTTTCAAAAGGGTATGTTTCTGGTCGATCGATTTATCAAAATGCCATGGCACACATATACAATGACTATTTTATTATGCTAGACATTAAAAATTTCTTTCCTAGCATATGTCACAAACAATTATCTGAGAAGATTTTTCGAGAGATAAATCTTCTTGTCCCAAATCAAATTAATAGAAAAGAATGTAATGAAATTGTTGATATATGTAGTGTAAACAGCCGTGGTATACCTTTAGGTTTTGTTACTTCACCCACATTGTCAAATATTTACTTAAAAGAATTTGACAACATCTTTTTTGGGAAATTAAAAAAATTAGAACTGGACAATATTATTTTCACAAGATATGCCGATGATATAACGATTTCATTTAAAAGTGATAGTACTGAAAAACTAAAGGAACTAGAAAATGCTGTAGTTAGTATTTCTTCAACATTGTTATCTAGGTATGGATTACGTATTAATCCTAAAAAAACTCGATCATATAGTTTGAATATATCAAATCATGTAAGAGTTACTGGTATAAATATCACTAAGGATAATGACAATAAACGCAAACTAACTATAGGGAGATCTGTAAAAAACAAGTTATATTGGGATGCTTTAGCGTGTTTAGATATGAATGACATAAAGAAAATTAATCATGTTAAAGGAATGCAATCATTTATCTTATCAGTTGAGAAAAATGGATATGAAGGTTGTTTTTCGAGAAATATGATAAATAAAATTAATGAGCTGGGATTCTCATCTTTAAAACAGCTAATAGATGAATTAAATAATAATAAAGAATAAACCATACTAGACGAATATATGTCAAGTGTGGTTTGTTTATTTTAATATAGAAATTTTAGTTTTAGCTTGACATAAGGGTGCCTGATAAAGTGATACAAAAGTTATTAGGACATGCAAATATTGAAACAACGCTCAATATCTACACACATGCCTCAAGGGAGCTACAATTACAAGTAATGGCAAACATTAAAATAATGGCGTAAATCGTTTGAGGGTATCTGAAAAGTATTGATTTTACAGGGGTTTTGGAACTTGTGGTAATCTCCATAGAAAAGATAGCGAGCTTTCAAACCTACCTTTTGAAGATTTTGTTTTATTCA
>CAYJNH010000060.1:0-3578 GCA_964371705.1 uncultured Muribaculaceae bacterium
TATATTATGTTAACTTTTAATTATTTAAATAAAAAACTATATAATATAGATATATGGTTTTTTATTTGGTTTAACCCATTTTAATATATCAATCATATAATTTTCTTCTACTGAAACACATCCAGCTGTACCTTTATTATTAGACACATGTAAAAATATTGCTGAACCTAAATTTTTAATTATATTATCAGTATTATATTCAATAACAATACTATAATTATACATTGGCTGTTCTTTAATTAAATGTTCTGAACTTTCTTTTATTATATTATCATAAACCAATTTGTTATAATTATTTGAATTAATATCATCAATCCAATATTCATTACCACTTAATTTTTGATATTTAAATTCAGTACCTGGATTATCTTTTATTCCAAAGGCTCTATTAAGTTTAAATAGACCAAGAGGAGTCTTACCATCCCCTTCCCTCTTTTCCACTGTAACACCATTTATTCCTACATATGCAGGTACATTTAATTGTTTATTCCAATTATTATTTTCATATTCAAATAAAGATAAATTAGCATTACATTTATCTATATATTCAACTAATACTACTTGTTTGATTTCATCTAATAATAAACTATTTAATAATTGCATTTTAATTTCTTTTTCTTTCAAAGTTTATTGCATCAAATGATTCGAAAAACATTCTTTCAAAACTAGGTAGATTTTCAACATTATTAACATTAGTCATCATACTTGGATAGTTGATAGATGCACAAACATGTTTTTTACTAATAGTATTAGCGTAATAAACTTTTAATGTATAATTATCTTCCTCTATCATTAAAGATACGTACAACTCCTCATTTCCATCAATAACTCTGTAATTAACATCAGTAGTTGTATTTGTGCAATTAGATATTTCGATCTTACCAACTTCAAAAGCATTGATTAAATTGTCATTTTCTAACATTTTATTTAATACATTATCAAAAGGTGCAGTAAGTTGTTCTGGTTTGATATTTTGTTTATCAATTAAATATTTAACCATATTTATTTGTGCATGAACTTTTTTATTTACCTCACCTTCACCTGTGAATTGATTAATTTCTATATTTTCCATTATTTTTCCTACTTTCTTTATATTTTATATCAAATTATATCATTAAAATTCTATTTTATTACCCTCCTATTTACTATCAGCTTCAATAAAAACATATTTTATGTTTTTATCACGAAGTTTATGCTCTATTTTTTCAACTATATCATTAGCTTTACTTAATTTTATATCTTCTTTAAAAATAACTTCTGATAATAGTTGATAATATGTACCATATTTAAATATGTATAATTTACTTACTTTTTCAATTTCTTTATAAGATAATATAATTTCTAAAACTTCTTTATTTAAATCTCCAGAAAAACTTTTAGATATAAGGTCATTAATATTATTAATAAATATAGTGATACCTGTTTTAAAAATCAACAAACTAATTAATAGTGAAGCAATGAAATTCGAATATTTAAAAATATCTACATAACCACTAAAAAACATTAAAGATGTAGAAACTAGTACTATACATGAACCATAAATATCGTTTTTACTTTCTAAAGTAGAACTCAATATAATTTGACTATTTAACTTATTACCCATCTTATATAAATGTTTTACTAAAATATACTTAACTATAATAAATAATACAGTAAATATTAAAGTATAAAACATAGGTTTGTTTTTTAAATCTAATTCCAAATTAAATAAAACATAAAAACCTAGTAATATAACAACAAATCCAACACACAAGCTTACAATATATTCTAATTTACCATATCCAAAAGGATGAGATTTGTCAGCGTGTTTTTTTGAATATTTCCCACCTATAATAGCAAGTATATCTGTGATCATATCAGAAAAAGAGGATATACCATCAGCTACTAAAGCATGATTAAAACCTATAGTACCTACAATAATTTTACCAATAGTAAGAATTAAATTGATCCAAAAACTAGTAAACATTACTTTAATCATATTATCTCCTAATATAAGTTTATCAAAAATATAATTTTTTTACAATAAAAAAGAAATTATATTACTCTATAATTTCCAAATTTTGATTATTTTGCAATCTGAAAGCATTTGCTTCATCAGTATCTAAGTGAACTTCAAAAAATGCTTCATCGGCTTCTTTAATATGAACATCGCCAATAATACCACCTTTTTCACCTTCAACTTTTAAAGATACTACCTCAGGTAAATTAAACTTCTTACGATCCTCAGAACTTATATGAATATGTCTTTGAGGAATAATACAACCACTTACTTCTACACTTCCATTAGTTCCAATTATTGTAATAACTGCTCCCCCATTTATATCACCAGACGTTCTAACAGGAGGATTAATTCCTAAATTTCTAGCATCTGTTCCTGATATTTCAACTTGAGTATAATCTCTAAAAGGGCCTAATAAGCGAACACTTTTAATTTCAGCTTTTTCAGTTTTTATTGTAACTGTTTCTTCACAAGCGTAATTTTTCGGTTGCTTTAAATCAACTTTAATAGTCATTTCTTTATCTATTCCAAATAATGTTTCAAAATCTTCTTTTGTAACATGTACATGTCTGTTTGATATACCAACTGGTACTAACATGTATAACACCTCTACTTCCTTAATAATTATAAAGAATATTGTAAAAATTTGCAAGTAAAAAAAGAACTTTTAGTTCTCTTATTTTTTTATAATGGTAGCATCTATATCATTTAACGCATTAGTTAAATTATCTAAAGAAGTAATGATAGCTTTATTTCCAGTATCTTTAGTAAATCCTAAAGCAGCTTCTATTTTAGGTAACATACTACCTTTAGCAAAATGACCTTCAGAAATATACTTTTCTGCTTCTTCTATACTAATAACTCCAAGACTTTTTGCATTCGGTGTACCATAATTTATTTGAGCTTGCTTTATATTAGTTAATATAACAAGTAAATCAGCATTAAGTTCTTTAGCCATTAAAGCAGCAACTTTATCTTTGTCAATAACCGCATTAGCTCCCTTTGCTTCGTTTTGTTTATATATAGGAACACCGCCACCGCCACCAGCAATTACTATGTGATCAGTTTTAATTAAATCTTTTATTGTTTCAATTTCTATAATCTCAATTGGTTTAGGACTTGCTACAACTTTTCTATAACCTCTTCCTGAGTCTTCAACATATTTTTCACCACTAGATTCAGCAAGCTTATCAGCCATTTCTTTTGAATAAAATGGTCCAACAGGTTTACTTAAATTTTTAAATGCATCATCATTTTTATCTACTACTACTTGTGTTACAATTGTAGCAACTTTTTTAAATATATTTTCTTCTTCTAAAAGATCTCTTAATCCTTTTTGGATATGATAACCTATATACCCTTGACTCATCGCAGTACATTCTGGAAAAGCCATATAAGGTATATCTTTATTTTCATAAGAATCCTCGAAAGCTAAGTTAATAACCCCAACTTGAGGTCCATTTCCATGTCCTATAATAATTTGATGACCTTCACTTATTAAAGGCACTACATTTTTCATTGCTTTTTTTATTAATAATTGTTGCTCTTTAGGATCATTACCTAAAGCATTTCCACCAAG
>CAYJNH010000061.1:0-3202 GCA_964371705.1 uncultured Muribaculaceae bacterium
TTAGCAGTTATATATTGACAAGTGCTAAGCATACTATTATAATGTAATTAGCACTAAAGTTTTAAGAGTGCTAAAGGTGGTGAAAAACGTGGATAGTAGAAAAGAAGATTTATTAAAAGAAATTGTTGAAACTTTTATAAAAACTGTTAAACCTATAGGATCTAAATCTTTATGTAATAAATTTAAATTGTCATCAGCTACAATTCGTAATGAAATGAAAGTTCTTGAAAATTTAGGTTATATAGAAAAAAATCATATATCATCGGGTAGAATACCTAGTGAAAAAGGTTATAAGTATTACGTAGAAAATTTAATGGTTCCAGAAAATTTAACTGGTAAAGATGTGCTTAAATTACAAAGATTGTTCTCTAATAACGAATTAGTTATTAGTGATACAGTTACTAAATGTATGGAAATAATAAGTGATTTAACTAGTTATGCTTCTGTTGTATTAGGTAGAGCTGCTGAAGATAATTTACTTCAAAAACTTGATATAATAGCTTTAAATGACAATCAAATAATAGCGCTTGTTTGTACGAATAAAGGAATAGTAGAAAATAAGAAATTTAACTTACCTGAAGGTACGAATATTAAAGAAATAATAAAAACAAGTGAAATTATTAATAAACACTTAATAGGAACTCCGATAAATTCGGTTAGTGAAAGATTAGAGTTTGAAATTAAACCAATGATTGTTAATGAAGTTAATCAATACGAAGCTATATATAATATATTTTATAATGCTTTTAATGATTTTACTAATAATAATTCTAATGTACACGTATCAGGAACTGCTAAAATTTTAAGTCAACCTGAATATCAAAATGCAAATGATATTAAACAAATTGCTAACAAACTTAGTGATGTTAATAGTTTGCAGAAATTAAATGAAACTTATGAAGATAATGATATTAAAATTTTTATTGGGTCTGATAATAAACTAGATTCTAATTTAACTGTTATTAAAAAAAATTATAAAGCAGGTGGAGAAGAAGGTACAATAGCTGTTATTGGTCCTAAAAGAATGGATTATAAAAAAATAGTAAGTCTTCTCAAGTTTGTAGATGATAAACTTGAAGGAAAGGAAGAATAGTATGGATGATAAAAATGAGAAAAAAACTACTACTAAAAAACCTAAAAAAAATGTAGAGTTTGAGAAATTGAAAGAAGAGTATAATACTTTAAATGAAAAATTTTTAAGAACTCTTGCTGAAACTCAAAATGTTAAAAGAAGAAGTGATGAAGAAATTTCGAAACTTCGAATTTTTGAAGGGGAAGATTTAATAATTAAAATACTTGATATAGTAGATGATTTTGAAAGAGCTATCTCTGTTAATACAGAAAATGAAGAAATAAAAAAATATTTAGATGGCTTTGAAATGATTTATGCAGCACTTATTTCTATATTAAATTCTAAAAATGTAGAAGAAATAAAATGTATAAATGAAGAATTTAATCCTGATATTGCACAAGCTGTTTTAACAGAAAAAAAAGATGATGTATTGTCAGGAGTTATAATTGATGTGCTTCAAAAAGGTTATCAATATAATGGAAAAGTAATAAGACCAGCAATGGTAAAAGTTAGTGAATAACGCTGACTTGGGTGGTAAAAATGTTTGTAGATGTAAAAACTGGACTTCCAGTAACTAATATTATTGAAATTGATGATTCAATATATCCTATACTAAAAATTTTATGGGAAAAGGGATATAAAACTTCTTATAGTTGTGCAGGACATAATGATCCTTCTAGGGTTATGATTTCTAGTATGCAAGGTAAAGAATACGATAAATTACCTGTAAAAAAAACTTTAATGGTATATGATAGTGTGTTTAATCAAAAAAAAGTATTGATGCAAACTGCTAGTACTAGTATTTATGTAGTGTTTAATGAAATATATACTAATATTAAATGTAGTAATTTGCCAAAAAATTTCAAATATAAAGAAGAAAATATATATTTACATGATAATGTTTCATTATTAAATGCAAATGTTTCAATAGTAGAATGTGTAGTAGATTATTACGCATCTAATAAAGATTTTTTTAATCACAAAAGAAAAAATGATCATACAATAAATGATGACATTAATAATAAAAGGATGGAATTTTATGAGTGGGCTCAAAAATTACCTACTTTAAATAAAAATTTTACACGAGAAAGGAAAAATAATAATGAGTAAAATAATAGGAATAGATTTAGGAACAACTAACTCTTGTGTTAGTGTTCGTGAAGGAAATGATACGGTAGTAATACCAAATGCAGAAGGAAATAGAACAACACCTTCGATAGTAGCTTTTAAACCAGATGGTACTGTTTTGGTTGGAGAAACTGCTAAAAGACAAGCTGTAACTAATGTTAAAGGAACAGTTTCGTCTATAAAAAGACATATGGGAACAGATTATAAAGTTGAAATAAACGAAAAAAGTTATACACCTCAAGAAATTAGTGCTAAAATATTAGCTAAATTAAAAACAGATGCTGAAAGTTATTTAGGATCTCCTGTAACTAAAGCTGTTATTACAGTTCCAGCTTACTTTAATGATTCTGAAAGACAAGCTACTAAAGATGCTGGTAAAATAGCTGGTCTTGAAGTAGAGAGAATAATAAATGAACCTACAGCAGCTGCACTTGCTTATGGACTAGATAAACAAAATGAATCTCATAGAGTATTAGTGTTCGATTTAGGTGGAGGTACATTTGACGTTTCAATCTTAGATTTAGGAGACGGAGTAGTTGAAGTTTTATCTACTAGTGGAAATAACCATTTAGGTGGAGATGATTTTGATAATAAAGTATCTGAATATTTAGTAGATGAATTTAAAAAAGAGCATGGAGTTGATTTATCAAAAGATCCAGTAGCTATGCAAAGAATTAAAGATTCAGCTGAAAAAGCTAAAAAAGAATTATCATCAACTGCTTCGACACAAATTAATTTACCGTTTTTAACTCAAGTAGATGGTAATCCAGTACATATGGATTTAAATTTAACTAAAGCTAAATTTGAAAGTTTATGTAAAGATTTATTCGATTCTACTTTAGAACCTGTTAAAAACGCTATTAAAGATGCAAAATTAAGTAATAATGATATTGATAAAGTATTATTAGTAGGTGGATCAACTAGAATACCTTATATTCAAGAACTTGTTAAAAAAGAATTAGGTAAAGAGCCATCTAAAGGAGTTAATCCAGATGAAGTTGT
>CAYJNH010000061.1:3212-3540 GCA_964371705.1 uncultured Muribaculaceae bacterium
TGCTATTCAAGGTGGAGTGTTAACTGGTGATGTTGACGATATAGTATTATTGGATGTTACACCACTTTCACTAGGTATAGAAACACTTGGTAATGTAGCTACTGTGCTTATTCCGAGAAATACAACAATACCTACAAGTAAAAGTCAAGTATTTTCAACAGCTGCTGATAATCAACCAGCGGTAGATATTCATATAGTTCAAGGTGAAAGACCTATGGCTGCAGATAACAAAACACTTGGTAATTTCCAATTATCAAATATATTACCTGCTAGACGTGGAGTACCTCAAATTGAAGTTACTTTTGATATTGATGCTAATGGTATTGTT
>CAYJNH010000062.1:0-3493 GCA_964371705.1 uncultured Muribaculaceae bacterium
TAGTTGTATTACCATCTCTTTGAGTTAATGTATACATATAGCCTGTAGACTCTGCTTCTAATATATCAGAGTTATATATACTAGTTCCTATATTTGTATCTGTAGTCTTATTTATTATATCACTTGAACTAGGTGCTGTTGTTCCTGAATATATTAACTTAACTGAGTTATCGTGATTAATTTTAACTATTCTCCAGTAATGGTTTGCAAAATAAACCCAGTTATTTACTGCTGCTCCTCTATAAATATAATGAGTTTGTGCATCTTCAGTATATTTATATAACCCTGGGCTATAATCATAGTATATCTTTGCCTCTGGTGTTAAAGAGTCATAAAACGAAGTAGATGTTGAGGATAGTCTATAGTTTCTTATATCTTTAGAATCTAATAAAGTATTAGTTCCATTATCATTTATTATTTTATCTGCGATAATTTCTTCAAGTTCTTCACCTTCAAATATTATATTAGCTTTAAATGCATTACCATGATTATCTATTTGCTCATTTAAAAGATCTATAAATTGAATTTCAAATTTCCAAGTATGAGTTAAACCTGTTGTGTTGTTATTTGTTTCAATTAAATAATCTATTGATATAGGTACTTTTCCAGTTAAATTAGTTATATCAAAACCTTTATAATTTTCTTCTGTTGTCACGTAATTTAAACCCGGTATACTAGTTATTTCTGTATCAGTGTGATCATATACTCTTAAAAGAAGTTCTGCTTTTTTTTCTTCTGTTGTATATATAAGTGTGTTTGAAGTAATTTCTAAATACACGTCATAAGTTAAACTTATATTTGATCCTTGGTCATCAGATGTTAAAGTTACTGATGGAGTTGTACTTGCCAATATTTGTTTTTCTGGAAACTGCAATACTTCTCCTTTATTAAGAACTAATGAACCTGATTTTGAGCTACTTGTTAGAAACTCAGTTTTTGCTGGTTCTGGCTTTATTGGACCTAAAAAAGCCATTGTTAAGTACAAGCTTAAAAGAATTATTATTAATAATCCTAGTATAACGAGAATAACTGTTTTATTTCGTTTTAAAAGCAACATATACAATCCTCATATTCTATATATTATTTTATACTATTTTTGTAATAATGTCAATTTGCTTGTGACATTTATTTATTCAAAAAAAATACACATTTTTAATTTTCATGTGTATTTTTAATTGCTTTTTTTATTGCTATATAAGGTAGTAAAGCACAAGTCTTCCTTGAATTTTGTTTATATATATCATCAAAAACATTTGCTTCTTTTAAAATACTTTCATCATATTTTTCTAAATTAATCATATTTTCAAAATTATTTATATACTGCTCTACTTCTTGTATTTTTTTTCCTATTATGTTTTTTATCATTATAGATGTTGATGCAGTGCTTATAGCGCATGCTTCTGCAGTAAATGTAATATCTTTAATAACATCTTCTTCAATTAATACTGCAATGTCTATATTATCAATACATGATTCATTATTTGAATTTACGTGGATATAATTATCTGAATTATTTTCTTTTTTATTTATTGGATTTTGATAATGTTTTATTAAAATATTTCTTTTTTCTTCTTGATTCATTAAAACATCTCCTCTAAAATTTTTTCTTTATCTTTTAATAATTCTACTACGTGATCAATTTCTGTTTCAGTATTATAAAAATATAAACTTATTCTTATTGTATTGTTTACTTTTGTTGCTTCATTTAATATCTTAGCGCAGTGATTTCCTGATCTAACACAAACATTATATTTATTTAGATAATACGACACATCTTGTGGAAAGATACCTTCCACATTAAATGATACTATTCCTGAATCAGATTCTAAATTAATTATATCTATATGTGGTAACTTAACAAGTTCTTCTATTAAATATCTTCTTAAGTTTTGTACTTTTAATTCTATATTTTCTATACCAATATTTTCAATATATTTTATAGCTTCACCAAAACCTATTACTCCTGAAATATTTGGAGTTCCAGCTTCAAGTCTATGAGGTAGTTCTTTATAATAAACTTCATTTATATTATTAAATGATTCATTCATTCCACCACCAAGATATAATGGTTTTAAATTATTTAAAAGTTCATATTTTCCATATAAAAACCCTACACCTGTTGGTCCACATATCTTGTGTGCAGATGCTACAAAAAAATCAACATCTAAATTTTGCATGTCTATTTTTTTATGAGGAATACTCTGAGCTCCATCAACTACTACAAATATATCTTTTTCATGAGCTATTTTACATATTTCTTTTATAGGTCTTAAATCACCTATAACATTGGTTATATGAGCAAGTGATATTACTTTTGTGTTAGGTGTGATAGCCTTTAATACATTATCTATTGTTACATGATAATTTTCATCTAATTTAATGTAATTTATATTACAGCCAATATTTTTAGAAACCGCATACCACGGCAATACATTTGATGCATGCTCCCCTTCAGTTAATAATATTTCATCATTTTCATCTAATATATTTTCAAAAAAACCTTTAGTTATTAAATTTAATCCTTCGGTTGCTCCGCTTGTGAATATAATCTCAGATTCATCTTCAGCATTAACAAAATTTTTTATAATACTTCTTACACTTTCATATTCATTATCCACTTTATATGATATATCATAATCTCCTCTGTGTACACTGGCGTTATAATTGTTATAATAATCACTAATTTTATCAACTACACACTTAGGTTTAAAAGTAGTTGCTGCATTATCAAAATATATTATATCTTGATTTAACATCATAAAATCTTCTCTAAACATATAAACTCCTTTCTAACTATATTACCTTTATATGATAATTTAATTTATTTAAATATCTATCTTAAGATATTCATTTACCTTCTTGCCCTGTAATTACATATGTCCTTGTTGATATATATTGTATCAAATTTCTTACAAAAAATCTATATGCCTTAAAAATATTTATTCATATGTGTAAAGATAACACAAATAGGTTTGTAAATTTAAAGTTATTTGTTATAATTAAAAAGAGCCTATAGCTCTCAATTATGGGAGGTATATATGACAAAATTTATTTTTATTACTGGTGGTGTTTGTTCTGGACTTGGAAAAGGAATAACAGCATCTAGTATTGCGCTTTTATTAAAAGCTAAAGGGCATAAAGTTTTTATGCAAAAATTTGACCCTTACATGAATGTTGACCCTGGAACAATGAGTCCTATTCAACATGGAGAAGTATTTGTTACTGCTGATGGATGTGAAACTGATTTAGATTTAGGTCACTATGAAAGATTTATTGATGAAGAGTTAAATTATACATCTAACATTACTAATGGGAAAATATATTCATCTGTTATAGAAAAAGAAAGACGTGGAGATTATTTAGGAGCTACTATACAAATAATACCTCATATTTCTACAGAAATAAAAAATAAAATATATGAAGCTGCATCATCTAGCAAAGCTGATATAATTATTACGGAAATTGGCGGTACTGTTGGTGATATAGAATCTGC
>CAYJNH010000063.1:0-3479 GCA_964371705.1 uncultured Muribaculaceae bacterium
TCTCGATTTAACTCTTGAATTCTCCGAGGGGAGCATTTTGGTGTTCGCTATTTGCCTACCTTGGTTAAAATAGCTGTACTAGGGATTTTTTAGGGTGACTCGAACTATCACGCCCATACAGCTAAACTAGGTAGGATTAAGTTTTATTTCTGGAGGAACGAAGCAACACTCGATCCTCATCTAGTTAACTTATTATAACATATATTCGACTAAATGTAAATGATTTTTTAGCAATAAGATATCATATTCCCCAAATAATTATTGTAAACTTTTAATTTTCCCAAATTTCACTATTATTTAACAAGAAACCATACAGTATTTTCTTTTCATCATCTGTTGCTTTACCATGGTTAATTCGTTCTTTTATTTTTAATATAATATGATGTTTGTTTTTTATAAAATGCTTCATATATTTATCATGCCTTGCAAAATTCACCCACATATAATTTGAAAAATCTACCTGAGTATAATCAAAATTATCAGCATCTAATAAAAATTGTAAATGTGGCCTATCGGGTTTTAATGCTTTGAGTTTGTCTAAATCTGCAATAATACCATGCAGATGCAGAATATAAATACACTCTAGTTTTAAATCAAGCGGATTAGGAAACACTCTCATTCCAGCTATTTGATTTTTATATAAAATAAGAACACTTTCGATAAAGTTATCTGCTTGTTCTTCTGATATACTTAACCAATTTGAAAAAACAAAATCAAATATTGCCTCAGTATGAAGTTTTTCGAAATTTGATGCTATATAAGATTTATACTCTGCACTTACCTCAGTATCCACTATGTATTTAAATAGTAACCTTAATAGGATTATTTTTTTATTAAAATCATCTACTTCACTGATCATTTCTTTTAGTTCTATCTGTTGTTTTTTGAGTAGCTCTTTTGACACAATATTACAAATGAATTTTCTTAATACTTGAAAATTAGTGTTTACAGAATAATCCCAGAAATTATCATTTGACACAAGCTTTTTTATCCAATTTATATCAAGCGAAATAACTATTAAAGAGGTTAAATGTTCTAAGACTTTTAGACTTTCACGACGTTCAAAATTATATACAGAAAAATAATATTGCATAACACCACTATCACTTAAGAACTTTTCAATTGCTTTACTTATTAATGCTAAGTCACATTCGTGCAGATCCACTTTTGATAATATAACAACTAAATTACTCATAACTTGAAATAAGTCATTTTTAAATCCATATACTTTAAATTCAACTATTGTGTCTATTAAGTTTATAAAACAATTAGTCAAAAAATCAATATTTGAACTTGCAATATCTATTTTCTCGATATTATAATCATCGATTAGTTTGAGTAATTGTTTTGTAGAAATCAATTTCGTTATTATATCAATATCAAGTTTTTCTATACAATATCTATTAGTTTTTATACCAAAGCCAAACACATCATCTTTTTCTTCCTCTTTTCTGTTCATCGAAAGAATAGCTTCTATATATATTTCCATAAACTGTCGAAGGTCTGAATAGCCTTTGAAATTTAAATTATTATAGAAATATCGATAATATTGTGTGTATGCATAATTTTGTATTTTACTAAAATCTATAGATATTTGTCCAGTAGAGCTATTTAATTTTTTTAACGCAGACTGCATTGATATTTTTGCACTACCATTTCCTTCGAAGATGTTATTATAAAAACTAAATATTTTTCGTTCTATCAATGATGGTATATTATCAATATAATTTTCTACTTTTTCCGATTTAAACAAAAAATGTAATAATCCATATACTGCTGCATCATTAAATAAGAATGATAATTTTTCAGAAGTACTTAATTTACTAAAAAAATCTTTATCATATTTGTTTAGCTTATATACTACACCTAATAAACTCGAATAAAAAATTCGCTCGTTTGACTCTTCTGGAAGGGTTTCCAAAACTTCTCTTATCTTTCCATACTCATTGCTAAGATATAAATTGTAGATATGATTATTTTGCAAATCATTATCTATAACTTCTGATACAATAATTTTTTTGTCTATTTTAAAGTCATTTAAACCGATTGAATATATACATGCATTTTTAAAAAGTCTTTTTAACATATTGACTTCTTCAGTGGATGAAGCTAAAAATGTTTCTAACATATCATAATCAGATTCATTGTATAACATTAATTCACCTAGTTTTAAAGTATATTGGTTTATATGTAATGATTTTAATAACTTGTTATAATCGACAAAACTATATTGATTTAAAAAAGAAACTGCTTTAGTAATATACTCTATGCTATTATCAAGTGATGGGTCAGCAATGAGTTTTAAAAAACTATAAAGCCTTTTACCACGTTCATCTTCTAATTCTGTCGGAATATCATTAATCAAATTAACTTTATTTATATTAATCACATCTATTTGGTTATTAGCAAAGTATTTTATTTCACGCTTGTTAATAGATTTTTCATCTAATATAATATATCCAATTTTTTGATTATGATCCAATGCATTGTTTTGAATTCTCATATAATTGATCCAATTTATAATAAGCTTTACATTGTAATCATTTAGTGAGTAACCCACAAATAAAACAGTATGATCGACTAGTAAAGATTTAACAAAAAGTTCTATCAATATATGATTTTGTGAAAAATTCAAATAATCATCTTCTTTCAACACAATCGTATCCAGTTCTGATATATCTCCATGCATTTTAACAATATATTTACTCTTTTGTGAATTTAACAAATTTTTATCTTTGATAATTACTTGATATTGATCTGTAAAATCATTTGATGAGCTTTCCAATAAAGCATCATAATTGGTAGTTATTATATGTTTCGGATTAATATCGAAAATTGCAGATGATATCGCCGCATCAGTTTGAGGATGTATAATATTTTCCTGCAAAATTCGTTTGTACATCTTTGGATTTTTATTATAAACATATTGAGGTATTTTCAAAAACTCATCAGTAGAATATTCATTTTTGAATTTGCAATCCTTTATACATTCCTCAGTTTTCTTCTTACAACTATCACATTTGGAATAATTTATTGAATTCGCCATTTTTTCTACTAATCCACTCCAACTGGGCATTCCTTTTACATTGCATGATACTCCTGCACCAACAAATACAATTAATTTACCTATTTCACTCTTTTCTCTAAATAATTCAATTTTCTCAAGCAAAGATTTATAATTCATATTTTTTCTCCTTTGTATTATTTGAATTAATTTAATATACTATTGAGTAGGTCATATATTTAATTATACCATAAATTTACAAAATTCTCAATGAAAATCTTTCGACAGAACGCTTAAACTCACTCCCTAAAGACAGCGTATCCAGCCATCTTTCAAGCAGTAAATACAACTTTTTTGCCACTAAAAATTTAGGTGGACTTCTCCCTTGAAGGAAACCTTTACATCGGCGCACAAATGCTCCTATCAAGATAAATAACATCGAGGGCATCTACCATCGCTTTATAGGTATTAAACT
>CAYJNH010000064.1:0-2853 GCA_964371705.1 uncultured Muribaculaceae bacterium
CTGCTGTTAATAATGCAATTTGAACTTCAGCAGATCCACAATCTTTTTCATTTTTAGCAAATTCTTTAACAATAGCTGTTCTTCTGTCTTTTGGTAAAGCCATTTTATTTTCTCCTTTCATATAATTAATCGGTTTAAACATAGCATTAGTTGGAGCACTAAATACCAAGTAAAAACTTCATTCATATTGTATAACAAATTTTAATAAATTGCAAGTGTTCTTTTGCATTTCTAGATTTGTTTATTTGACTTTTAAAGTTTATGAATATATAATAACGTCTATATAAAAGGAGGTTACTATGCCTAATGTTTTAAAACAAACTGTCAATTCTTTTCAAGCTAATATTTTTGCAAATGACTTAATAAAAAAAATGGAAGCTTCTCCTAATAAAGAACTTAGGACTATTGTATCTAAAAAAGATTATCTCAATATTATTAATGATGTACTTAAAGTAATAAATGAAAATCCTTATGCTAGTTTTTCTACAATAGTAAGAAAATTATATTCTAGAAAAAATTTAAACAATTTAATTGAACAATTTGTTTTTGATACTAAAGTTACACCTAGTTTAGTACTTGATTTTGGAACAAAATTAACCAGGGATACTGTAATATGTAATAATGAAAATAGCGATGTTAATCTTGATACTTTATATGATATTGCTTCTACTTCAAAACTTATTTTATCAACATCAATTATAAAAAGTGGTATAGATTTAGAAAAACCTATTAAAGAATATTGCCCTCAGTTTATTAATTTGGAAAAAACTTCAGTGCATGATTTACTAGGTTTTAATGTTGATTTAGTTACTGCTGGCAGAATAGATGAAGTTAGTAATTTTAAAGAATGTGAAGAAAAATTATTTTCTTCTAAAATAAATATTAATCCCTTTAAAACTAATAATTATTCTGATATTGGATCTATGATATTAAAATATGTAATTGAAACTTATTTTAATGAAAAATTCGAAATTATTTCAAAAGAATTAATTTTAAATCCAGCTGGTATGAATGATACACATATTTTTGTTCCAGAGGATAAACTTCATAGAGTTGCTAGTAATAACAATAATAAAATTGTTGATGAAAATGGAAATGTTATTAACAAAATTTTACCATTAGGCGTTCCTCAAGATTCTAAAGCTCAAATGTATTTTAATAATAAAAAGGCTCCAGGTCATGCTGGATTTTTCTCTACATCTGATGATTTAAGAAAATTAGGACAAGCTATTAATGACGGACACATACTAACAAAAAAACAAATCGAATATCTTGTGAAAAATGATGTAGGAAGAAAAATCACTACTGAAAATGGTGATATAGTAGATTCATTTAATTACGGTAAACTTGTTTATGCTAAACAATTTGATTCTGGTAAACTAGGAACTCCACAAAATTTTTCTGGATTATCTTTTTTATCTCCTGGTTTTACTGGAACAATGTTTGGAGTTGACTATTTAAATGATATTACTATTTCTATTGTAAGTAATAAAACTAATGATAGAATTTGGAGAATTTCAAACGAAGTTAATGAATATATTAAAACCGACGAACACGGAGCAAAAAGCTATATGGGACATTATATATGTACTGATTATGTTGCTAAAATTAAACCCATTATTAAAGAAATAGCTACACTTTCTTTGCAATATAAGTTTTTAGAAAAAATATATAAAACTCAACATCAAAAAGATCATTTAGTAAGAGAACTGAAAAAAGGTATATAATATACCTTTTTATTTATTTGACAAATTTCATTATATACTATAATATTTTAATATATAAAGGAGATATATTATGAAATTTGAAATTTTTTTTGCAGAAAATAAGAAAAAAACAATAGACTTATATGTTGATATGGATGGCGTTTTAGCAGAATTTGATATTGGTAATTTTGATTATTCTACTATTAGACCTATAAAAACTATTATAGCTAGAATAAAACATTTAAATACATTAAGTAATATTAATGTTAAAGTTTTGTCTGTTTGTAAAACAAATAAAATAGTTGATGAAAAATATATTTGGTTTGAAAAACATGCTAACTTTTTTAATAAAAATCAATTAATATTTTTATCAAAAGAAAATGAAATTAACTATGGACTCGAATCTATGGAATTAAAAAATAATTATTTAAGTAAAAATATTAATATAAACAACATAACGGTATTAGTAGATGATGATAATCAAGTATTGTCATATATTAAGAAAAACAACCGTAATATAGTTTTATTTCAAGATTCTAGTTTAGTTGATTAAATAAACAATTAATAATCTAGATATTATACCTATAAAAAAAATCACATTTCTGTGATTATTTTAAATTACTTAAAAGTTCATCTTTTTTCATAGTTGAGTATCCTTTGATACCTTTTTCTTTAGCTACTTCTTTAAGTTCTGCTAAAGTTTTAGATGATAAATCTTCTTTAACTTCTTTTTTTACTGTTTCCTTTTTAGGAGCAGTTTCTTTTTTTGCAGTAGCTTTAGGAGCACTAATAGTTTCCCCAGCTAAAGCTTTTTTAGAAATTTCTACTATTGCAGTAAATCCTTTAGGATCTGCTATAGCCATTTCAGATAATACTTTTCTATTAAGTTCTACTCCAGCTTTTGCTAAACCATTAATGAATTTAGAATAACTAATTTCATTTTCTCTACAAGCAGCATTAATTCTTGTAATCCAAAGTTTTCTGAAATTTCTTTTATTTACTCTTCTATCTCTATAAGCATATTGTCCTGAATGGAAAACTTGCTCTTGAGCTGTTTTATATAATCTATGTTTACTTCCAAAGTAACCTTTTGCTTCTTTTAGAACTTTACGTCTTCTAGTTTTAGAAACAGTTCCACCTTTAACTC
>CAYJNH010000065.1:0-2542 GCA_964371705.1 uncultured Muribaculaceae bacterium
TGAAGAAAATATACAGGCGTTAGAAACTTTAGTTGATATGGAGAATTTTCTAACTTATTATGCTATAGAAATGTTTGTAAATAATGCAGATTGGCCGCAAAATAATTATAAAATTTGGCGATATGAAAATGCTAGCGAAGAAGAAAAACAAAGTAATGAATATGCTGATGGTAGATGGAGATATTTAATCTATGATACAGATGCTAGTTTTAATACTTATGTAGAAAATGATGATAATTTTAATAGGTTAATAAATCAGGATTTTAGCCCTACATTAAATAATGTATTAGCTAGTGATTATTATAAAAATCAATTTATTAATATCCTTTGTGATATGATGGCGACTACATTTTCAAGTGAAAATTTATATGATGAATACTGGGAAGCTAAAGATTTAATTGAAGCCGAGATGGCTTATAGAGAAGATAATGATCCCGAAGAGGAATTTTATGGGGAATATTATAGGCAAATAATGTATATAAAGCTAGAAAACTATATTAATATTAGGCAAGAGCAAGTTTTAGTAAATGCTGAAAATTTAATGTCAGCGGTAGGAAGATACACTTTAAATATTAATAATGACACTTTGAATTCTGAAATTCTAGTAAATAAAAGGATAGCTTTACTTCCTAATGAAAATATTTCTTCCACATATTTTTCTAATGTTCCAGTGGAAATTAATTGTAATTTACCGAGTGGCACGAAATTTGTTGCATGGGAAATTAACGGGAATACATACACGACTCAAAATATTATTATTGATGAAACATATGTAATAGATTCTGAGTGTAATATAAGCTTAATTACTGAAAAAGTAAGTAGCGAATTAGAAATTTATTCTATAGATTTTATAGGTTCTCAACGTTATGTCGAGGTTATTAATAGAGGAAATACCGATATTTTGACAAAGGATTATTTTATAACAACTAGCATTGATGAAAGTTCTTATAATTTGCCAGATATAACGCTAAAAGAAGGTGAAATTTTGCGAATATACGCAGAAAACTCCGACTTTACGCCTTTAGGAGAATATAAAGCTAATTTTGATTTAAAGCAGTATAGTATAGTGAATTTATATAATAGTGAAAGCTTATTAATTGAAAGTGTTGATTTGCCTGAAAGCGTAAGTAATCATATTTTAGTAAAAGAGGATACTACAAACAATTTTGTGTTTAAGGAGAATGAATAATGACTAATGATTTTAAAAACGATGTTTTAGTTTTAGATGTTTTTCGTACAGAGCACAAGTATTTAATAACAGCAGTAGAGGCAGCTAAAATACGAGAAATTGTTAAAAGTGTATTAAAAAAAGATTCAAATATAGAGCAACTTAGCTACCTAGTTAGAAGTTTATATTTTGATTCAAGTTTAAATAATGATTTAGCAGATACCGTTAATGGAGAATATAAACGAAAAAAAATACGCTTAAGAATATATGATATAAATAGTGAGTTTGCAAAACTAGAATTAAAACTAAAGGAAGGTTCATTGCAAAATAAAATTTCACTAACTGTGAGTAGAAGTGATGCAATTGAATTAAGCTCGGGGAATTTTAAAATATTATTAAATTATAAGAGTGATAAAGCAATAAAAATATACTCGCTTTTAAAATCGGGCTATAAAGCTAAAACTATAGTTGAGTATCAAAGAGAGGCATATGTTTCTAAAATAGGAAATACAAGAGTTACTTTTGATAGGAATATACGGGCAACAGGAGTGAATTTGGATTTATTTTCAGACAAGCTTCCTTTAAAGCCTGTGTCGCTAGATAATAATGTTATATTAGAAATTAAATACGATGGGATGCCGCATCCTTTAATTAATAAATTGTTATCAGGAAAATTAAATTCCAGAACATCATTTAGTAAATACACAAATTCAAGAAGTATAAAAGGAGAAATTTATGAGTAGTAATGATATCTTAGAAAATTATCAGCTAATACAGCAAAGCTTATCACCAATAGTAATAATAGTAATAATGTTAGTAGCTTTAATGGGGGCGCTTGCGATTTTTTTAGTGTATAAAATCACTTCTAAAGAAAATCTTTATAATCAATCATTTGCAAAAGGAAATGTTTTATTAACATTGATAACTGCGGTTATGATGATTATGATAAGTAGTAATATAGTTATTTCTTTAGGTATGGTTGGCGCACTTTCAATTGTTCGTTTTAGGACTGCGGTAAAAGATGTGCGTGACACGGTTTATGTGTTTTGGTCAGTTGTTTTAGGGCTGAGTGTGGGTAGTCAAAATTACTTACTAGGTTTAATATCAACCTGTTTTATTGGTGTGATTGCTGTGTTATTAAGTATGTATACTTCAAATAGAAAGTATATACTTATACTGCATAGTGATAATAAATCGATTGATGGTATAAAAGATACTGTGTCAGCTTACACTAAACAAACTAAACTTCAAAGTTATAGTACTACAGATGGCATTTCAGAAATAATATTTGAGTTCGCAATGAAAACTAAAGATGTAAGCATATTATTAGAAAAATTAAAAGAAGATAAAAGTTTAACATATATTAATATTGTT
>CAYJNH010000066.1:0-2385 GCA_964371705.1 uncultured Muribaculaceae bacterium
TAAAGAATATTGGGATTATGTATTCACTTATTTTCTTGAAGAATTAAAAAAAGGTTTTACACCTAATCCGGATTTATTATGTAATAAATTTATTAAATTCGATTTGTTTATAAAAGAAGCAGAAAAACTCAATGCTGATTTTATAGCAACGGGTCATTATGCTAAAACGTTTAATGGAGAATTGTTTAGAGCCGTTGATAAAAACAAAGATCAAACATATTTTTTAGCAGATGTTAAAAAAGGTAAATTTGATAAAGTATTATTCCCTATCGGAGATTATACAAAAGATGAAATTAGAAAAATAGCTGAAGATAATAATTTACCAGTATTTAATAAGAAGGATTCTACAGGGATATGTTTTATAGGTGAGAGAAATTATCAAAAGTTTATCAGCAATTATTTAAAACCAAATCCAGGAAATATAATAAATGTAGAAACAAAAGAAATTATAGGAAAACATACAGGACTTATGAATTACACAATAGGTCAAAGACGTAATGTAGGTTTATCTGGTCATGACCAAAGACACTATGTTTGTGGTAAAAACACAAATAAAAATGAATTATATATCGCTTTTGGCGAAAGTGAATATTTAATTTCTGATTCATGTATTATTGATAGAGTTAATTTTATAAGTGATGACAGACCAGTATCATGTACTGCAAAATTTAGATATAGAAGTGAAGACATTCCAGTTACACTTGAATATCTTGAAAACGACAAAATAAAAATAAATTATGAAAGCGCTAAAAGTGTTACACCTGGACAGGCTTGCGTGCTATATATAAATGAAAAATGTATAGGTTGTGGTTTCATATCGAAAATTTATAAAGAAAAAAAAGAACTTTGGTACATAAACAGTTGACAATAAAATGTTAAGTTTTGTATAATGATATTGTAAAGAAAAGAAAGAGTAGTGAGAAAATGGAATATCTAAATAATATATTACACGAATTAGGAATATCAAAAGTTAAATTAGCTAAGTATCTAGGAGTTTCAAGACAAATGGTATACAATTATTTAACTCTAGAAGATCTTAATGATTGGCCAAAAGAAAAGAAAGTACTTTTACTACAACTATTAGATGTAAAAGATTTAACAAATGAAGTATTAAAAAACATAGTAGTAGATACTGAATATTTAATGGGGGTTGAAAGTAGATTAAACACTGCGATTAAAAATGCATCTGATATCGAAAATTATTTTGATGTTTCTGGGCTTACTAAAGAAGGTAAAAATACATTAATAGATATTACATATGTAATAAAAGAAATTCTTATGAACGATAAGAACGATAAAAATAACAAAGCTATTAAATATTTACATTATTTATTACAAACTATCGAAAATGTTCCCGAAGTTAGATATATATTTGCATATATGGCAAAGACAAATGGTTTTATTAAGCCAGATGAGTTTGCTTTTAATGAAGAAAAACAATTTATATTCGAAGGTATATTATATTCAGCATTAACTCTATATACAAATGGAGGAGCTAGCAAACGTAAGATAGCTGAAATAAGAAAAAGATTTGTTCAAGAAATAGAACAAAAAACTGAAGACAAATTAACTAGAACACAACAATTATTCGCAGTTAAAGAACAAGCTTTAAAAGAATTAGGATATGCCGAAATGACTGGATCAAATTCTGCTGAAGTACTCGAAAAAATAGCTGAAATCGAATCTAGAAAAGTTATCATGGAAAATGATGGAGATAATAAATAATTTAGAGGAGCAAACGCTTCTTTTTTTATTGTAATGTCATATATATCATGATACAATAATTTGCGATCAAGGAGATAATACAATGACTAATATATACGATATAATAAACGAAAATGAACATTTACTTATTAATCAAGAATTATGCGCTAAATGTAAAGGATTATGTTGCAAACTCACACCTTGTTCCTACTTACCAAATGACATAGATATGAGTAAAGAAGGCTTAATTAAACTGCTTAAAGAAGGTAATTCATCTATAAAAGTGAAAATTACAAATTTTTTAGATGGAGATAAAATAGCAACTGTACCTATTCCAGTAGTAGGGGTAAGAGGTAGAAAAAAAGAAGAAATAGACTTTCTAAGTCCTTCAGTTAGATGCATAGCATTAGGTTATAATGGTTGTAAGTTAGAAAATAAACCTACTGGAGCTAAAATACTAATATAAAGTATTAATAGATACTGCAGAAGAGTTTTCGCAGAAAAGTTTTGAAGAAATATATTTACATGATCTAATAAAAACAACTTTATCATTATTATATGATAATAATATTAGTGATTATAATAGAGCAAGTTTAACTCCTATATTAGAAAATATGAAGATGTTCACTTTAGTTTATAACGGTAAAATATCTAATGTAGATAATATAAAAAAACCATCAT
>CAYJNH010000067.1:0-2189 GCA_964371705.1 uncultured Muribaculaceae bacterium
TTTTCCTATTTATTTTAATTTCATTTTGACTTTTTATAGCCTCTATTTCTGTTATTTTACTTGCTTTTCTAGCACTACTTATTGCCGAAAAATATATAGTGACCAATGAAATTAATATACTTATTATTATTGATTCAAAGGAAATGCTATATATAAACTTCCAGTCTTCTAGTGTTGGTAATAAATAATTAACTACATTAACTAATACAAATGTAGTTAAAAGTCCAAATATTATCCCAAGAGGTATTCCTATAATTCCTAAATAAAATCCTTCAGCCAAAACTGATTTTTTGATTTGCTTTGGAGTAGCCCCTACACTAGCAAGCATTCCATACATTTTAGTTTTCTCAGTTGTTGATATTGCAAATGAATTTTTTATACAAAATACTGATGTTCCCATTACAATTAAAGCAACTACTCCAGCAAATAAATAAATAAATTCTCTAGTATTATCATTGATTTCATAACCTGCCCATCTTAAATATTCACTATTTGTACTAATATTATATTTTCCAAAATCACCATTGTTTTTCATACCATTTATAGAATTAGTTATTTCATTATAATTTTTAGGATTTTCATAAAGAACATGTATATCTGCAAAATCATTAAATTCACTTTGGTATACAAACAAATTATAGTTATACATAGTTCCCAAAAATGTATAATAATTTGAGATTCCTACTATTTTATAAGTTTTAGTTTCTAAAATTTCAAATGACTCTATCAAATTATTATTTTCATCATAATTCATAGGATTATTATCAGTAAGTTCATAACCATCTATATATCTTTTACCAATTTCAAGTGCTATTTCATCACCAATTTTCACATTAAATCTATCTGCATAATATAAATCTATTACTATTTCATTTTCATTATTTGGAACTCTTCCACTATCTAATAAATTATCTAAATCAGATAACCCTTTTTTATCTATCCCGACTAATCCAGCATATTCTCTATATTCAGTATCAAGTTTTACTGTTTTATTCGCTGTCATATAATAATTTTCTACTTCATTATGATTTTGAATTTTAGAATATTCACTACTTGGAACATCTTCAAATGTTACATGTCTATTACCATAACTTTGAAGCGATTCTTCCATTAATGTATTTTGAAAAGAAACTACTAAACTAAATAATGCAGTTATAAGTGCACAAGATAACATTATCCCAATTATAGTTACTATGCTTCTTTGTTTATTTAACTTTAAATTTTTATAAGTTAATTTATTTAATATTTTCATAGTTTTGTTCATCCTTTACAATTTTACCATCATCAATAGTAATAACTCTATCGGCAATTTTTGCTATTTCAATATCATGAGTAATCATAATAATTGTTTGTTTGTATTTTTTATTTGATAATTTTAATAAAGTTATTATTTCATCAGAATTTTTACTATCTAAATTACCAGTTGGTTCATCAGCAAGTATTATCGCAGGTGTATTAATTAAAGACCTCCCAATAGATACTCTTTGCTGCTCTCCTCCTGATAATTCATTAGGTAAATGATCTATTCTGTTTTCTAATCCTAATATCTTAATTAATTCATCAAATTTAACATTATCATTTTTTATATTATCTAAATCCCTTGGTAATGTAATATTTTCTTTAACAGTTAAAATTGGTATTAAATTAAAAAATTGATATATTAGTCCCACTTGTCTTCTTCTAAATATTGCTAGTTTTTCTCTATTAAGAGAATATATATCAGTTCCACCAATAATAACTTTACCACTCGTAGGTTTATCAACTCCACCTATTAAATGAAGTAAAGTAGATTTACCTGATCCTGATGACCCTACTATTGCAACAAACTCTCCCTTGTTCACACTAAAACTAGTGTTATTTACAGCATTTATTGTAGATTCACCACTTTTGTATTGTTTAACTAAATTTTCTACTTTTAAAATTTCCATTTTTCTTCCTCCTGTTACAATTATAGCAAAGTAAAATTACATTACCGTGACATTTAATATTTTTTAAATAAAAAATATTAGTTTAATCTAATATCAATTATATTTTTTTATTAAATCATAAAATATTCTTTTATTAAAATACCCTGTTTCATGATTAGTATTAATAAAATTACTACGCAACACCAGTTTCATTTTATAAATATTTAATTTAATATTCTTTATGTATTTTATAAAATAATTCTTCACTTTTAAGTACATCAA
>CAYJNH010000068.1:0-2170 GCA_964371705.1 uncultured Muribaculaceae bacterium
CAACACTTCTTCTGATACTTCATTTTCAAAGTTTATTTTCATAGACACACCCTCCCATTATATAAATAATCTTTATATTAGAATTATAACATTTATTTATTTGTTTTTCCAGTAATCAGATAATATTTATTATTTATTATTTATTATCTATATTTAATTCATTTATTAAGAATTGAAATAACTTTTTCTCTTTTAACGCTTTTTTAAATTCTGCTATTATTTTCATATCAATTAATGTTCCGTCTTGTAATAAATTAAAGTCTTCAAAAGACATATTTATTATTTTCTTTTCATCAGTAAATCCTGCTTTAAATAATTTATCTAATGTTTTTGATATTTGTATGGATTTAATGCAAAATGTGTAAAAACTTTTTTAGCACAAACCCTTTATTTATAAGGGTTTAAGGCAATCGCAACATAAATTCATCTATCCCAGTTTATATTAGTCGATGCTGGGCTTTTGTTTTCTTCTACATTTTGTTTTCTTTTTTCTTTTCTTTGTCTTCTTTTTTGATACATATCCATAATTATTTACCTCCTTTATTCGAATCCACATTATATATTTTTAACTCTATTTTATTATCAACATTTAATGTTGCTTTTCCACCTATAGGAAATGTGAAAATAGGAGTTGTATGACCAAAGTTACTATCTATAACAATAGGAATATTTTGAATTTGTTTTTTTGTTTTAAAAATACTAATCCATTTTTCATAATTCATATCTGACACTTCTTCACATCTGCCCACTACAATTCCTTTTATATTTTTTCCAAGTGATGTTTGAAGTAAAGATTGTAAATTTCTATCAAATTCATTTATAAATGTATCTTCTACTAATCCATCGTCTTCAATAAATAAAATAACATCTTCATCATTAGGCATATAATCCGTACCTTGCAATAAATTCAAAGTACATAAATTACCTCCTATAATCGTTCCTGTTGCTTGACCTTTGTTAATAATTTTCATTCCTTTATTAGAAATAAAATTTCTATTGTTTTGATCTATAAACCAACTATCATTACTCCATTCAATTGAATTTTCCACATTTATTTCATCGTCATTTTCAATAAAAATTTTTTCAAAGTATTTTTGGCTATATTCAAATCCTTTTTCCATACCAAAACTAGAAAAATGCACTCCGCTATAAGTAACTAGACCAGTTTTTGCGTATATTGCCGAAGTCAAAGCAGTAATATCAGAAAAACCACATATAATTTTAGGATTATCTTTAATTATATTGTAATCTATATATTCCAATATTTGATTAACATTAAACCCGCCTATTGCGGTAAGTATTGCCTTAACATTTTTATCTAGAAAAGCTTCATGTAAATCATTTACTCTATCATTGATACTTGCACATGAAAAATTTTCATCAAATGCATTCATAACATTTTTACCAAATGTAACTTTAAAACCTAAACTTTCTAACCTACCTTTTGCAGTAGCAATGGTTTTATCACTTAAAATGCTCATACTTCTAGAAGGAGCTATAACTCTTATTTCATCGCCTTTTTTTAATTTATTAGCTATCATATTATTATTTCCTTTCAATTTCTTATATTATAACATAATTCATGAATATATAAATGCTCTCCGCTATTTAAACTGCCATTTTCATTTACATTAATACTTTCTATTAAATTATTCAGAACATTTCTATTTAAATTATTTATATTATTATACTTTCTAAAGTTACTAATCCAGTTTATATTTTTTATTTCGTTTCCTTCTGTTTTTTCTATCATTTCTTCTAGTGCACTTTTGTTTTGCTCTAATTCTTCAATAGTATCACTATAATCCTTTGTTAATTCAGAAAATATATCACTATCTATAAACTTATTTTCTAAATCAAAAATTAAATCATTTTTTAAAGTTGTATATTTATCTATATTTGCTTCTACTTTTTTTAATTGGTCATTCAATATTTCATAATCATAGTTCACATTATTATTAGAAGTAAATTTTTCTATTTTTTCTTCTTGATAAATTTCTTTCCTTTAATGATAATTCAATTATCGATTTTAATCTTTCTCTATTCATTTTGTTTTACCTTTCTATACATCAAAAAACACACTAGATTACTCCAATGTGCTTATTTAACTTCGTGTTATGCTCATTTTGCTCGTAAGACAAAATCTATAACCACTTTATTAAACTCCTGT
>CAYJNH010000069.1:0-2119 GCA_964371705.1 uncultured Muribaculaceae bacterium
TCTTAATTCACTTATTGTCATATAGCAACTCTTCTTTTCTAATTATATGATAAAAAAAATAGTAATACTATTAATTTTCTACTTTTATATACTCTCCATCTACTAATTTATATACTCTTTTTGAGTTTTTCATCATTTTATTTTTAATTTCTGTTTCTAAGTCAATAGATAATATTTCTGATAAACCCATTAAGTAAATAGCTATATCTGCAAGTTCTTCTCCTAAATCATCTTTCTTTTTTCTGTAAGCTTCGTATGCCTCACCTACTTCTTCATAAAGTAAACAAAATTCTTTTTCCACATTAGTTACATTAAAACCTTTATTTAGTTTATTTTGATAAACCTCTTTTTGTAATTTTTTTATTTCCATAATACACCTCTAAAGTTACTATACCAAAAAGTGTATATTATACACAATAAAAAAAGATATATTTTTACATATCTTTACAAATTTAACTTCTAACTCTTTGCCTTGGCTTTAATTGTAATACCTTTTCTTTATATTGATTTTTTTTAGCAATTTTATTGTGATTTTTAAGTAATTTAGCATTAACAGCATTACAAGCAACTTTATACTCTAAATTTTTTGATAGTTCAGGATGTTTACTTATTATTTTATTATTAACATTATAAAAGCCATCAATATTTTCTTCACATAGAATTAAGTCTTCTTCTAATAACTGTTTTTGCCTAGTAGGATATAATTCATCAACATAATTATTTGAATTTCTAGTAACAATATTATTCAAATAATTTATTTCCTTTTTTATAACTTTATTCTTAGAATAATTTTTGAAAATTTTACTTTTAAAAAAATCAGTTATTCGGTTAAACATATTTCTAGGTTTACTTATTTTGTTTAATTGTTTTAAAATAAGAAGTTTTTCTATTTCATTAGCTTTTTTTAATTCAATTAAATTCAAATCCTCTACTTTTTCCAAATTAATAGCATTCAACATTTTATTATTTTCAACATCAATTTCATTTAATAATTCTCGGTGTAATTTTTCATCACTTTGAGATACTTCTTTTGAGATTTCATTTCTAAAGTCAGAATAATCTTTTTCTTTTTGTTCTTCAGCAATATCTTTCATGACATAAAGTTTTTGTCTATAATCATTTAATTCATTTTTAGTTTTATCATTTAAATTATCTATCAAACTTAAATTTTCTATTCTAAGAATTTCTGAATCAATACTATCATGAACCATATCATAATTTCTTTCTTCTAAATCTTCTTTATTAACCTCAACTTGATATAAAAAAGCTAACATATCATCAACTCTATGCAAATTTAAGTATTTAGTATTTTTTTGCTTTTCCGGTATTTCTTCAGGTAACTCCTCTTTTACATCATTTTCTGTTTCTAATATTTTATTTTCACCATTTTGTAACTCAGTGCGTTCTTCTTTGTTATTTAATTGAATTATATCACTATTAAGTTCAGTACTATTTTCTATAATATGATCATTTAAATCATCTAATGTAATCAATTTTTCAGTTTCCAATTCTTTTTCTTCAAATAACAAATCTTTTTCTTCTTTTGTATATTTTTCAACAAATTCATTAGTATCAGCAAAAGTATCAACAGCTATATTTATAGCTCCAAAATCAATAATTTTTTCTATAGTGGTATCAAAGATTTCTTCAGAAGTTTTTTGCTCTATTTCTCTATAAGAAAGTAATATTTCACTTATTTTTTCTTTTTTAACTTTATTTGAAATAAGTATTTCAGAAGTTTTTCTACTATTTTCTTTAATCTCTTTTTTTATTTCAATATCATTAGTATTTAAATTCTCAGAATTGATAACTTTATTTTCTTTTTCTTCATTTAATGTGTTTTGTTGATCACCTTTTAATATTATATTTTTTTCATTATCTTTTATTTCATTTTCTATAATCAGCTCTTTTTCCATTTTTATTATTAAAATTTCTTTCAATTTATTAACCGTTAATTTTTTTATAGAATAATCTTTTTTTACTTCCTTATATATTTTTTTCTTAAATACTTTTAAATTATAATCATTAAATTTAATTTTAAATTTATCTTTTAACAAAACATCAATAGCTTTATCTATCAATAATTTTTCCGCATCAGTAGGTTTTATTTTCATTATTA
>CAYJNH010000070.1:0-2081 GCA_964371705.1 uncultured Muribaculaceae bacterium
ACCAGCTGAGCTACAAGCCCATCTTTGTGACTGCTATTACATTTTACCCTATTTTGTTTTATTTTGCAACTATTTTTTGCATTTTTTTACATTTTTAACAAATTTGGTGGACTGTCAGGGATTCGAACCCTGGACCCACTGATTAAGAGTCAGTTGCTCTACCAACTGAGCTAACAGTCCATCTGTTAACTATTATATCAATTTTTTGAAACTTTTCAAGGATATGTTGCTTAATATCTGTATAAATGATAAACTTTTATAAAGGAGTTTATATGAAAAAAGAATTTTACGAATCAGAATTTGGAAAAATTACTAGAAAAAGACTTATGAGAATATTAATATGTGGCTTACTTTGCCTTATATATAGCATATATTTATTAATTGACGCTATTATATTAGATGCTGCTATTTATCAATATATTTTATCTGGACTTACTTTTATTGCAGCAATAGTGTTTATTATATCTAGATTTACTCTAGAAAAAAAATTCATTGCTGAATTTTCTAACGAAAGTAATAGTAAGAGTCGCTAGTATTTAAATCAATATTTTTAACTTTAGCTAGTGTAGATACATCAACTACTTCAAATCCTCTTAAATAGAGTTCTGGAAGTAGTTTTTCTATGGCATCAACTGTGGCTTGATATGTATCATGAAATAATATTACATCACCATCTTTTACATTACTAAGTACATGGTCAACTATACCGTCAGTATTTTTATGTTTCCAGTCGTACGTATCCATATTCCATAAAATATATGAATACGGAATATTTGCTGATATATTACTATTAAAACTTCCATACGGTGGTCTTATTATTTTAGAATACTCACCTGTTGCTTCATATACCAATTCATTAGTTTTATCTAATTCATTTTGTATCTCTTCTAATCCCATTCTTGAAAAATTTCTATGACTGTAACCGTGAAGGCCTATTTCATTACCGTTGTCATATACATACTTAATTAAATTTTGGTTATTTTCCATACTTAATCCAAGCATAAAAAATGTTGCAGTTGACTTATTTGCTGCTAAACTATCTACTATTTTATCTGTTAAACCTAATATTGGTCCATCATCAAAAGTAAAAGCAACAATTGATTTAGATTCATCTACTGCATTTTCATCAATAGCATTAACCGTTGTATCTATATTTACTTCAAATTCTAAATATTCATAAATATATGCATAATTTATAATCAACTTTTCTTCTTTTAATTCTTCTTCATATATATAATTTGAAAATGAAACTTCTAAATATTCTTTTTTAAAATCATATTCTTTCTTTGTTTCTTCTTTTAATAATTCATCAATAACAAACTCAGGATACTTAATGCTTATTAATTCTGCTATAGTTTGAAAAAAATTGTCATACTCTTTAGTTTCTATTATTTCAGACTTTTGTGAAAGTAGTCCTTCATTATTTGTAAATGTTGCATTGTTGTCCAAAATGTGTTTTCCGTCTTGATAATAATTATATTTTTCTTCATGCACTATTTGTACTACATCAGATTTATTTGAATATACAATTATAAATGATGGAATTACTATAATTAAAAAAGATAAAAAACATATAGATACAAAAATGAATTTTTCTATTTCTTTTCTCTGTTTGATTATTTTATCCTTCATAATTTACCTCTACTTATAGTATACCATTTTTTTAAATTTATTTACATCTTCTTTTTAAAAAAACATCTCTTATAAAGAAAAAAAATATAAACAATCATTACAAATAATGATCTGAAAATTAAATCTACTTCTTGTGTATATATATATTTAGTAAAATCCCAGTGGTTAGTTATTAGTGACAATGTTAAAAAATTTTTTATATTTAATGAATTAATTATTTCTCCAATTAAATATATAAAAATAATTATTGTAAATGTATTTTTTTTTAATACAATAGAAAGAAAAAAATTAAAAGTAGATATTCCTAACATTGTTAAATTAAAATATATAGTTTTAGTATTTAATATAGAAAACACATTTAGAGTATCATCTATTTGTTTTACATATATTGGATTGTTGATTGTTTCAATGTCGAAAAATATTATTAATAAAAATAAATATGAAAAATA
>CAYJNH010000071.1:0-2025 GCA_964371705.1 uncultured Muribaculaceae bacterium
TTCTATTGTACACCACCTTATCTTTTCTGTCCATTTAAGTATAGCCATTCCAGAAAAAGAAATTTATGATGAAAGTATGGCTTGTGGTACACTCTAGCTGAAGATGGTATGTACTACCCTAATTTGGCTTTGCCAGAGCAAGATAATACTTGGGTTGGTAAATATGGATTACTTCGTGAAACATACCTTAAAGAGCATAAAAACAGTAGATATATGCATTTGTATCTATCTGGAAAACTTACGGAACATCTACTGGAGATAAATGAACAGGCACAGGCTGAAGTGGACTTGATTGTGTCGCAAATGGCGAAAGCTGGTGGTTGCAATGAAGAACTCAAGGTAAAAGACCAGATGCGTTGGGTTGGACTTATGAATAACTATCATGCTTGTGCTGAGGAGGTTGTTTTGAGGGAGATAGTTTATACCTAAGAATTAGAAAATAAATTTAAAGTAGTGCTGATTAACTTTAAAATCAGCACTACTTTTTCGAGCTAAAATCAAAAATCATTTGTAGTTTATCAAAAATTATTATTTCAACAAAAAATCGACTAAACGCTTGAATTTTATTTGAAAATTATGTTATAATATTCTATATACAGAAATTACACGGAGGTAATATCATGATAAGCTATAAAAGATTGTGGATTATGCTTTTAGAACAAAATATATCGAAACCTAAATTTAGAGAAGACTGTGAATTGTCAACTACAACGATGACAAAACTCAATAAAAATGAATATGTGTCAATGGAAATATTAGTTCGTATTTGCAGAAAATTGAAATGTGATATTGGCGATATAGTAGAATTAAATAACGATGATGGGATGAATAAATAATGAGGTTGCGATGAGTGCCAAAAAGAATATAAAAAAATACAATCACTATGTACCACAGTTTCTTTTAAGGCAGTTTTCAAATAACAGAAAGAGCGTTGGAATGTATATAAAAGAATCTAACAAATACATTAAAACTGCATCTATATCAAATGTAGCTGGAGAAAATTTTTTGTATGGAAAGACTAATGAACTGGAGGATATACTCGCTGAAATTGAAGGTGCTTGGTCAACTGTTATTAATAAAATAAATAGTAGCCAGATAAAATATAAACTTAATAAAAGTGAAAGAGAACTATTATATACATTTTTTACAATATCTGAAGCAAGAACATTAGAAATGATAACAGGGACTGAAAGTACGATTATTGAAACCTTGAAAAATGGTTTCATATATGGTAAAGCTTTTGGTTTAGAAGATTACTCTCAATTTACATATAATGAGATAAATAATCTTGAGTCTAATATCAGAGTGAATTTGTCAAGAATTGCCATTGAAACAATTCGGAGTGCAGCGGAACTTTCCAATAATTTAAGGGATTTAAAGATAATAATTATTAAAAACGAAACCGCTTTACCTTTTATTATAGGAGATTGCCCTGTTGTGAAATATAATAAATATTTACGAGATTGCATTAACATAAATGGCTATGCTTGGAATCAAAAAGGAATTATTGCATTAGTTCCTATCTCAAATGAAAAGGCGATAATGATATTTGATGCTAAAATCTATAAACTGATAAAATGTCAGCGTAGAGAAGTTATAATACAAGATATAGATGCAATAAATGAAATCAATAAATTGATATTTTTGCAATCGGAGAAATATGTATTTTTCTGTAATAATATTCAAAAAGAATACCTGGACACCTTAAATAAAATAGAGTTCAAACCATTAAAATTAAACTTTAGTTTACTATTAATAAGTTGTTTTTCACCCAAAAGTGTAAAAAATAATATTGAATTTAGTTTTTTGAGAATGAAAACAACCCCTTTATTTGGGCAATATCATAATAATAGGGATTATTACAGAAAAAAGCTATTACGGTCAATGTGTCCTACAAGAAAAGAATATTTGGAGGATCAAAAAATAGATAAAAATAAATTATTTCAAAATATAAAAAAGTATTTAGATAAGGAGAAAAACAATGATAACAGGTGAAATTAAAAATAAAATAGATAAAATTTGGAC
>CAYJNH010000072.1:0-1907 GCA_964371705.1 uncultured Muribaculaceae bacterium
TTATTTGCAAATAGATTTCACCACGTTCCCAACGGCTAAATTTGCGATAAGATTGCTCCCATACTTCCTCTGGACACGTCTGCCAAAAGTGGCATTTTGAAAAAAATAGTTTTTAATCTAAAAATTTTACCATCATTATTTCAATGAAATTTTGGATAAAATTAAATTATGCTGCTCGCAAAATATGATTTTTTGCAAAAATACTATTTTTATGCATCAAAATTGAACAAATAGCTGCCGCAGAAGCTTTTTTATTCAAAATTTTTGCATGACGAACTAATTGCATTATATTGTGCATTGTTAATATTGATAATATCGAATGATTTACAGCTTTTTTCCCTCGTATTTTCAGTCGTTTTAATGGAGTATATTGCTTTAATCGACCATTTAAACCTTCAATTGGAGAACGTTTTCGATAAGATTTTTTATATTCATCTGTTTTTTGGTATTTGCGTCTTGTAACATTTCTTAAATCTTTTAGCGAATATCTAAATTCACGATTTTGCTTTCCTCTTTTTGTGCTTTGGCAGATATCTTTTAGTTGACATTTATCACAAGTTGTTATATGATAAACAGCCCTTCCTTTACCATATTTAAATGTTCTATTCATTGGCTTTATGCCTGCGGGACATTCAAGCATTATATTTTCTTCATCAAATTCACAATCATCTAATGTGACTTTATTTTTTATTTTAGATGCCGTAGGAGCAATTAGTTCGATATCATTCTCTTGAGCATATACATAATTTTCATCAGAACCATAACCACCATCTGCAATGATTTTTTCAGGAACAAGTTCTTGTTCTTTTAAGTCCTCTACAACCTCAACAAACGATGCCATATCCGATTGACTAGCACCTTGTGGAATTGCACTTGTAATGAGTTGAACATCATTTTCATCTGAACAAGTTTCGGATATTTGAACTTGATAACCAATTCCTTTATGTCCAATTTCTGCATCTTCATCAGATGGGTTTATTAATATTTTCCCTCCTGGATTAGGATTTAATTTTGGTAATCCATCATCATTTATAAATTGTTCGCTAAAAACTCTAACTAAATCTTTATAACTAGACATATTACAACATTTTTCATTTGAACTAAAATGTCTAATAAGTGTTTGCATATCAAAGCCAAGTTCTTCCTCATTAGTAAATGTTTTTCCTCTACTTCGCCTATTCCTTGATGAATTATCAGCAAATATCCAACCATTATTACCTTTATAACGTTCTAATAACTCATTGTTTAGTTCATAATAAATGAAAGGTAAATGACGTTTTAATTGCTTTAAGAAACGCTGTATTATATTGAATAATAGTTTACGCCTTGACCATTTTGCCATATTGCAAAAAACATGAGTTGAATCAACACGTTGAAGACTTAAATCTAAATTCATCTCTTCTGCTAATTTTAAGGTTATACTGTGCATAGCATTTACCGCAAGTTCATCTTCTCTAGCAAGTTTTAAATAACGCTGAATAGTTCTGTCACTAAGTTCTGGAAAATCCTCTTCTACATTAAGGGCATATTGTAAAGATATATCTGTCATATACTTTAAGGATGTTTCTTCAACATCCCAACCAAAAAATTGCATTATTAAAATAAGTCCGCAAATTGAATAAAGTTCTTTGGTTGGACGTCCTTGAACAGGGTCAAAATTCTTTTCTAAAACTTCTACTGGTAATAATTCTAATATCACTCTGCGAAAAACTCCATGCCAAGAATTATCAAGACGCTTTATAGCTTTATCACTAATTAGATAACTTGCTCTGCTAAAAAGCAAATTATCTAAATTGTTTTTATGTATCATTCAAAAATCCCTTAATATTGAAAATGTTATAACTTATGTCATTACATAATATAGCCCAATAAGTGTATATTTTCACCCTCAAAAGGAATAAATAACT
>CAYJNH010000073.1:0-1839 GCA_964371705.1 uncultured Muribaculaceae bacterium
CTTTTCTTCTTTTTTTAGGTACTTCAATAAATTCTTTACCACTTAAAAATTTACCTGTTAAACTATTTTCATCTTTCATTACTTCTTTAGGAGTACCATGAGCAGTTATATGACCTCCATATTCTCCCGCTCCTGGCCCTATATCTACTAAATAATCTGCTTCAAGCATTGTATCTGTATCATGTTCTACAACTACTAAAGTATTACCCAAATCTCTCATTTCTTTTAAAGAATCAATTAATTTTTCATTATCTTTTTGATGTAAACCAATACTCGGTTCATCAAGTACATACAACACTCCGCTAAGTCTTGAACCTATTTGAGTTGCAAGTCTAATTCTTTGAGCTTCTCCACCAGATAATGTTCCAGCTTCTCTTGAAAGAGTTAAATAAGATAATCCTACATTTACTAAAAAAGATAGCCTTTCTTTTATTTCTTTTAAAATTAATTTACTTATTTCTATTTCTGTTTCGGTTAATTTAATATTATTAAAAAAAGCATATAATTCTTCAATTGAATATGTACATAGGTCATCTATGTTTTTTTTGTTAATGAATACTGACAATATTCCTTTAGTAAGTCTTTTACCATCACATACATCACAAGTAGATTCATACATATAACCATCTAGCCATTCTCTTATCCAGGAACTTTGAGTTTCAATATATCTTCTTTCTAAGTTATTAACAATACCTTCATATATCGAATAAGTTTTTCTTGTTCCACCATTTTTAGAAGTATAATTAAATTCAAGTTCTTCATCAAGTCCATATAAAATAATATTTAAATCTTCTTGTTTCATTTTACCTACTGGCATATCTAAGTCTATATTTTTATATTTAGCTACTGTTCTTACCATTGTAAAAAATGTATTTGTTTCTTCATTATTAAGAGCAGTTATTGCTCCATCATTTATACTTAATTTTTTATTTCTAATAAGTAAATCTAAATTTATTTTTTGTGTAAACCCTAAACCTTTACATTCAGGACATGCTCCAAATGGAGAATTAAATGAAAACATTCTGGGTTCAAGTTCACCTATTGAATAATTACATTTAGGACATGCATAATCTTCACTCATAAGTATTTCTTCATCATCTATTTGAAGTAACACTTTTCCATGAGCCATCTTAGTACACATTTCAAGTGCTTCAAATATCCTACTTCTTTCTTCATTACTAACAGTTATCTTATCAATAATTACATCAATATTACTTTTCTTAGTTTTAGATATTTCAACATCTTCATATGTTTTAAATATTTCGCCATTTATTCTTACTTTTGTATAACCTTTTTCCGACAAATCATTTAATAAGTCTTTATGAGTTCCTTTTTCACCACGTACAATTGGGGCCATTATTGTTATTTTTTTGTCAGTGTTCTCCATAACTTTATTAGTCATTTCTTCGATAGACTGAGCATAAATTGGTTCGTTATGATTAGGACAGTATGGAACACCAATTCTGGCATATAAAAGACGAAGATAATCGTATATCTCTGTTATTGTACCTACTGTAGATCTAGGATTTTTATTTGTTGTTTTTTGATCTATTGAAATACTTGGAGATAAGCCTTCAATTGAATCTAAATCTGGTTTATTAGCTACTCCAATAAACTGACGAGCATAAGCAGATAAACTTTCAACATATCTTCTTTGACCTTCGGCATATATAGTATCAAATGCTAAACTACTTTTACCTGAACCAGATACTCCAGTCATAACAATAAGTTTATTTTTAGGTAAATCAATTGATACATTTTTAAGGTTATTTTCCCTTGCTCCTTTTATTTTTATATAATCCATACAACATCTTCCTTCGCACTACATATTTTACCACA
>CAYJNH010000074.1:0-1394 GCA_964371705.1 uncultured Muribaculaceae bacterium
GAATCAGAAATGCTAATCAAATGAAGTATAAAACAGTTGATGTTATTGGAACTAATATGACAGTAGCAATAGCTAATATACTAAAAGCAGAAGGTTACATTGATGGTTATGAACTTGAAGAAAATATAACTGGAAATAAACTTACCCTTACTCTTAAGTATGGGCCTAAGAAAGAAAAAGTTATAGTTGGACTTAAAAGAATCAGTAAATCTGGTTTAAGAGTTTATGCTAAATCAAATGAAATTCCTCGTGTTCTTAATGGACTTGGAATTGCAATAATCTCTACTTCTCAAGGTTTAATGACTGATAAAGAAGCAAGAGAAAAAGGGTTAGGAGGCGAAATTCTTGCCTATGTTTGGTAAGATGATATTATGAGTAGAATCGGAGAAAGAAAATTAACCCTTCCTGCAGGTGTTACAGTTACTGTTGAAAACAACGAAGTAACTGTAAAGGGATCTAAAGGAGAATTAAAATTAAATTTTAGTAAATTAATTGAAGTAAAGGTTGAAGAAACAACTGTTACTACTAAAAAATTAAAAGATACTAAAGAAGCTAATGTTATGCAAGGTACTACTAATTCATTAATTAGTAATATGATTGATGGTGTTAACAAAGGTTATGAAAAAGGCCTTGAAGCTGTAGGTGTTGGATATAGATTTAATGTTCAAGGAAATAAAATTAATGTTTCTGCTGGATATTCTCATCCAATTGTGTTAGATGTTCCAGCTGGTTTAACAGTTGAACAAGTTTCTAATACTGAAATTACAGTTAAAGGAATAGATAAACAAAAAGTAACTGAATTTGCGGCAAATATTCGTAAAATAAGAAAACCTGAACCATATAAAGGTAAAGGAATTCGTTATAAAGGCGAAATTATACGTCGTAAAGAAGGTAAGAAAGCGGCATAAGGAGGTATAAAGTTATGATAAAAAAAGATTCAAATAATGTGGCTAGAAAAAGACGTCATGCTAGAATTAGAAAAAATTTAAGTGGAACTACTGAAGTTCCAAGACTTACTGTATATAGATCAAATGAAGCTATATATGCTCAAGTTATTAACGATGTAACTGGTACTACCTTAGCTTCTTCTTCAAGCAAAACTTTAAAAATTAAAAACGGTGGAAATGTTGAAGCAGCTAAAGCTGTTGGAACAGATATCGCTAAAAAATGTAAAGATGCTAAAATAAGTAAAGTAGTATTCGATCGTGGTGGATTTGCATATCACGGTAGAGTAGCAGCTTTAGCTGATTCAGCTAGAGAAGCTGGATTAGAGTTTTAGGAGGTAATGATGGAAAAAGAAAATAATATTAAAGCTAGAGATGGCAAATTTAATAATAGAAGAAGAAATACTGAACCTAAAAAGAATTTATTAGAAGAAAAAGTTATATCTATTG